>NZ_CAXUBQ010000005.1:0-177708 GCF_964249465.1 Ruminococcus sp. Marseille-P328 | reverse complement strand
GTTTCCTCATAGCAGTTACCCGCTACTTTGTAGATATTAGACTCAACTGACGGAACAGCAGGTCTTACACCTTACGGCAAGACAATAAATGTAGTGACTTTCAAGTCACACAAATGAATTTGCGTCACTGTGTAAGATTTTTCGTTCCACAGGATTCACCTCTCTCATATTAAGAACATATGTTCTGCTTTTGCATATTATATAGCCTCACTTACCGGATGTAAAGTGGTAAATGTTTCTTTTTCCCTCTTTTTTTCGTTGTGTCCAATTTATCGGAATGAACCTTTGGTTCTGATTCCGATCCCGTTTTCGATTTTTGTGATAAAATAAAAAGGCTGGTTCTGTGAACGAATCACATACCAGCTTTTTCTGGATTCTATATTTATATTTCAAAACAAAGACTGCTGCTCATAGGGCGTATAGCGTTCTAAGGAAACCGGCTCCTGCTGCAAGAGTTTTCCTGCACTTTCCTTTTCACTAAGCCAGGGAACAACCTGGTTGCTTTCCAGAACCAGCGGCATCCGGTCATGTACCAGTTTCATGGAATCATTGGCCTGTGTCGTAAGAATGATAAAACGGTCTTCCATACCAAACCGGTCATAAAATCCTGCCAGATACATGGTATTCCCATATTTCCGGTAAAAAGTATTTTTTTCCTTCTGATGGTTCCATTCATAGAAACCACTTACTGGAATCACTGCCCGGTGATAGGAAATCCCATTCTGAAAGATCCGCTTCTCTTTTACAGACTCTGCCCTGGCATTAAAAATGATGCCTTTTTTCTGCCAGCCTGGATACCCCCAGGTTTTTTCGGTCAGGCAAAGCCTTCCCGGCTCTTTCCATACAAGAACGGGAGCCGTTTCCGTAGGATGAATGTCCCCGGTCTGAATTTTTTTCTTTATGTTCTGCTCAACCAGGGAGACAATCCGTTGTAGATCCTGATAGGTTTCTTCTGAGATGTAATATCTTCCGCACATGTTCTATCCCTCTTTCATCCATACTATAAAGTTTCTTTACTTCTCTTAGTATTTCTTTTATTAAAAGGAATCTTCGATAGCTCCCATTTAGAGTTTTGCCTTAATATCAGCAACCGCAACCAATACGGCTTCCCCGCTGATCTTTATCCTTCCTTTATCCAGAAGTTCAAGGTAAAGATATCCCCCACGTCTGGATGCCTGATACGCTTTAATCGCAGGCTTGTTCAAAACTCTGGACCAGTACGCAGCGATCTGGCAATGCGCAGACCCACATACAGGATCTTCTGCAATGGATAGTTTCGGACAGAAGCTTCTCGAAACACAGTCCACATTTATTCCTGCAGCTGTAGCGTTCTGGATCCTGCCCTCGATTTCCTTTAAAAGTGTCTGGTCAGGCTGCATCTGCCGTACCTGCTCTTCCTTTTCAAAGACACAGATCAGGTCAAGCCCCAGAACTGCTTTTTGTGGCCGTACCCCGAATGCCCTTTCCATTGCATCCGTAACTGGTATCTCACGAAGTTCATAGGTTGGAAAATCCATTTCATATAGATTTTCGTCTTTCCTGACCGTCAGCTTTCCACTAAGGGTATGGAATGTAACAGCATCGCTTTGGGGTTCATAATAATTCAGGATCACAAAAGCAGAAGCCAGTGTTGCATGCCCGCATAATTCCACTTCCGTTCCCGGTGTGAACCATCTTAAATGGTAACCTTTTTCCTCTTTTACAATAAATGCTGTTTCGGAAAGATTGTTTTCCATAGCAAGCTTCATCATAGATTTCTCAGATGGCCACTGATCCATCACACAAACCGCTGCCGGGTTTCCGGAGAACGGTTCATTTGTAAAAGCATCCACGATATATTGTTTCATTTCTTTATTTTTCTCCGATCCTAACGTACAATTTTCACTTGAATTATCAAAATCTATTTTAGTTTTCTGCAAAGTAATGTTTCAGCGCATATTCAAAATGAAGGTTGAACTTTGCTGCCGCTTCCTTGCTTACCTGTAATTCTGGCTTTAGCATATCAAAAGCATGCTTCTTTAATTCAAGGATTTTCTTCCTGATTTCTTCCATAACTAATTTAAACGCCTCATCGCTTTTTCCCGTTGGATCTTCCAGTCCCCAGTTATCGTCAAAAGATCTGCCAATAAACGGGCATCCGACATTGCATCCCATGGAAATCACAATATCAGGCGTGTGGATATCGCAAATCAGTTTGCTGTACTGACCATCTGCTTCCATATCTATTCCATATGATTCTTTCATAATCCGGACCGCATCCTGATTGATCTGCGGTTTTGTCTCTGTACCAGCCGAATAGCTTTCAAATACATCTGATGCCAAATGCTTTCCGAATGCTTCTGCTATCTGGCTGCGGCATGAATTATGGACACAGATAAAAGCTACCTTTTTCTTACTCATAGAATAGTCCCCTTCCTCTTATATCTTACTCCTTTTCCATAATTTTACAGTTTCTCCTGGTGCTCGTTTCATTTTCTGCTCCAGCTTCTTTCCATAATTTTCCTTCTTTGTAGTGCTTCCGGCAAAGCGCCACATAGCTTTCATTGGAGCCAAGCATGATCTGCGCACCCTCCCGTACAATTTTTCCATTTGCATACCGGGTATTACACTGTGCACGCTTTCCACACCAGCAGACAGTCGGCACCTCTTCTATGACATCTGCAATCTCCATCAGACGTCTGGAGCCAGGAAATAAGCGGTTGCGGAAATCGGTGCGCAGTCCATAGCAGATCACTGGAATATTATAAAAATCCACAAGGTCGGACAAAGTGTCTATTTCCGCTTCCGAAAGGAACTGTGCTTCATCTACCAGAACTGCATCCACTTTCTTTCCCTGATAACTGTATTCTTTATTTCCTTCTTTCCAGGTTTGGGAAATCTCTTTTAAAAATTTATCCACGTATTCTGCTGAAGCAGATAATCCCATACGAGACTGGATCTTGCGTTCTCCATCCCGGCTGTCTGTTCTTGGTTTTAACAAAACGGCATACTGACCGCGCTCTTCGTAGTTATAACGGACCATTAGTATGTTTGCTGATTTCGAGCTTCCCATTGCTCCGTAGCGGAAATATAATTTTGCCATTTTCAGACTCTCCTTATGCTCAGTGTTCTTTCAAAAGCTTTTCCATATAGCTTTTCCTTCTATCAATCAAATTTCAGAACCAGTTGTCCGTCGATCCAGCTTTTCTGATCCGCCTGATGTATTTTATCATCCGCTATTAAATTTCCAATCAAAAACGGGGATTTCGGATCATGCAAAGCATAATTCTGACGAACCGTTTTGGTATCGTAATTAGCATAACAATATTTACATCCATGAAGACAGGTATTATATGCTCCAATATCATTTCCCATAAAACAGGCACATTCTTTCCGTAGTGGCTGCTTTTTCGGTATATCCAGCGTGGTATGGAGGGCTTTTTCGTATGTTTCCTGTGTCATACAGCCATTGCAATCTGCCCCATAACAGGCTAATTCTGTTCCTTCTCCACAGGGATATACTTTCATTCCATGTGCCGCGGCTATCTGTATCATGGTTTTCCCAAGTGACAGACGTTTTTCTTTTGGTACAGCTTGGGCTTCCGGAAAATTTCTTCTCACTTTCTGGTACAGGTCGATGAAACTGATCACGCAGGTATGGGTATAGCCCTCAAGGGCCTGTGCGATCTGTGTAAACTTTTGGATATGGACCTCTGGCGTATAAGTCTCATTCAGGAATATAGGGTCATAACGCCATCCCATGGAATCCGGTCCTGTAATCTCAGCCAGTTGCCGAAATGTATCTATTACCGCTTCTACATCTGGAACCAGAGGCTCTATTTCTTTTCCATAAGGGGTAATGGTAACGAACCAGTACATTCCATATGTTTTCAGTAAATCCATGTGTGAAAGCATAGGCGCCGGATTTTTCGAGCAGAACGCAATCAGATCTACCACAGAAGGCGAAAAGGTATATCTTGTTACCTGCTGCGGCTGATATGGATTCCGAACCATCACGTAGCCCTCTTTTATCCGGTTACACAGCCATTCCGAATAAAACGCCGGGATATCCGTCCGCATACCGGTCTGAATAATCATAAATGTGTTCCCTTCTTTTTTATGTCAGCAAACTCTCTTACATATTATTTCTCATTTACAAGCTTCCCTGTCATATGCTCAATTCTGATTGCAAATAGCTGGACACGACTTCTTGCAGAACCATTCATTTCTTTTTCTACTTCTTCTACTGTAGGGTAATATTTTTCTGCCAGTTTTCGAAGACGGTCTTCTATAATCTTGGTATCTGTGATAAGTTCTGCTTTTCCAAACACAACAACACTTGTGGCATTCCACTCCCAGTGCCCTTCTTTTTTGAAACCCTGGTTCCAGGTTGTCAGACACACTTTATTACATTTCTGGATTGCATCCATCTTGTGTCCTTCTCTGGCTCCATGAAAATAAATCGTATGATCAGCCTCTTCATAGTAAAAATTAATTGGAATGGTATAGGGATACCCTTCATCACCAATTACAGAAAAAGCAGCTCTTTTTTCATCTTTTAATATTTTTTTACATTCATCTTGTGAAACCTGTTGCTTAAATCTTCTCATCTCGCGAAACATAAGATATCCTCCTGCCAATTATTTTCCTTTTCAATGGAATCTCATTTTTAAGATTACATTTTGATTAAGGCAAACTCCATTTTTCATCTATATAGATTACCAGACAATTCAATTGGAAAGAATCACATTCAGAGCAGTTCCAGTTTTTCTCAGAATTGCTCTTTTTGTTTGCTCTGAATCTGATACTTTCCTAATGAATTGTACCATATGCAAATAGAATTTACAAACATTTGTTCTACTTATTTTCAAAAAATAGTGCGCCTAGCTCATCACTGAAGTAACGAGAATGCGACGCACAGTTTTTCAAAACTTTATCCATATGTTTTCCCTGTAACTTTCCAAAAGTATTTGAAAAGGGACTGTTTCCAGCCCCTTACTTCCTGTAAATTTCCTTACAGATATGAACAACATGACAATTTGTGCCCCGGATATCTTTAATCTGCATACCATGATGGTTCATTTATATACCGAATAGTTCTTCTCCAGGAGCATGCCTCGCACTTAAAGCATCCCATTTCGGTTCTTCCATCGCTATATTCAACACGTCGCTCCTCATGTGGTTCAATTGTTCTATGAGTGAAGCAGAAATGCTCTTTATTATTTATTGATTGTCCGTCACATTGGATAATTATATCTAAAAAGTTTACAGCTTCTGTAATGTCTTTAAAACCATTAATTTCCTCAGGTTCAGGATCCTTAAAGGGTAAAATACGTGGCATTTATTTCTTTGTCTATTACTTCTTTATGGCCTGTTGCCTTCACTGCTTTCTGTGCTGCAAATACTGCACCACAGGTTTCACAGTATCTTCCTTCCGTTAATCCATCTTCTGTGCAGGTCGCTGCTACTTTTGACAGGTTTTGTCAGTCCTTTTATACTTATATAATTTTCAAAATATTTACTTTTCTGCCAAAACTGATTCAAATCCTTCTTCTGCTTTTCTTACTGTGTCTTCTATGATTTTCTCTGCAATTGGTTTCAGATCCATTTTTAAGATCTGACCGATTACTTCCTCTTGTTTGGCTTCCGGTACTTTATATAAGGTAAAGCAGCATTTCAGTAATCTTCTTAATTTGTTTTCCATGGTAAAATAGAGGTCGCATTTTTTTGCCATAAATCCTCTGGTGATTCCGGCAGAGGCAATGTCCATTTCATAAAAATCTTTCAATTCTGCTTCTTTTATATATTGTGAAAAAATATGCTGAATCTTCTGCGCCGTGCGCATATAAATATATTCTGAGGTAGTAGGAAGAGAATATCCTACCACATATAATTCCCTCAACGGTTCTGACAATTCGGCTATGTACATCTGTATCGAAACTTCTACTCCATAGACAAGCAACGGATCCGGGGTTTCCCCTAATAATTTCTCAGCCTTATCAAACTGGCTTCCAAACATTGTTTTGACCAGGGTAAGCAGCAAGGCTTCTTTATTATCAAATGCTGCAAAAAAGGAAGAGGGGGACATCCCGGCAGCCTTTGCAATAGAGGCTGTTGTGGTCTTCTCGTATCCATTTTCCAGAAATAATTTTACTGCTGCATAGATCATTTTGTTTCTTCTGACGATTCCTTTATGTTGTAATCCTTTTGGCATTTTTACATCAATCCATCCTTGTAATTATAATTTTGCATATACTTTTGATTATAATCAATTATATATTGCTTTAAAGTTTTTCGCAACTATTATTTGGATAATTTGTACAAAATTTCCACATTATATTTATGAAAAAAGGCCTATGAAAAATGATTGCTCTTTTTTGCAGGCTTTATAAAACAAAAAGAATGCAACACATGAGCTGCATTCTTTTGTTTTGTATCTACATTCCGCATTATTCTAACTACTTATCAATTTTCATTCGATATACCCCCACCCAAACTGAAGGTCATATCCCTTGTCTCCGGCATCAACAGCTTTATTTTTCAGATAGTCCAGTACTTTTTCCTGCGTTACACCTGGATTCTCCAGCAGGTACCCTGCTACAGCTGCACTTACTCTGGGGACCGCATAGGAGGATCCTTTCTGATCTTCATAACTTCCGTTTGCGCTTACATATACTGCTTCACCGCCAAGATACCACAGCGAACTTATGGGATTCCCGTTTTCATCAAGATCAGCTCCTGCCACGCCGATTACTTCTTCCCAGGCAGCCGGATATACCTGGCTTCCAGAAGGTGTCTGGAAGCTCAGGTTTCCGGCTGTAGCCAGTATCAGGACTCCGTTTTCGCTGGCATACTGAATTGCTTCATGGAGGAGGTTCGAATCTCTATTCAGTGTCCAACTCATATTAAGGATATCTGCATGGTATTTATCTACGCTGTCATAGATGGCCTGGATGATGGTATTATCGTCTGTCTGATTTTCAGATTCCCCATCAAAACACTTTAGCATGACCAGATTTGCATCCGGTGCCTTTTCCAGCAGGATTTCACAGACGCCTGTTCCATGTCCGCTGTTGTCAGAAAGGTTATTGTTGCCTTCCAGATAATTCCACCCTGTAATGTCTTCCATGTTGCAGCCTGAATCCAGAATACACACAGTTACCTGGGATTCACTGTCTGCAAGAACCGGAGTATATACTCCGATTGCAGACATAAGGTACAAAGCAATTAATGGAAGTTTTGAAAAAATTTTTAGTTTGTGTTTCATAGCATCTTTTTTTGTCAAATTCAATTGATCAGTCAGTTTTTTGTAGCTAATTTATTCTGTCGGAGCCAGAGGTTCTGTTGGCGCCGGGGCGTCCGTTGGAGCCAGAGCTTCCGTCGGAGCAGGTGCTTCTGTCGGAGCTGGTGCGTCCGTTGGAGCTGGTGCGTCCGTTGGAGCTGGGGATTCCGTCGGAGCAGGGGCTTCTGTCGGAGCTGGTGCGTCCGTTGGAGCTGGTGCGTCCGTTGGAGCTGGGGATTCCGTCGGAGCTGGTGCGTCCGTTGGAGCTGGTGCGTCTGTCGGAGCTGGTGCGTCTGTTGGAGCTGGAGCTTCTGTTGGAGCTGGAGTTTCTGTTGGAGCCGGAGCTTCTATCGGAGCTGGAGTTTCTGTTGGAGCAGGGGCGTCCGTTGGAACTACAGGCTTATAGTCGACATGAATATAAATCATCAAGTTTTCAACAACAGCTTCTGAATAGTTTACTGTATCTTCCGGAGTAAAGGTAAGCTTATATGCAAATCCTCCACCCTCTTTAGTGATGACTTTGTCCTCAACAGGTGTTGCCTTCCAGGTTCCCACAATAGTTTCGCCAGTAATTGGATTTTTCGCTTCAACCCAGCCATTAATCTCTGCATTTGAAAGATAACTTCCAACCACATTTCCTTCATTATCTATTGAATTAAATAGTTTTCCGCTGAAATCTTTACACGTCAATGCAGGTACCGCCTTCTTTACTTTTACGGTAAATATCTCTTCAATCGGTTCTACATTTTTTGCCACGCTTTCATCAGCAGGTTGAAAAACTGCTTGAAGCTTATAAGCGTTTTCAGTAACTGCCAGCTGCTTTTTCTCGGATTCTTCAAGCTTCCACTGCCATTCTCCGGCTGTTTCCATCTCTGCGACCTTCACCTTGATTCCGGATATCATATCTTTTGCAATCAGAGTTTTCTTTTTCGCTCTGTCCGGTTCTGTTTCTGACGTCAATCCATCTGAAAGCATCTGCCCATAAATTAGGGTCAGTTTTTCCGGGTCCGGAGTTCCTGTAATGTCTGCTTTGGCTTTTTGAATCTTATAGGGCAGGATCGTAATTTTTTCTTCACTTTCCGACCATCTGTACAGTGCAGGATTCTTAAGTTCCATCGTTACATTGTACTCTCCAGCATCTAAATGCTTTTCATTTTGAACTGTTTTATAGAATTCCGTTTCTGGAATAACCGGAGCCTGTTCCTGCCCATTATAGACCATTTCCGGGATCTCAGGAGGCGTCACCACTGCTTTTATTGTGGATACGGTTACTTCTGCCTGGATTGTTTTAAATCCAGCTGTATTTTCTGGAATAAACAGCATTGTGTATCGGATTTCACCCACCTGGTCAAGTACTGTCTCAGGATTTTGCCATTGCCAGGTTCCTGGAATTTCTTTCTGATTGTATGTAGCTTTTCCATCGGTTAAGACCGGATCCTTTTCTGGTGAATTTTGGATATCCTTTAATCTGGTACCGATTTCAAATTCCTGTGCTACGGTTGGCACAGTTTCGATCACTGGCGTGATCCAGTAGATAGAGGCTGTTGTTTCAGCTGTAGTATCCAGAAGCACATACAGGTTATCTGCATTTTGGTCTTCCCGGATCTTATAACCGCTGAAGGTAACTTTTAGGTTTTCACCAGGTGTTTCCTGTTCAAACTTAAAGACACCGTCTGTCAGTTCCAGATTTTCCAGTTTCATACCATCGCCTGCACGTGTCAGTTCATAGGTTCCGGTGGTGGTAACATTACCTTTTTCGTAATCACGGCTGTTGGCTTTACAGCTTACGTGGACACCAATCTGCGTTCTTACTGGAAGGTCAAATTCTACAGGAAGATAAATGTTGGCTTCAGAAGGTGTAAATACAACTGTATAGTTTGCCTTTTCAGTTCCGTTATCTTCTCCGACTGGTTTTGCTTCTGGAGTTTTCCAGCTGAACGTACCTTCTATTATTTCTCCCTTCCAGATTGCCTTTCCGCCTGTAATTGTACAGTCACTTAAAGTCTTGCCATAACCCAGCAGTGCTGTCGTCGGAACTTCCTCGATTTTTGGAGTGACCATTCCAATAGAGGCTGTTGTCTCAGCTGTTTCATCCAGAAGCACATACAGGTTATCCGTGTTCTGGTCGTCCCGGATCTTATAACCGCTGAAGGTAACTTTAAGGTTTTCACCAGGTGTTTCCTGTTCAAACTTAAAGATACCGTCTGTCAGTTCCAGATCCGTTAGTTTCATACCGTCACCGGCACGTGTCAGTTCATAGGTTCCGGTGGTGGTAACATTACCTTTTTCATAATCTCGGCTGTCAGCTTTACAGCTTACGCGGACACCGATCTGTGTTTTCACTGGTAATTCAAATTCTACAGGGGTATAAAGCTTTGCGCTGTCACCATCCGGTATAAATGTCGCTTTGTATTTTGCGGTTCCGTTATCTTCTCCTGCAGGCACAAGCTCCGGTTCATTCCAGCGGAAGCTTCCGGTCACCTTGTTTTCTTTGTAGGTCACTTCGCCTCCCGTAAACGGACTGAGCGCCAGTTTTTCCTGATATTTCAGGTTTCCAGCCAGTGGCAGTACCGAAACCTCAGGTTTCATTTTTCCCAGTACAAAACTGCCCTTGGCAGTACCTTCCCATTCTTTTCCAGCCAGATCTTTATAAAGGATATCTGCCTGGTAAGTATAGATATACTGGTTTTCTGTCTCTTCTACTTTGTCAGCGAGCACCACATGGAAAGAAATCCGGTTCCCATACAGCTGATACACATTTTCCTTTTCCAGGATTTCTGTCAGTCTTCCAGTAATTTCTGCCTGAAGCTTTTTGGGAGTATTTTCCAGTGGAAGATACTTTTCCAGGGAGTCCGTATAATGATTGGATAAAACTCCTGTTATGGATTCCAGTATCTGCTCCGGTGAAACTAATGGTTCCCACTGTGCATAAAGTGTACTGTCTTCTTTTAACTTACGGTCAAATTCATACGGTTCCCCGCTTCCATCTGCTGTCAGATACCAGCCTTTAAATACGTAACCAGGCACAGACGGATCCTCTGGTACTGTTACATCCTGCTTTTCTGTGGAGTAAATGGTCTTATAAACCCCGTAATCGTCTAAATTATAATCAAATGTGATCTTATGGCGTTTATAGGCCCGAAGGACCAGCGTGATATTTCTCTGTGGCATGGTAAAGGTGATTTTATTCTCACCAGTAACGCTGTATTTAAAGTTATCATATGTACTGACGACTTCCAGGTCACTGTAATCCGGGTCCAGCACAGTCCTTATTTCCACTTTCGTTCCGGAACGGATCTCCTCAGAACGGATCAGCACATTTCTAAAAAATGATTTCCGATATGCCTTAAAAGTCCTGATTCCGTCTCCAGCCTGTATGACAAGCTGTACCTGACGGAGATCAAGTTTCAGGTAGACGTCTTTCTGGCTCTCCCTGCCGGTTATGGACAGGCTGGTCTTCTGATCCGGTTCGTTATTTACGGACATCATCACCGCCTGCTGTTCCCCGTTAAAATCCCGTTTGTTTATGGTGAGGTCATAGCTGCCGTTCTTCTGCTTCTTAAATTCCTTCACGGTACCGTCCGCAGCAGTTACCCACAGCTTATAAGTGGTATCTGCTTCTTTCCCGTTCAGGCTTATGTGATAATTTACCTGGCTGCTTTCACCCGGGAATCTGTGCACATAAAGATAATAAGTTGTTTCATAATTTTGGTCATCCGCAAAAACTTTATATCTTAAGGTTCCATTTTGCGCATCCAGTGAACAGTCCTTCACGGAACCAATTCCGGATTGTAGGGAACCGCTTCCATTTATCCACTTACATTCCATACCTGCCAGTTCCGGATAAGCATCTTTTGCTTTCTGGATGATCTGGTTTAAATTCAGGCTGACGGTTTTCCACTCTGCTGTTTTCTGGCCTGTACTTAGATAACTGGTAAAAGTGTTCTGATAAACCAGGGCATTGTCCCAGCCGGCAGGATCCAGTCCCCATTCGTCTGCGCACCAGTCCCTGAGCACGACTTTTATCGTGTGGTTTGTGGTTGCAACATAAATTTTTTTACTAAGATGGAACCTGCTGACCTGCTTTTTCACGATAGCAGATTTGCTGTTGTTGGTATAAGTTACAACAAGGTCCAGTTCTGCCTTTTTACAGTTATATTTTGCCGCTAGGCCCTGATCCAGATAAATAAATCCGGGGCTGGTGTTGTTCTTTCCGTTTCCTACATAAAAGAGTTTTGCCAGGGGATCTTTGTCCGATACTGCTTTCCCATCAACTTTCAGATTCTGGATCTGAAGGGAAATACCTGCATCCTTCTGGGTCGCCAGAACGAAGCTTTCTTTGCATGTGCCTTTCGCCATATCCCAGTTTTTCATCGGAATGGAAGAAAAACCGAAGGAATCTTTTTGGTCTGCATTTTTGGACACAACCTTCCACATGTCAGCCAACGTGGTCTGGTTCATATAGGAAAAACCGCTGGAATAGCTTTTCGACCACAACGGCCATCTGCCGCTGTATACGGTCCAGCTCTTTTTCTTGGTCTTAAAGATAAGCTTGACTTTCAGCTGAAGCTTGACAACCACATCAATACCGACCTCAAATTTCAATGCGCCCAGCTCTGTGCTTGCACCGCTTACCAGATTCGCGGTGTTATAATAGAAGCCAGACAATTCTGCGTAAGCGTAGACGCTGCCTTCTATGCTGGTGGAGATGAAGCCGCAGAAGGTAATGGAAATCGTAACACGGATTCCCACCCTTGCCCCTACTTTACCAATCAGGTAAACACTGCTGGTCACGCTGCTTTCCAGCTTCTGTGTATAGGAGCTTCCTTCAAACTTCAGGAACTTATACTCAAATCCAATGCGTTCTCCGCTTTTTACCTCAATTTCCACGCCAAAGGTTGCCAGCACACCGACCTGGCCCACAAGGTCAATATCCACACCCAAGGTAATGATTCCGTAAAAAGAGAACCGCAGCTTCAAAAGAACGACGTTGAAAATATCATTGTAGACCAGGGAGGAATTTACAATGGAACCAACTGTCTTCATTAGTTCGGAAACATTTTTGTCATACTGGCTGTAGTCGTTGGAATCCTTTAACCCTTCTGGTTTTACGATCTCGGAAAGTGTTTTCTTCGCATCATTGAACAGCTTTACAGAGCCGCCGGAGGATGCGGTAACCGTAAGGGAAATCTTGGATGTGGAACGCAAAGTTACGGACATATCGATCCAGAATTTTCCACCTTTTACATTAGTCTGTACGGACAGGCTCTGGGTAAAGGACAGCTTAGGTGAAATGGTAAGAATCGTCTTCGAACCGTTCTTAATGGCTGCACTTGCCGAGATGCTGATCGTCGCAGTTACATTGCTGCCGGATGCAGAGATCTTTACGGATGGTTTGCCCGGCTTCAGGGTGGCATTCATTCCTGCCAGGGAATAAACTCCTTCCCCGTATTTTTCATTGATCATCTTCTGGGTTTCCTCAGAAGTCATAACCGCCATCAGCATCTGGGCTTTTAATTCCTCGTTTTCCTCTACCTGGCTGACGATTTTGGATTCCACTACCTGGAGTTCTTCTTCGGACAGCTGGCTCTCCAGATCTACATCATCTGTAGTGTTTACATCAAAATCTGCCAGGTAATCCTGTGGATTGGCATATCCGAACCAGATCCTTGTCTGATCCCCTTCGCTCTGGACATCCACAACCTGAGCAAAAAGCACATATCCGTCAAAAGAGCCTTCGGTATAGGAATCCATGCTCTTTTCATCCCGGCCGATTTCGCCGTCATAAAAGGCTACGATTTCCCCGGGCTCATAGTTAAGCGTCCCATTTACAAGAAGTTCCCCAGGCTCATATGCCGGAGTTTCGGTTTCCGGTACATCCTCTTCTGTTTCAATTTCCGGTTTTTCCTCGGAAGGAAGTTCTTCATTTTCTTCTGTTGTTGCGGAAGGCTCATCCGCTTCCTGCCGGGAAAGAATTTCCTTTTCTTCCTCCTGAAGGAGTTCAGTTGTTTCTTTTTCTGTTTGTCCTGCTGTTTCTTCTGAATTTTCTTTCTCAACAGCAGGGGTGTAGGATATTACCTGGTCCCAGAGAATATAATCGATATCTTCTGAAAAACCAACAATCTCCACCTTCTCTTTATAAACAGAAACTGTAACTGAGCGAACATCTTTGGAATAATCTGCAAAATTAATTTCTTTAGGAAGCCTTACTGTAAATGTGGCTCCCGGCTCAAATCCTTTTTTTCCATCTTTTTCGTAATATTCACCGAAAATGGAGAAACCGTTCGGTGTCTTTTTTACAGACAGGATCGGATCCAGATCACCGGCTCCCGGCTCTAAGGAGACAGCGGACAGAACCTCGTCTTCTGTCATTTTGGTATCTGTAATCAGCGGGATCTCTCCCTGCCAGTCGAAATCATTTAACTCCGCACAGCTTCCATCCTTTTCCTGGCTTATGGCTTCATTGGAAGTAAAAAGCGCATACAGAGTCATATCTTCCTGAATCGGCTCTGTATATGCAAATAATTCGGTACACGCTTCATCACGGCACCATCCGCCGAAGGTATAGCCCTCCTTATTTGTAGAAATTTTGGATACTGGTTTGGAAAGAAGTGTTTCCCCTTTTGCAAAGGTAAGAGGTGCTGCTGGTGTACCATCAAATGTTTCAAAGGTAACGGTCACAGCTTCAGCAGCATCTGTAAAACCTGCATATAAGGTCAGAGGTCCGTTCACACAGTCAAACTGGGAATACGCTTCTGTACAGGCCGCATCCTGATACCAGGTGGTAAATATGTATCCTTCTTTTTCTGGCGTGATCCCGGTAACATCCACCGGAGTTCCGGGAACTGTCTGACGGACAGCCACTTCACTGCCATCAGCTACAAATGTAACGGAGTAAGTTTCCAGTTTCAGAGAGCTTGCTGCACCACTTGGAAGGGTTTCACTGCTTCCGTCTGGTTTTTCCAGTTCCAGTGCTTTTCCGGACTGGTTTGTTACTTTACAGGTGGCGTAAACCGCCAGGGAACTTACCGGTTCTTTTACTTCCACATCTCCGATGGTTCCGCTTCCTTCCAGTGTTACTGCCTGGCCGCCGTTTAATTCCAGTTTGGAAATATTCGTTTCAGAATCAATCTGCAGGGAAGACTCTTCTGTCTTTTCCCCGGCTATCAACAGCTGGTCTGCTTTCACACCAGTGAAGCTGATCGCAGTACCCTGGCTGATGTCCAGTGCTTTCGCAGTAACATTAGATAGCTGGATCTTTGTTGTATTGCGGATTGTGATGGTTCCTGCTGTGATGCCGGAAAGATAAACTGACCCACATGCAACCAAAATGGATTTGGAATCATCCGACACCCTTAGTTCATCGGCCTGTTCCTGGGATGTGATCACATAATCGTAACCAGCTGTATCAATTCCATCCAGAAACCTGCTATCCACGGTCGTTTCTGCTTGATCCGAAAATCCCTGATTTTCAGTTCCTGCAAGCACAGTACTTCCCATTGTGGTTGTCAGCATAACTACCACCAGAAAGAGTGCAATTGTTTTTCTGAAATGCTTCATACATTTCCTCCTCCCTTTTGGCAATGCTTTTGCCTTTTCTTGTAATTACAATGATATTTTAACTATTGATTATAGTCAATTATATATTATTTGGTACCTTTAAGCAACTGTTATTTGACAATTTATGGCAAATTTCCAATAGAAAAAGGAATGTTCACTCTGAACAATCCCTTTTTATAAAACTTTATTCGTTTTTCACACGATACAAAGGATGATTCTTTTTATTATCAGAAACAGCACCCCTACTGCTATTGCATATGTTTCTCTACCCGTTTTTTCTCCAATCTGTCACTGATTCCTACAGCAAAGTAAAGTGGCTCCCCGATATATTCCAAACAATCCGAAGCTCAATAGAACACCTCCGATGATGTCTGTACACCAGTGTACACCATATAATAATCTTCCACATATCATAAACAAGGAAAAAAGAACAGAAAAAATATTAGTTTCTTTTCGTAACCAGTAATTCGAACTCCTATGATTTGCCTGATACATAAGCGAAAGCATGACACTTACCTGATTGATCTTAATCTGCATTTGCCAGTTTACTACTCGGTAAATCTTAAAAAGTTTTATGATGTCATGAAATTCTGTATTCTCTTCCCCTTTGTATTCTTTCGATATTACTCCTGCTCGTCCTCTTGACATTTTTCTGCCTCATCCTTTCGTAATTTCATCTTTTGTTGAAACGCCTTCTCCATTTCGTCGTCCACCACACTAGCTCTGATAAGGCAGCAATACATAAGCGTAATCACCACTGCCATCAGAACGAAGAACACAAGCCAAAATACCCACATTCTTTTATCCCTCCGTTTTCATAATATGGAGTGGTTCTTTACTCTCCTACTTATAAATAATAAAAATTTTCGACGAAAAGTGTAAAAATTTGAAAATAAATTGCGATTTTTTTAAGATTTTCTCGATTTATAAAAGAAATGGAATTGAAATGTGATTACCACTTTAGATTTGCAGGGTTTGATGATATAAAATGATTTCTGTATCGATATAGGGAAATAGTTGAATTTCTATAATAAAATTGCCATCCGATCAGATATTTATCCAACCAGATGGCGACAACTTCTTCATTTATGCTGGCAGCAAGTCCGCATTTTTAATAATTTCTTCAATCTGTTTTTCTTCCATTCCCGCTACATCAGCGATCTGAGCGATTGTATAACCCTTGCTGTGCATTTTTACAATCATTTCTTTTTTACCAATCTCAATTCCTGTCTCAATTCCAGTTTCTTTAATTTTCTGACTTAAATTACACATAACACTCACATCCTCTCTAAAGTCTTATTCCATTGGAATATCATATTCGTTTCCGATGATATTGCATTTTATCTGCCAGCCCTAATATAAAACAATGGAACCCATAATTTTGTTTTTATTTTCTTACCTTCCACACTATAGGCTGTCACATCACAAGTTTCAAATTTTTCTTGATTGCAATGGTGTTGTAGAGCATCTGCCTCTTGTTCCATAAGTGTATATGTGAAACTTTCAGAGGGCATAAGAACCTTGGCATTTTCTACTATGTGACAATCTACAAGCAATTTGTTTTTATAGCACAATTCAAAGCTCTCTAGTATAAATGGATTTTTACCTGTATTATAAATTTCAATTCCATGTTCTGATAAACTTGTTTTAGTACGGTATTCTTTATCTATCAGTTCCGTTTCTGGTGTAGAAACCATTTTAAAAGTAAGCTTTGGTCTTTCACGAAAAAACATCGTAATCTCATTGAAAATCCAGCCAACAATTACGCCTGCCAGAGTCGCTACTAATTCACGCATTTATAATCTCCTTTTGTTCAAGGAAAAGCTGTTCTCCTTTTATCTGGGAATTGATAAAAAGCCATTCAAATGAACATCCATTTGAATGACTTTTCCTTCACACAACATTATGCTGGTAGCAATTCCTCATTTTTAATAATTTCTTCAATCCGTTTTTCTTCCATTCCCGCTACATCGGCGATCTGAGCGATTGTATAACCCTTGCTGTGCATTTTTACAATCATTTCTTTTTTACCAATCTCAATTCCAGTTTCTTTAATTTTCTGACTTAAATTACACATAACACTCACATCCTCTCTGAAGTCTTCTTCCATTGGAATATCATATTCGTTTCCGATGATATTCAATTTTTCATTTACAGACAGATTCTGGGATAACAATGCTCCAAGTAATCTATGTAACTCGTATTTTTCTTCATGTTCAGGAAGCTCTTCTGCCAGTCCGATCATGACAATATTAATCAGATCCAACTTTCCCTTCCAGGCATGCGAATTGACAAGACTATCCTTTACCAGATGAATATGCTCCAAACTATTTTCCGGCATGTTCATACACACCCAGATGGAATAAACACGTTTGATATCATTATAATTTGAATTTGAAAAATCTTTTTCTTTCTGTGAAGAAATCATGCGACTCACATAAAAGATAGCTCGGTTTAAAATCTCATATTTCTCAGGCTCATCCTTTTGTGCTTCCACGTTCACAATAATCTGTGATAATCCATCTCTCATCCGTACATAAAAGATAATATCAAACCTTATAGTTCCTTCATGAATCTCCTGGTTTTCAGAATTAAAACCTACGACTCGCTGACTATCTTTTTCAACAACAGTATTCGTAAGCCCAGGTTCAACCGGAACAGTATTAATAAATGGCTCTCCTTCAATGTAAGATATTACATCTTTTGGATTCATTCCCATGAATTCATCTACTGTTTTTACCAGTATATGTGCCAGAATGCTTTTCTGACCAAGCAGTCTTTTCGCTCTCTCATCATACTGTGCATCTTTATCAGTTATGAGAATTGCATTCTTCGTTTCTGTATTCACTGGCATTACTCCTTTTCGGGTATATTCAAAAATCCTTTTCCGAATATAGTTATATTATACTCTAATTCGGCATTTGTAACAACTGCTAATTTATATACGTGATCTTGTATTATCACAGCCCAAATGAAACAGACCGAACCCTGCATAATCAATTATACTTGGTTCGGTCTTACTTTATAATAAAGCATATTGTACTTGAGATATGATCTATTAAAAAATTTTTTTCTGGTTGTTTTACTGCACGGTTTTTGCAATAATCCCATGCCATGAACCGCCATTTAATGCTACTCATAAAAATCTCCTAGCACCTTCGAAAAGCCTTAAAAGATCGCATTTAACGGACATTTTAATAGCGAAACAAATCACCGTTCCCATATGGGTGACATCTTAATAGTATCTGCGGAAGCCCTTGTTTTATGCGGGTTTGTGGCATCTTCCAAACTGTTTTGACCACTTTTTGACCACCTTTTAGTATTTTTTTATTATCAGTGTTATTTTCCATAATTTTCCTTTGTTATTTTTTTCTGGTATAGCCGGAACTTTTTCCTCTTCATATTTCTCGGAGAATTTATTAAATTCATCTGAAATATACTCCTGTTCCAAGTGTGTATAATATTCCGTCATGTTAACATGTGCGTGACCTACAATCTTGCGAACGGTAAATGGTGACATACCAGATTGATTCATTCTCGTGACAAAAGTATGCCGAAACTTATGTGGATGTACACTAAACAAATGTGGTTCCCGATTCGGCGTAGCAATCTGCTTCTTTGAGTATGTTTCCTCCAGGCGGTTCTTACTATCATCATAAAATACCGTCGTCTCATTTAAAGTTTTACAGACACGAATACGATGCTTTTCAAAATCAATATCAGACCACAAAAGTGCTGAAATTTCTCCTATGACAGCCTTACAGATCCAATAAAGTCGGTTGCTCTTTCAAAGCCGTCTACATATCCTCGGACTGTATTCGTCTTAATGCGTCCAATTTTATAAAGTTTCATCCATTCATCAAACCATTCCGAAACTTTATATTTTTTTGCTTTATCGCTGTAACCCATAATATATTTTCCAGGCCAGATTTTAAGTACATCAGCATATTAACACGTTCAAAAAAAATATTCAAGTCTCCTGTTCCTCCAGCCACTGCTCAATTTTTTTCTATGTGTAAGACTTGATTTGCAAAGTGCTGTTCATAGCGCGTACAATTTTTTTGTGTTTGCTATTATAGTAGGGAGACAGTACAAAACTGTACTGCCTCCCATAAATTTTAAATAATACGTTTCAAAGCTGTTACTTCACGGATTTCTTTCCTGATTTCACTGTAATGGTGGCAGTTCCTTTCTTCTTTGCAGCAATTACCCCCTTTGCGGATACGGTTGCTACTTTTTTGTTGCTGCTCTTGTAGGTGATTTTTTCGGTACTTGTTAACGGAAGAATCACAGGTTTTAAGGTGGCTTTCTTTTTCACCTTCAAAACAAGCTTTTTCGGGATGCCTGTAATTTTCTGCGTCCGAACGGTCGTTTTCTGGACACGGACAGGTATTTTTTTGGTGAGGCCACTGTTTAGTGTAATTGTGAGCGTGGTTTTTCCACTTTTTGTACCTGCTTTTAACTTACAGGTTCCATTTGGATTTCCGGTTACCGTGACGATTTTTGTGTTCCCCGATTTCCAGGATTTTACGAAATCGCCAGGCGCCAAACCAGTTACTTTCAGGGCACTGCTACGTTGTCTGGTTTTTAAAACAAGGCTGGACATATTTACCTTCATAGTTGGCTTTGATGATGGTGCTTGTGGTGATGGAGCCTTGGATGGCGTTGGGATTGTGGTTGGTTTTGGCGCAGTGGTCGGTTTTGGCACAGCAGTTGGCTTTGGTGTATCAGTTGGAGCTGGCGTTGCTGTGGGCGATGGCGTAATGGTCGGCGTCAATTTGTCGCGTGTAATGATAAATGATTGGGGCTGAGACCATTCACCGTAGCTGGTTTCTACATAATGGTTATATGCTCTCATGCGTACATAATACGTACAGTCTGGTTCGGCCTCAAACCAGTAAGTGAAATCTTGAGTATTATCAAGTTTTCGGTATACAGATGTATCTGCCCACTGCGAAAAATATGATGAGCTACTAATCTCCATCTCATACCCAGATACATCAGGGCATTTTTTCCAGAAAATTTTTACAGCATCAGTTTCAGAATATTTTCCTAGTTCTATGGAAAAAGATGGGATAACATCTGGTGTTTTGTCAAGTGCAATAAATTCAGCACCTATTTTTTTTGCGTCATAATCCAGTCCCCAGCCATTGTAACCATAAATAGTTTTTAAGTTTACACATCCTTCAACTGCGGAAGGATCAATAAACGGCCATTCATCCCGTGCTGCATTTTGTTCATCATATAAAAAGGTTATGGATTCCAGATTTGAACAACCGACAAATGCTTCATTTTCCAATGCATAAAAGGTGTGTGGAAGTATAATTTCACGCAAACTCGAACAGTTATAAAACGCTTTTTTTCGTATTTCAAATAAATAACCATCCAGGCTAATATTTTTTAGACTGGTGCAGCCACTGAACACTTCTTCATCAATCCAACCAAGATTCTCAGGTAAAGTTATCTCAGTTAGGTTAATACAATCTTTAAAAGCTCTACCCCAAATATATCCATCGGATATATGAGCAGTTTTTAAATTTGTGCAACTATTAAATGCATCAGCTCCAATATCTCCTACAATATTGATACTTTCCAAGCTGCTACAATACTGGAATGCTGCTTCCCCTATTCTGCAGGGTTGGGTATTAGTAAAGTGAACATTTTTTAAACTTGTGCATTCTTTAAATGCTTCCATTCCGAGCTCAATAAGCTCTTTGGGTAAAGTTATTTCTGACAAACTAACACATCCAGAAAATGCATTGTTTCCAATATCTGAAGTATTATCAGAAAACGTTACTGATGTCAGACTGATACAATTCTCAAATGCATAATTTGGAATTTTGCTTAATTCAGGATCAGCTTCAAAGATAACTGTTTTTAAAGCGGTACAACTGCAAAAAACACCTTTCCCAAGGACTATAGAATGGGGAATTGTTATTTCATCTAAGCTGACACATTCCTCAAATGCTGAATCCCCAATTTCTTTTACATTTCCAGGAATATTGATTGCTTTAAGTACGCTGCATCCTTTAAATGCATTCTCACCAATAGAACTTAATGTATCAGGCAAAAGAATTTCTTTTAAATTCTTACAATTTTCGAAAGTGCTCGTACCAATATGATTTAAATTAGATGGCATTGTTACTTTCTGTAATGAATAACAATTTTTAAAAACGTCATATGCAATTGTTTGCAAATTGGATGGAAGTGTTACTTCCTGCAATGAAGTACATTCTGCAAAACACCCGGATCCGACTTTTGTAACACTTTCGGAAAGGAATACACTCTTCAAATATGGCAGATTATAGCAAAGTAAACCACCAATACCTGTAACTCCTTCATTTACTATAAGTTTCTTAATTTCTGTTCCATGATATTCAATTACAGATCCATCTTTTTTTAACACACCCTGCCCATATGCCACCACAGTTCCATCTTCAAACAATGCTGTAGAAACAGAAGAATTTCCTGACTATCTGTCTATTTCTGTCAGTGCGCAAAACAAAATTAATATTTACCCGACAAACGCTTTTTTATTTGGCACATATTGTTGTAATATTCATATTTCAGACGAATCATTTTGCCGGATCTTTCAGGATTTCGTTCAGTCACTGCCAGGAAGTCCTATGGTATATTCAAAGGAGGACTGTTTAAAGCTACTGGATCAGCTTACTTTGCCATTTTAATTTACGCCGGCAATGAGCCATATTCCGGGCAAAATTATTGTTTTTTCGCCTTTTTTCATATATAATAAATACATTATCGCTGCGAATCACTGCAAAATATGAATGTATCAGTACACTGATTCACAGCTTCCAGATTTATTAGAAATGGAGTGTTCGGATATGGAACTAAAAAACAGAACTTTATCAAATTTTGCAGAACTGGTACGCACTGGTGAATGTAAAAAATTCAGAGGGCGTTTGAAGGTAGGCGTGGATCTTGGTACTGCGAACACGGTTCTTGCAGTTGTAGATAGTACGAATCGTCCTATTGCCGGTGTCTCTGCACCCTCCCATGCAATCCGTGACGGTGTTATTGTGAATTATTACGAATCTGTTCAGCTGGTTACAAAATTAAAAGAAGAACTGGAAGAAAAGCTGGGCACGGAGCTTCTCTATGCCGCTGCTGCCATTCCTCCGGGAGTTTCAGAAGGCAGTGTGAAGAGCATTGGATATGTATTGGAAGGTGCCGGTTTCGAAGTAACCAACATTGTTGACGAACCTACTGCGGCCGCTGCTGTATTAAAGATTACCGACGGTGCAGTTGTAGATGTGGGCGGCGGCACAACCGGCATCAGCATCCTCAAGGATGGCAAGGTAATCTATACGGATGACGAGGCAACTGGGGGCAGCCATATGACAATGACAGTTGCCGGTCATTACCGGATTCCCTACGAAGAGGCAGAGGTTCTGAAGACCACTCCGGAAAAAGAGAAGGAAATTTTTCCGGTTATTAAGGCAACGGTTGAAAAAATGGCATCCATTACCGAGAAATTTCTAAAAGGCTATGAGATACCTGCAGTTTATGTGGTAGGCGGCTCTGCAAGCTTTCAGGAATTTACCAGCGTGTTTGAGAAGAAGCTGAACCTTCCAGTTTACCGGCCGGTTCATCCCCTTTTGGTCACACCGCTTGGAATCGCTTATAACTGCCAGCTTCCACAAAAAGCTCGCTGATTCTAATAACAAAAAGCTCTATCGTATTTTGATCTGTCCAAAAGTTAGATTTTTGGTGCTTCAAAATACGATAGAGCTTTTATGTTGCAAATAAGTGAATTTCAGTTTTCTAGTATGGCTCACGCCCTGCCAGGCATTCACTTTTCAGGAGACGTTTGACAATAATCTTCTCCGGATGGGCAAGGATGGCGGCATCAAACAGATCTGTTTCTGCAGAACAGGGAAAACCATGCTTCTGTCTTTATTTGCTACCCAGGCAGTTTTTTGAAGTAACTGGTTCTTGACACATGATATCCCTTGCATTATAATACGTTTAACAATTAGGTTAAATGTTAAATAAAGGGGTGTGATGAATTTTTGGGTATACAGGATACATTAAAAGCACTGGCAGATCCAATACGACGTGAGATTTTGAACTTATTGAAGAATGGGCGGCTTTCAGCCGGAGAAATATGCGCACATTTTTCAGTAACGGGAGCATCCATATCAAGACATCTGGCAATATTGAAGGAAGCTGATTTGATCCGAAACCAAAGAGAAGGAAAGTTTATTTATTATGAATTAAACACTTCCGTATTGGAAGATGTCATGCTGTGGATCACAAATTTGAAAGGAGCATCAGACGATGAAGGAAATGATAAAAAAATATAGAGGTTCATTAATCAGCTCTATACTGGTAATTTTTGTAGGAGTCCTGGTCGGTTTTACGAGTACACACGGTAAATGGATAAATGTATTTTTTTTAGTAACGCACTGTATATTTGTAGCAATCATATTTTATGATAACAGAAGCCGACAACAGAGCCCTAAAGTTATAGGAATGGCTATATGGATGATACCTGTTATTACATTGCTCTATAATGGCATTGCCAGATTGGTAAATACCGGGGCAGATATGGAGAACCTGTTTATGGCATTCATGTATTATGGAACAGGCTTACTGTTCATGGTTATAGGAAATTATCTGCCAAAGGTAAAACAGAACAATACGATAGGGATCCGGGTTATATGGACATTGCAGGATGAAGAAAATTGGAATGCAACTCATAGATTCAGTGGAAAACTATGGATGGCATCAGGTATTCTGTGTATGCTTTGTGGTCTTTTTGAGGAAAGTATGGCTGCTCTTGTTTTGTATATCGTAAGCATTATGGCAGCTGCAATCATCAGCATTCTCTATTCTTATCTCTTTTATAAGAAAAAGATAGCGACCGGAGAAAAATTAAAAATTCAGTATAACAAAAAAACAATTGGAGTATCAGGTATCATAGCCATTTTAACCATTATATTCGGTATATGGACGTTGTTTTTGGGAAGTATTGAGATTCGTTTCGAGGATAAAGATTTTACTATTGAGGCACAAGGCTGGAGCGATTATACAGTAGACTATACGCAGATTGACAGTATCTCATATGAAGAAAATTCATCTCAGAGCTGGAATGATTATAGAACCAATGGTTTAGGAAATCTTAAATATGCTATGGGAAATTTTAGAAATGATGTCTATGGAGATTATATCCGGTATACCCATTCATCCTGTCATTCATATGTAGTCATGAGTATAAATGGAAAAATATTGGTCGTAAATGGTGCAAATGATTCAGCGACAAAGGAAATCTATCATACTATTAGCGAAAAGATGTCAAATGAATTAGAATAACATCAGTTACAAAAAAGCTTGACCACAACAATTCTGCAAATAAAAAAGAAACTGTCGGATAATTCCAGGCAGTTTCCTTTTTTACGTTACTACTATTATCCCTCTGATCCTCATTACAGCCATTGTTCCTTTGACCTGCTATAACAAAATGGCACAAAAAGCATTGATTTTATAGACCAATTAGTCTATTCTAAAATAACTACAACAAAAATATTCTTGGAGGGGTATATGACGAAAGCTCTGACTAATTATGATAAAATAAAAATTTCTACAGCACATGTTTTCCTGCAATATAATCAGGCTACAATGATACATAAATATTCATTAGATTACAATTCTGACTGGTTATATATTACTTTTATTAACCGTACCTATCGTATTAATCGAAAAACGGGAAGTGTTCAGTGGTCAGATAATGATTTTGAAATAATTCATGAAGCCAATCACAATGAAGCAATGACTATTTATGATGTTTTATGTTATTCAAAGGATAGATGCCATCTGTCACATGAATTTATAAACATAAACAGCCTTTCCTCTGTCCGAACAGGAAATCTCTCAACGAGCAGCGGATTTTTTCAGAATACCGCTGACTTTTTTAACGGAAAAACCGTTGAATTGCGTAATGCCTGTATAGCACTTTCCGGAAAGGAACTGGAAAAAGGAGATGTTGCTTTTAAATTAAATCTTTTTCCTTTTTTGCCGATTATCATTCGTTTCTGGGAAGCTGATGATGAGTTCCCGGCAAGTCTTCAAATTCTTGCAGACAGGAATACTTTAGATTACATGCATTATGAAACGCTTATGATTAGCGCCTATTAGGAAAACACACTGTCAAAGGGGTTTGTAGCGGGGGTTAGCCCGCTACTGCGGTATCTTCCGTAGTGTTAATTTCAATGTACTCTGCAATCTTGCGGAGCTCGTCAGCAAATTTGAATTTCACGCTGATATTGCCGTTTTCATAGACCTTGATATAGTCCACAAGCTCAACCAAGATTTCCCGATTGAGGGCTTCAATGTTTTGATACTTCATAAAGGCTACCAGTGCAGGATGCTCGTTGTCTACACCGTTTGCCAGTTCTGCGCGTTCAGCGTTCAGCCGGGTAAGCACCGCGGAAATATCAGAAGTCTGCCGTTCATAGTCAGCCTTCATATCCCGGTATTCCTGCTGGGTGATTTCACCGTCTTTCCAGTCCTGATAAAGAGATTGCTTGTAGCGTGTTATCTTTGTCAGTTCCCGCTCTTTTGCAGCTATCAGATCGTCCAGTCGGTAAGACTGGCTTTTTTTGATTGGAGCGGAATTGATCTGCGTGACGATTTCCGAGTAGGAAACAGCCAAATGTACCTGATGCTGTACAGCGAACAAAACAGCAGCCTCCAGCCGTTCATGCTTGATTGAGTGCATGGTGCAGGCTGTCCGGGAACGGTTCTTGTAGGTTGAGCAAGAATAATATACATTGTTGTTCTTGCCAACGCATCGGGTAATGGCCCGCCCGCAATCGGCACATTTCAGAAAGCCGCTGAATAAATGTACCTCACGGCCTTTCGGGGAAGTACGGGTATCACGCTGTAAGAGAGCCTGTACCTTATCGAAAGTTTCATAGTCGATAATGGCCTCATGCGTTCCAGCGACTTCTACCCATTCCTCACGGGGAACCGCTTCAATCTGGTGTACCTTGTAGCTTTTCACCCGGCTCCGGCCTTGGGCCAAGTCCCCGGTGTAGGTCGGATTGGTAAGAATGGAGTGGATCATGCGGGCTCCCCACATAGGATCGTCATACCCTCTTGTCGAAACAGGCAAGCCCTTTTGTACCTTGTAAGCCGAGGGGCTCGGTACGCCGTGTTCGTTCAGGTACAACGCGATAGCACGTTTTGATGACCCTTGAATAAGCATTGTGAAAATGAGTTTGACATTTTCAGCAGCATCGGGATCAACAATCAGCCTGTGCTTGTCCTTTGGGTGCTTTACATAGCCGTAAGGAGCAAATGCTCCGATATACTGGCCGTTGCGCCGTTTGTAATCAAATACCTGCCGGATCTTTTTGGAAGTCTGATAGCAGTAATTATCGTTCATCACATTTGTAATGGGAACGATGATATTTGAAACGCTGTCGGGGTTCTTGTAGCTGTCCACATTCTCAGCAAGGCTGATAAAGCGAACACCCATTTGAACAAACAGGTTGTCGATCAAACTTCCGGCATCGCTATAATTTCGTGCGAAGCGGGACAGGTCTTTTACTATAACGCAGTTGATTTTACCACTCATGACATCCGCCAAGAGCCGTTGAAAATCTTCACGGTTGGCGTCCGTTCCAGTATGACCATCATCCACATATTCCGTGATGCTTTCAAACTCGTCAATGTTGCGTCGGTAAAAATCGTTCAGTAGGTCACGCTGGTTCTTTACGCTGTTGCTATCGTCTTTTCCTTTTTTCAAATCTTCCTTTGAAAGCCGGATATAGATGCCCAGCCGCCAGCGGCGGATTGTGTAAGAGGGAGAGAAACTCTGCTGATACCCTCTGTTTTTTGCTCGTGCCATTGTTCCTCCTTCCCTATCACATTACACTTATATTATAACTCTGTCCGGGGAGGACAACAAGGATGCCTCCGCTTCGGGACACTTTGTCTCGAAGAAGCAAAACGAGCTGTAACCGAAGTTACAGCCCGCTTCTTTGCCGCAGCAGGAAATCAGTCAGCTTGTCTTGGAGAGATGGCCCGCTTTCAGCAAATTCAATTTTCACGCCAACACCACCGATGCAAAAGCAGTATGGATTTTTGACAGTCTGCAAAAATCGAGAGATGCGCTCCTTTCGGGAAAGCGCATTGTCAAAGGTCATACCGCTCACATCAGGCAGGGACTCGGCAGCCACCGCGCCAATGTCAACGCTTCTCATTTGTTCAAGTTCCTGTGTAGTTAATTTCACGGTAAACCTCCTTCGCAGATTGATAGAACGCCTCCCGCTGTTTGGTGGGGAAACGCAACAGGCCAGCACCACCGGGATGCTGGCCTGTTGCCTTACTCCACCTTGGGACACTTTGTCTCGAGGTTTATTATAGTTTTTGAATATTAGAGAGCGCCGCACATATTTACTTGGCCTGTCCAAAGACAATCGTTATTTTCTGTGCGGCGCTCTCAACGCAAGTAAAGCGACAAGCCCGGAGGAACAGGCAGCCAACCTGTTCAGCGCCGGATCATGGCCTTGGGATGGCCGGGCCCATTTACAGTGTTGGTGTTGTTCGCTCAATCTCTTTTGGGAAATGTCACCGCGCACCCACCGTCTGGCTCCACGTACTTACTCAGGGTTGCCGTTATTCCCTCGCGTTAGGAAGAAAACCTCCTCTCATAAACCGAGACATTTTTTCATCAATTCCAAGTGGGTTAAGAAGAAAAAATCAAAAAGTTTTTTTCATGCGTTCAAGGCCACGCTTGATCGACTGGCGAATAGACTCCTCATGTACGCCCTCGGCCTCGGCAATTTCCTTAATCGACTTGCCAAGAATGATATGTGCGTCAATTCTGCGGCCCTGGATCTCCGGCAGAGAATTGAGAGCGTTCCACAGACGAAGAAAGGTTTCCATCCGTTCAAGGAGCTCCTGCGGGGTCGGCTCATGCAGGCAAGCGGAATATTCAATCCCGTCATCGCAGTCCAGAGAATACTGCGCCTTGTGCCGGGAGAGCCGCCGCTGGTAGGCCATTTCATAGCGGGCATCGGCCTTGAATACCTCGGCCACCTCGTCAGAAACTTCGATAAGCTGATCCTGCGTGTACCAATAATAAAAATCTTTCAAATTGATAGTAGTCATCGTAAAATCCTCCATTTCAGTTTGTTCGGGGTTGGTCGGAAACGAAATGGAGCAACGGCGGAGAACGGCACCGCACCTCGGGACACTTTGTCTCGAAGTCTGGAAAGCAAAATGCGCCTGCGCGACACGAAGCCGCACAAGCGCACGAAAATATATTATCGGTTATGTACTGTTTAATTTCACATTCAAAGCCGGACTGCTCCGATGGAGGAGCTACGCTTTTTTTAACTGGTGCAGATCATGGATACTGCGAAAAAGAGAAAAGGACACGGCAAAATAACCTCCAATCGGCTACCGTGTCCCTGCAAGTCGTCATAGGATTGTGTAAACGCAAAGAAACGGCGGCTCTGAAATCAAAGCCGCCGTTTCAAATGGGCGTGTCAAATTGTCTGCTCTACGACGGCTTTTTTTCTTTTGCCGTCGTCCGGCAGAGTATTATTCAATATTTAATTCAATGTTTCCAGTGAAATTCTCACATTCAATGCCAATATAATTTCCACCATCAGGAAGTGTAATTGTGTCACTATAAGTTCCGGTTGCCTCAATCAACGTGACTGCTTCATCAGATCCAGAAATCCAAAATACTTTTGCAGTACCTTCCGTAATCTCCAAGGTGCAATCAATGGACAGCTCCTTACCGGCTTCTCTCTTTATGGAAGTTCCTCCGAACAAATACTCTGTACCTGAAAAGTTCGCATAATCAGCCGTATAAGTCCCTGTATAATCATCAATTCCTTTTTCTTTTTCCCCTTGCAGTGACGATTTCCCTGTCAGTTCTATGGAGCCCGCAGATTGAACAATGTTATTGTAATGATTGAGAATTTCATCTTTTGAACAGCCAGCAAGCATAAAACTTCCCACAAGGACGAATGTTAATGCTAAAACTATTTTCTTCATAAAATCATCACCAGCCTTTCTTTGGAGCTACCTTTTTGGCCTTTTTCTTTGTTTGGGTTGCTTCTCGTTCTTTCATGCACAAAATCAAGATGGCAGAAATAACGACAGCAAGCGCAAGACTGCAAGAACAGGTTCCGATATTCCAGTTGACTGCGGTATCATAGCTGCGGTAGCCTACCATTCCAAGACTTGCGGTAATCGGATAGAGGTTTGCTAATGTCATATTTCCTGCGGCAAACATCCCTCCATATCCATAGACAAAAGCAATGATTACACCGACTAAAAAGCTGCCTGCCCTCCGACAAGTAAGAGCGATAATCGGCAGAACCGCAAGATATAAAAAGAAATTAACCGCAGTAATCTGCAAAGCTGCTTTTAGAGCTAAGGAAATCTCAAAGCCGGGAAATCCCACAATCATTTCTGCTATGATTGTAAACAGACTGCATATCAGCCCGAAAATAATAGACAATACGCCGCACACAATCAATTTTCCGGTCAACAGTTTCTTAAAAGAGATCGGCACAGTCAGAATATTTTTCAATGTGTCATCCGTCTGCTCACGAGAAATCATATATCCAGCAATTAGGCTGATACACATCGGAAAAATCATGGACATATTGTTTTTGATGACCTGTTCTGTAAGATAGGCAAAATCCCAAACGGAACCATCATTCGCCATAGAGGTAAACAAGGTCAGCAGGACGGATAGGAGCATGAGTGCAACGCCCGCCCAAAGGATATGATACCTTTTCAATTTATAAAATTCTGTTTTTACAATGCGAACCATGTTTATTCCCCCCTCTGCTTATATAATCTGTCAATCAGTAAGAACGAAACGAATGCCATGATACCAAGAATGAATACAACTTGAAATGTTGAGGGAATTAGCCCTGTCATTTGCTCCAAGTCCATTTTTATTCCATGAGCCGCCATATCTCCCGCACTCCAAAATGTAGTCAGTGGCGTGGGCAGAAGCCATAACATAGTTTTAGGCAGTGTGTCAAACAATGCCGTAGCACTCATGTTCAGAACGCTGTAAAAGACACACAACAAAATGGAAAAAACATAGGTCTTACTGAAAAAGACAACAAGAACAATCAACGGGAGTGTTCCTGCCGTAATGAAAATTCCTGTTTCAACCGCTAAAAACAATTTATAGCCTATTCCATAAACTTCTAATGTTCCAAATCCGCAAAGAATTGTTGCAATGGTAGAAGCCACACAAAAAACAATTCCAAAAAGAAAGAGGACAATAATCTTTGCAAGCACCATTTGCGTGCTGGTTACGGGAATTGTACGCAGATTTTTGAATGTATCGTTGTCGCGTTCCATAAAGAACAGGATAGCGGCAATCACTCCAATAATGCAGGGCAGTAAAAACTGGATACCATATCCCAACACCATGTTAAATAGTCCGTCAAAAGCATCTGCCCGATCTGTATATCGCTCCATCATAGAGGGCGTTGTCATCAGATAAGTCAGCGGGATTGGAAACAGGAAAGCAGCCAGAATAATAAGCGGAATAAATTTCTTCCGTTTCAATTTCAAAAATTCGCATTTGATTAGTTTAAGCAATTCCTTCGCCCCCTGTCACACGCTTGAAGTAATCTTCAAGACTTTCTTCACAAGTATGCGCCTCCGATACCTCCAATCCGTTTTCTACAAAGGCAGTTACAATTTTCCCCACAGGCAGATCAAGGTTGTGCAGGCGCAGATTGTGGTCGTCCTGTATGGAGAAATGGTTTTCATGGAAATTGCGTTCCAAAATTCTTGCCGCCTGTGCAGTATCAGAGAGCGTAAAACGGATATGCTTACTGCTTTTTTGCTCCAGCTCAGCAAGGCTTTCTTCTTCCAGCAACGCGCCGTGGTCGATAATTCCAATATCGTCAGCCAGCAAAGAAATCTCCGAAAGAATGTGACTGGAAATCAAAATAGTTTTTCCTCTTGCGTCGCAAAGCTCCCGAATAAAGGAGCGTACTTCTGCAATACCGATGGGATCGAGGCCGTTGATCGGCTCATCCAAAATCAAAAGCTCCGGATCGTGCATAACGGCAAGGGCGATGGCAAGCCGCTGCTTCATACCAAGAGAATACTGTGAAAAGAGCTTTTTATCTTTGTAGGGCAGTCCTACCAGATCCAGAGCATCTTTGATAGCATGATTGTTTGGTACACCCCGCAGAGTAGCAAAGATACGCAGGTTCTCTGTGCCGGTCAGATTGGGATAAAAACCAGGGGACTCAATCAAACTGCCAATGCGGGGGAGCAACTTCTTTTCATTCCCTTGCAAAGACGTTCCCCAGATTTTGACCTCACCGGAAGTAGGCTTCGTTAAACCCAACAGCATTTTCATGGTAGTGGTTTTTCCGGCTCCGTTTCTGCCCAGCAGACCATAAATTCTCCCACGCTTGACATGGATATTTAAGTCAGCCACACTCTTTTGTGAGCCGTATTGCTTCGTCAGATTTTTTGTTTCAATGATATAATTTGTATCCATATTCAAAACCTCCTGTTCTGTAAGGTATTCTATCATGCCAACCTTGCATTAACCTTGCCGCAACCTTGCATTAACCTTGCAATTTGAAATCCAGTAAAATGACAAAGGCTCCCGCCATAAAGACGGGAACCCGCTTAACTCTCCAAAGGAAAAAGCAACATAAATTCAGTTCCTTTTCCCGGCAAACTTTCAACTGTTATACTCCCACCCATCTTTTCTACAAGCTGATGGACAATAGAAAGACCAAGTCCGCTGCCTTTTTCGGAGCGTCCTTTATCACACTTATAAAGCCGTTCAAATATGTGTTTCAAATCTTCCTTCTCAATTCCCACTCCATTATCCGCCAGCAGCAGCTCCATGTTATTTTCCTTCTTTGACAGGACAATTTTGATTTTGTCTGCATGGCTGTGAGCAATTACATTTTGAATGAGATTGTTGACGATCCTCATATAGCTGTCCATATCCAATCTTACCCGGACAGGCTGTTCGGGAATATCAATGTCATACTCAACCTGTTTATCCTCAAAAATCGGTATCCAGTCAATCAGGATATTTCTTGTCAGCTCTGCGGCCTCAACGCTCTGGATTTCTAAAGCAAACTCGTTGGAATTTAACTTGAACCAGTCAAAGAGCACATCAATATATTCTTTCAGATCATGGGCTTTCCGGCGGGCGGTTTCAATATAATCATCCCGGTCTTTTCCTGTGACCAGTCCTTTGTGTGCAGCGTCAAGATACCCAATCAGAGTAGTAAGGGGCGTTCGCACATCATGGGAAAGGCTCGTCATAAGCTGGCGGTTGGTTTCTTCTGTCTGCCGTACAGTTGAAAGTCTGCTTTCATAGGCCACAACGATCTCGTTGATTTCATAGGCAAGAGGTGCTGTCAGTTCATTTGTTGCAGATAAAATACGCCGGTTGCCATTTCCGTTTTTCACATCAACCAGCACATCGGTCATTTCTGCTATTTGTTTTTTTACACGCCGAACGAGAACGATGGAAGTCAATACAACCACAACAGCAATCACAATGGACAAGAATACGATAATTTCCATGTTGACTACACCTCCTTATTAAACCGGTAGCCAATCCCTTTGACCGTTTGTATATACTTTGGGCTTGAAGGATTGACTTCTAATTTTTTACGAAGTCGGCTGATAATCGCCATAATGTTACTGTCATCATAGAAATATTCTTCGCCCCATACTTCCTCATAAATCTGCTGTTTGGTCAAAATTTTCCCTTGATGTTTTGCACAGTACAGGAGCAAATCAAATTCCTTTGGGGGCAGTTCAAAAGTGCCGTTTGATGTAGTAGCAGAACGATTTTCAAGGTCAATCTGCAATCCGTCAAAATTTAGCTTTTGTATGGCTCCAGCTTGCTGATTAAAGCGAGTGTAGCGGCGAATGAGGGACGCAATACGGGCAATCAGTTCGTCCATATCAAACGGTTTTGTCAGATAATCGTCCGCCCCGGCTCGTAAGCCCCGTACTTTAGAAATGCTGTCATTTTTAGATGTGAACATCAAAATCGGCAGACTGTTCTCTTTGCGGATTTCTTCCAGCGTTTCAAAGCCATCCATACCAGGCATCATCACATCCAGCACCACAAGCTGATACTCCTGCTCTCTTAATTTTTGTAAGCCCTCTTTTCCGGTATTACAAAAATCAGCTTCTATGTTTTCTGCTTGTACGCTACGTTTAATCAAAGCGCACAGTTCTCTGTCATCATCTATAATCAGGATTTTATTCATGGTGCAACCCCTTCCCTTGTTTTGTCCTTCCGTCAATCGGCTTTTCCGCATCTTTTGGAATTAGCCAGATAGTTGCCATCTTTACAGCACCAGGAATACGCCCGGCAGCACAATAGTAATTTACTCTACGAGGTGTCACGCCCCATTTTTCGGCGGCCTCTTTTAGTGTCATATAATCCATTCTGCACCTCCATAGAGTATATTATAGTTCTTCGACTCGAACAATACAAGTTTTGGAAGAAAAGAATGTGAAATCAAATAGTCAGTAGTATGAAATATACAGTCGTTCAAATAATATCACATGAAATGTAAAATCATATCAGGTGATGTTATGAAGATAGAACGAGATGAAAGACGCTTTGATTTTCACGATATAGGGCTCGCCATCAAGCGGGCAAGAGAAGCCAGCGGCATGACGCAGGAGCAACTGGCCTATATTGTCGACCGCGCTCCGCGTACCATTATGTATAATGAAAATGATGGTCAGCATCCAAGCTTCAACACCTTTTATCAGATGGTCACAATGTTTGATATATCGGTGGATCAATACTTTTACCCGTCCCAGAATAGCGGGAGCGAGTGCAGGAAGCGGATTGATGCCATGTTGAACGCCTTGGACGAAAGAGAATTGAAAATCGTTGAAGCTACAATCCAAGCGATGAAAGCATCGAAAGAAACGGAGGAAACGTAAAAGAAAGCGTAACCTCCGTTTTTTGCGCCATGTTGCGGGTTGCGCGTTTTGGCAAGCAATTCGGGTGTGGCCACACTCCGAAATTTTTGCAGGGCGCAGGGCCCGCAAAAATGCTTGTTGGGGAGCTCCCCAAACCCGCTGTACTTCGGGACAAATTGTCCCAAAGTCCCGGTGCGCTGCACCGTAGTCTGCGGCCCGTCACTATCGTTCATGGGCCTTATTTTCACGCTCGTCTGTTATGCCGAGCAGATGATCAATGTTCGCTTTTACCGCCACGGCCTCCCGCATTTGCCGCTGGGCCTCCCGGTATTCTGCATAAAGCTCTTTTTTCTGTTCTGCCAGCTCACGGCGGGATTTTTTTAGTGCTTCAATCTTAGGGAGCTTTGCGCCGTTCAGTATGGTGTTCATGGTATCTTTTGCCGCCCGGTAAGTGGCAAGCTCCGCTTCATGCTGGGCCAGATACTTTTTGCTGTACCGTGCAGCCTTGTACCCGTCGAACACCGGGCGGGTCTTGGCATAGTCCACCGTGGCAGCCATCAACTCCGAGGTTTTGGAAAGAGCCTCCTCCGTTGTGCGGAGCTCGTCAGACAGCTTGTGAAAGTGATCCACCGCAGCCTCGGTGCTGGCCGTCAGCGCCGCATAGTCTGTCAGATGATGCTCCTGCAAATATTGGAGCGCGGCGGCCATCTGTTTTAAGTTGTAGACCTTGGCCCATCGCTCATAGGCTGGGCCCTTGCCCTGGGCCATACGCTCTTGAATGTCGATGATGAGATCAACTCGCCGTGGCGGAACCGTGGGCTCCTCTGGCAGCTCAGGGAGTGGACGTTTCCCGGCAATTACTGCCTTGATGTCCTCCGGGTCAAATCCGGCTCCCAGTGTAGAAGCCCGGAGCCGAGTCGGTTTTTCCTGCCCGGGCGCAAGGAATGAGATGACACCGCCGCGTCCCTGTTTCACCGAAAAGCCGGACTCCTCCATGAGACGAAGAAAGTCGGCAAAGTCTGTGGGCTTTTTCTCCAAAGCCGCGAGAATAGCCAGCCGTACCCGCTGCTTGGCAGAGGGCGGCTTTTCTCCGATCCACTGTCCATAGTGGAGAAAACGGCCCTTGCTGTGCTGGCACGGATTTTGGATAACAGACAATTCATGTTCGATGCACACGCGGTCAGAGAGCCGCCGCAGGGCAAAGGACGAACCAATGAAATTATGAAATTTCCGGGAGCGGTCAAAGGCCGTCGCATTGAAATAAATGTGATTGTGGATATGGGCCTTGTCGGTATGCGTACAGACGAAGAACTGATACTTTCCCTTTGTCCAGCGCATCGCCGTTTCATAACCAATACGGTTTGCTTCTTCCGCTGTAACCTCCCCGGGCAGAAACGCCTGCCGGATCTGAAAGAACAGGGCCCCGCGAGATACGGCTCGGCCTGTCTCTGCAAGGTATTGACTTTTTACCAGAAGAAACTCGGCGGGAGCCGTGTTCGGATCGCAGAGATAGGAAGATACGGCTCCCAGCTTTTCCGGGTTCAGGCCATAGGTGAAACGATCCTCCATCGTTTGAATTGCACTTTTTCCCGCCGCTGTTTTATAAGGGCGGATGTAGGTGGTCGCCGTAGAAATTCCTCCTTCCGGCAAACAGTATTTTTACTTTGGGACACTTTGTCCCGAAGTAGAAAAAGCCGGGGAGCGGTATCAACCACTCCCCGGACGGGTCAGAGCTCTACCAGCGCGGAGAGCTGTTTCAAGAGATCAGACAGCGGCCCCCACAAAGCGGCATAGTCCCGCTGCAAGGCCGCGAGTTCTTCGGGATAAATCGCGCCGTAGGTGTTGGCTTGAATTGCCACTTGGTTCAGATTGTTGGAGCAGCGCCGCTGGAGCGAAACCAGCTCACGAACAGGCGAAAGGTCAACATGAAGCACATACCCACTCAGGGCCATTTTCCGCATATAGGCTCCCATATTACGGATGCCAGCCTCCGCCATACGTTCTTGAATCAGAGCCTGCTCCGCCTCCGACACCATCACATGAAGATGGATCGGACGGCGGCGTTTCTTTGTCATCGCTCCTCACGCTCCCGGCTGCGGCAGGCGCGGGGCGGCTCCTTTACCTTATCCAGCGGCTTTTCCTGTTCGTCTGCCGGAACAGGGTGCGGCAAATGAAATTCACGGTGCAGGCGCAGCACCTCCAGTACAGACAATTCCTGTTCACGTTTCTTTTCCATATACGCACCTCCTTATCTATCGCCACGGTCAGGCTGCCTCCGTTGGGGAGCCGGAGCCTCCGAGCCGCGATCTGCCTCCGCCAACTTTGCCGCATTTTTCATCTGCTCGGCAATCGGACGGGGCCTGTCGGGATTATCAGGCGCAGGACGCAGCTCATAGTCGGATGCCTGTTTTTCCGTTAGCGGGCGGGTATAGGTAAGATAGCCCCAAGCCAAGAACGAGCCATTTTCCACCGGGATGCGCTGATCGTAATTGAAGATTTCATCCGGCTTGTTATAAGGTGGCTTCGGGAATGTCCCGATGTCCACAGGCCGCTGGGTCGAATAATACTTGTAAAGGCCGGGAGCCTCGGTCTGCCTGATCCCCACGTTATAAATACGCTGATAGTCCTGCACCCGGTCTGTGAAATCCTGTTCCATCGCGGTGCGGTCATTTCCATAGTGACCCCATTCATACTGCCGCTGGCCGTCCTTGTCATCATAGCAGGCCCATGTGACATAGCGGGATGGCGCGGTGGGATGTTCGCCCAATGCAAATCCCCGTCCATTTTCCAGCATGACCGCCTTCAAAATAGCATAACCTTGATTTTTGTCCATAGTACACCTCCCATCATCGAGACATTTCTTTGTTTTCTCTTTTCGCAAACGGCTGGAGCTGATAGGGGCTTGTACCGTCCTCGGGCCGCAGAAAGTCTATCCGGGCTGCAGCACGGATGGCGTTCTGGTTAAGCTGCCGCTGCCATGCCCCTTGGCTGGGAGCCCACTTAAAGCCGTTGCTTTTCAGTTCCTGCCTCTGATCGGCATCGGGCTTTTCCTCGAAAATGAGCTGCAAACGGTTTTCAGCCTCGTTGATTTTTGCCTCGCCTCCGGGGAATGTCCAGCCTGCAAACTCGGAGCGGTTGCTCAGTTCCTCAATGCGCTGGCGCACACGGCGGATGTTGGCGTTGTTGTTGGAAAGCAGATAGGCGGGGTATGGCTTGCTTTTGTCCAAGTGCCATGACTGCGCCATATCTGCTTTGAGCTTTTCTGCCTGCTCCGGCGTAAGCTCCGGGCAGCCGTCCAGCGTTTTGTGTTTCCGAAAATACGCATTGACCGCCTTCATGGTGGTCTGCTGGGACTCCAGCCCCTCCAGCTTTTTTGTCAGCTTTTCCACGGCCAGATCGTCATCCGCGCTGATCCCACCCATTCCAACAGAGCGGATTTTATCAAGCAGCTTTGAAATCTCCGCATACTCTCCATAGTTGCGATCCCGGGCGGCGTTCTGCTTGTGCTTTTTTGCCACAGGGAAATTACCGCCCCCGGAGATCAGAATAGAGGGCACCCGGGCATCAATCACATTGCGTTCATTCAGATTTTCCGCAAGTTTCCGGGCATAGCGATCCACCAGCGCGTCAATCTTATCATGGTACATGGGATCGACACGGGCTTTCTGGCGTTCCGCCGCTGCATACGCTTCATCGACCATTGCCCGGTAGCCCGCCGTAGCGGAGCCCGGCTGATAGTCGGAAAAGCTGTTCATATCTTTTGCCCGCTTTGCGGCTTCTTCGTTGATCGGATAATATTTCGGCATAGTACCTCCTTCCACAAAAGCCGGAACTTTGGGACAAATTGTCCCAAAGCCCCGGCAGCTAAAATGTTGACAGCATCTCACAGAAACAGGGCTGGACGTAGAAACATACGCCTCCCGCAGAAAAGGGCCTTAAAAAGCCTTGTCACAAGCGGGTTTTGGGTGTCCTAATTGTCAACACATCAGCCCCGTTTTTTCCGCATATATTCCCGCTGCTGTCTGCGGTGTGCCGCCTTTGCACAGGCCGCCGAACAATAGGTTTGCCGTCCATCAGGAGCCACGGCTCTGCCGCATACCGGGCAAGCCTTGAAATCCGGCCTTGGCCCTTCTGCCAGCAGCGCAACCTCCAGCGCCGGATCAAGGGGCAGAACTGCCTCGCGGAAGTAGCGGCAATAAGCCCCTGTCCAGCATTTCCCAAACATATAGCACTCGCAATCCAGCGGCAGGCAGCCGCAGTCCCGGTCATAGTTGGCACACCATTTTGACACCAGCCTGCGGATTGCCGCTTTTTCTGTCCGGGTCAGTTCTCGGCCCACAGCATCACCTCCCGTTGCCCGGTGGTTTGAGCTGCTCCCGGTAGCAGAACACGCAGCCGATCCCGCGCCAGTAAGGGCAGCCGTCACAACGGGAGCCCTTCGGCGGCAGGCTGGGCGGCACACCCTTAAAGTAGCTTTTTTCTTTCATAAATCCCTCATAGGGGTTGTTGGTAAATCTCATTCATTATCCTCGCTTTCGGTATCGTCCTCGTCCCAAGGCGGCCCATCGTCCTCGGGATCGTCATAATCAGCCAGTTCCTCACTGTAATCCTCTTCGGGTACAGCAGCTTTTTCATGCTTCGGGCGGTAAATTTTCAAGTACCAGCCTGCACCGCCGCCCAGAACAGCCACTGCCAAAATCAGCAGAAGCGTCCCGGTATTACTTTTCTGCTGGGGCTCGGGTTCCGGCTCCTCCGCAGGTTCCGTCACCGGAGCGGGTTCGGGAGCTGTGCCAGCACACTCGGTCATGTTGACCGCGCAGACCTCGCAATCCGTATGGATGGCTCCGGGCGCACATTTTTCTGTGCAGGAGCAGGCCGGAAGTTCTCCGCCAGCGGCCTCCAGTGCCGCCAGCAGATCGGCTTCATCCACCATGTTCAAAAAGTAGGTGTGATACTGTTCGCCGTCCTCGTCCACAGGCTTGTCATAGTCAATGACAATGTAAAAGGTGTTGCCGCCGCTGGTTTCCACCGTGATGAACTGTTTGTTGGTTGCGGCATCGTAGAGCAGATCGCGGGTCACAAGGTTTCCATCCTCCGAAAAGCCCTCGCCCGGGGTAATGGTAGGCGCTGGCTCCGGGGCCGGAGTTTCTTCCACAACAGGCGGTTCCTCATTTCCGCCGTCCGAATAGGCATAGGCCGGGATTGCAAAGCCGCATAAAAGAACGGCGGAGCAAAGCCCCGCCGCCAACATACGAAAGTGTTTCATATTCAGTTTTCCTCCTTTTCTTCTTCGGACTTCGGGACACTTTGTCCCAAAGTGCCGCCGTCCTTCAGCTTTTCAAACAGCAGCGGGAGCTCCGTAAGGGAAATGCTCATACCGCGCACAATGTCCACGATCTCGCTGTTTTCTGCCTCCAGCTTTTTCTGCTCCAGCTCCTTGAGCCGGGCCTGCTGTTCACTGATTTTGGCCTTGACCTTATCAATCTCGGCCTGAATTTTCATGCTTTTGGTAGTTGCCATTTCAAAACCTCCTGTCACGGTAAACGCCCGTAGGCGTAAAAATGAGATTGCCAGTAGCTTGTATTCAAATTTGCGTAGCCAATGGGATCTCCGCAATGCAGCATTTTCCCGTCACCGACATAAATCCCGCAATGGCTCACGCCCGGCGTGTCATAGGTGCCTTTGAAGAACACCAGATCACCGGGTTTGGGAGAGCTGGTCGGCGTACAGATGTTATAGAGCCCCTGGGCTCCCAGCCTGCCCACATTCCAGCCGGAGTGATTGATGACCCACGAAACGTACCCCGAGCAATCAAAGGAAGTGGCGGGAGAACTGCCGCCCCACACATAGGGATAGCCGATGTATTTCTGCGCTTCAGCAAGCATCGCAGCAAAGGTTTCATCGTCCAGATATTCTCCGGGCACTTCGTAGTCACCGGGTTTCCCGGTAATGTACTTGTTCACATAGGGAGAATCCGGGAACAGATCGGGGCGGTTTCCCAGCGTTGCCATATAGATGGCATACCGGGAAAGCTGATCCTCACCCATAACGTATACAGGCACATGGGACAAATCAAAATTTTCCAGCGTGACCGTACAGATGTAATAATCGTAAGGCACCTGATAGGTGTCCGTATGGGAGTTGCCATCCTCGTCCGTCCATGTGTCGGTTTCCGTGCGATACCGGGTTTCCACCACCACATCCTCGGTCAAAATGTACTGGCGGTCAAAGAGCATTTGCAGCGTTCCCTGTACCTCGCCTATTGTCCATTGTCCCTCATGGAGCGCACACAAAAGAGAAAGCAGCACATAGGGATCATGTTCGATTTCGTCCAGATCGAAGTGGTATTCGTCATAGTCATGGGTGCTTTCATAGGTGTCCAGATAATGCTGTAAATCATCTTCCAGCGCACAATAGGCGGCTTCGGCGGCCAGCATATCACGATCCTCGCAAGGATAGGTGCTGGCTCCTAATGCACCGGCCCCGGCGTTCCCCAGCATAAGCATGGTAGAGGAACAGGACTGCATAGCAAACAGGAGTAACACACAGAGCACCGCAATCACGGCACCTGCGGGATGACTTTTGACAAATTCCACTGCCCGGGCAGTCAGGCGTTCTGTGGCTGTGGCAGTTTTCCCAGCCGCAGCCGCGCTCTGCTTTGCAGCCTCCTTTGCCTGCTTGCGGTATTGCCTGCGGTGCCGTTGCTTCTGCCAGTAGCGGGTAAGGGCATTTTTCGTCAGCTCCGGGTGCTCCTGTGCGGCGGTGTGAAAATGGTAGTCCGCCGTGTACTTGGTATAGCGGGCCTCGGCCTTGCGTACCACTTTTGCCGGATGTTCCCGGACTTTACGGCGCACAAAGCGAGAGCCATGCCGCAGCGCGGTTTCTCCCACAAGCTCAGAACGGTGTGCGCCTTCCGTGCCGACATTTTCCTGTTCCACTTCAAAAATCTTGCCATGCACGAAGCTGTGAACGGAACCGCTGGCAACACGGCCTATGCGTTTTACCGGGCCGGGCTTTTTCGGCGGCTTTTGCTTCGCCAGCTTCTCCCGGGCCTGTTCCAGCTTTTCGCCTTGGGACTCCATGCGGAGCTTTGCCGCCGCAGCCTGTTCCTGCTGGCTCTTTTTGCGGAACTTGGACTTCGGGACACTTTGTCCCGAAGTGCCGGAAGCCTCCGGCCCGGGCTGTTCCCCGTCAGGGGCGTGGGCGGTCTGCGACCAAGCCTCCTCCTTGGTCTTATTCGTTTTTCGTTTCATTCTTCATATCCTCCGGGCGGGTAGTCAGCAGGTCATAGATTTCTCCGCGAGGGAACCGATCCACAAACGGAATGGTCACATTTCCATAGAACAACAGCCCCTCGCCGGAATTGCTGTGTGTGATATAGGAAAGCTGATGCTCGGAAATACCGAGCTGTTTTGCCAGAATGGTACGGTCACTCTGCGCCTGCGAAAGCAGAATCATAAAATCCGTGTTGTCCAGAATGTTCTCGATTTCCCGGCTGGCCAAAAGGTCTTTGACGTTCTGCGTCAAAGCAGACGGCACACATCCTTTTTTACGCAGCATTTTCCAGACTGCCACAAAGTAGCTGGCTGTCAGCGGATCGCGGAGCAGGATATGAAACTCGTCAAAGTAGCACCAAGTCGCCGCACCCTCGTGGAAGTTCTGATCCACCGCCTGCGAAACAAACTCATTTGTGATGTGCATTGCAATCTTTCTAAGGTTTTCGCCCATGTTTTTCAGAACGATGCACACCACACGGCTGTCCGTCTTGACGTTGGTAGGATGGTTAAAGAGATTGAGGGAGCCTGTGCAATAAAGCTCTAAGGCAGTTGCCACGCGCCGGGCTTCGGGCTCCGGCTGGCGTAAGAGCTCTTCGTACAAATCCTGCAACAGCGGTGTTTTTGCGGTTTCCAGTCCGAGCGCCTGTTCCCGGTACACCAAACGCACACAGCGGTCAATGACCGTCTTTTCAATGGGCTGCAAGCCTTCCTTGCCGCCGACCACCAGCTCGCACAGGGATAAAAGAAAATCCGCCTTCATGGAAAGCGGGCTTTCTCCGGCGGCCATATTGAGCTCCACATCCATCGGATTGAGGTGGTGCGGGCTGTCCGGGGCAATCTCGATCACCTGGCCGCCCAGCCTTCGCACCAGCGGAGCGTATTCGCCCATCGGGTCAACCACGATGATCCGATCCTGCGGGATGGTGAGAAACACATTCAAGAGCTCGCGCTTTGCGGCAAAGCTCTTTCCGGAGCCCGTAGAGCCCAAATACATCCCGTTTGCTGATTTCAGCTTTTTGCGGTCAGCCATGATGACATTGTGAGAAAGTGCGTTCATGCCATAGTAGAGGGCCTGCCCCGCCATGCGGAGCTCTCTTGTCATAAAAGGGATAAAGATGGCTGTGGAGCTGGTTGTCATACCGCGCTGGATTTCTACCTCGTTGTAACCAAGGGTCAGCGAAGAAACAAATCCCTGTTCCTGTTGCCAGTCCAGACGGCGTAGAGCGCAGTTGTATTTCTGCGCGATGCCGCCCACGGTAAACACATCGTTTTCCAGCCGCTGGCGAGTAGGGGCAAGGTTTACCACCGTAAAGGTCAGCAGAAACATTCGCTCATTGCGGGATTGCAAATCAGCCAAAAGCTCCGCTGCGTCCTTGCTGAATGTGATCAGGTCAGGGGGAAGAATATCCGGGTCATAGCCGGAGCGCACAGCCTTTCTCTGTTCCTCTACTTTCATTTTTCCGATGTCCGAGATTTTCCCCTTGATGGTCTTGATTGCCTTGAGCTGATCCACGGTCTGAATGTGCATGGTCACAGTCATTTCTGCATCCAGCTCCAAGATTTCCGCCAGCAGCTTATCCGAAAGCTCTGATGCCATAATCTGCAAGTAGGACACCGCGCCCCAATACTGGCCGATACGGAATGTTCGGGACTGGCGGAAGTCGAGACTGTCCGGGGCAATAAAGTCTTTTGTGCCGAGCCCGGTCTGCGGGATGTCTTTCCACGAAAAGCGGAACGCCTCGCGGCTCCCCGGATGCATCTGGCTATGAAGCAGCGCAAGGCGGGCCCGCCCGTCCATAGGCTCCGAGGGAACGCCCAGCCGCTTAAAGTTTCCCATGACATCAGCCTCCACACGCTCCAGACGGGGCCGTGCCTCCGCAATCCCCTCGGCGGGTATGCCAAAGGTGATGTATTTTGAGCGTTCAATGCCGTTATTGCTTTTGGCAATCTGATTTTTCAGCATCCCGGTAAACTCGTCCCGGACGCTATTATAGTTGTCAGCCGCTTTCGGGATATTGACCTGATAGCGGCTGCGGGAATGAGAACGGCGGTTGATAAAGGAAAGCTGGAACGGCAGCGAACTGTCAAAGTAGTTGAGAAATGAGCTCCATCCGCTGAATATGGCAGTCTGATCCTCGGTGGATGCCACGGAGTAATTGATGTCCTCATATTCCACGGTTTTTGTATAGAGCCCGCCCGGGAGCTTGCACACACCGTCCGGGTGCATGGACAGATACGGGATTGTCTGCTGAGCAGACAGGGTCGCCCGGCCTTTACCCTTGGCGACGGCTCCGTTTTTCTTCTTTGTGTTTTTCAATCACATCCTCCTTTCCAGCGCCCGGCCCGGCAAAGGGCGCATAAATGTTTTCGGTTCGGTAGGCCCTGATTCCCGGCCTTAGAAACTTGGCCCGGATGATGTTTCGCACAACCTTTTCAAAGGGCAAGCCGTCCTTTTCATACATGGCCAGCAGGAACGCCGGGAGCATAATTCCCAGCATGAGAAACATCGCCCCGGTATTGCCGAGAGTGCCACGGGTCAGCAGATAGGCCGGAATCCCCACTGCGCCCGCGCTGCCGAAGCAGACAAGCTGGCGTTTGGTGAGGTTGAAAGCCATCTTTGTTTTGATTTTGGATAAATCGTTTGGTACGTTTACATAGGGCATAGATCACACTCCTTTCTGCACTTCGGGACAATGTGTCCCAAAGTCCGGGATGGTTGGTGTTACTTCATTCCCCCATACAGCCCAACCGGGCGGGGTCTGCCTGGCAAAGAGCTCCACGCGGGGCAGATCGCCCATCAGGGAAATGATTTTGGCGCGGGCCTCGTCCGGCTTTTTGCTATGGGCTTCAATCGGGGAAATGATGAATTGATGAATGTTGGCAGCCTGCCGCTTTGGATGTCCCTTGGTTGCCAGCAGGCAGATTTCTGCATTGCCCCTTGTCCAGAAGCCAAGGCCGTAAAACCAGCTATCCGCCTTCTTGTTCTTTTTCAGCCAGACGAAAGCAACGCTTTTGTAGGTGAAGCCCCAAGCCTCGATCAGCCGGAGCGCCTCCGGGAGCTGCGGGAAAGTAGCCCATAAAAAGAGTGCGCTGTCCGGGGCTGCAAGATCAGCCACAGGCAACGCACATAAATCCTCAATGCTCATAGTTGGATAATGATTTTCCGCCGCGCCCTGTACTTTCTTAGCCGAGTAGCGCCAAGGGGGATCGGCGTAAATGATAGAATACTGTTGGATAATTACACTCCTTTCTCGCCGGAGCTTTTTACTGCCTGCGCCGCACGGATGCGCTCACTGGCGGCGGCATAAAAGGACGGGGCCGTTTCAAAGCATACAAAGCGGCGTTCTGTGTTGATGGCTGCAATCGCGGTTGTGCCGGAGCCAACGCAAATGTCCGCGACCAGTTCTCCGGGGTGGGTATAGGTGCGGATCAGATACTCGCAGAGCTCCACGGGCTTCTGCGTGGGGTGGATGCCGCCGGACACCGTAGGCACAAAAAGTACATTTCCGGGATAGCGGCGGCCATCGTTGGACTCCGATCCCTGCCGTTCAAATTTCCCATAGTTGGAGCTTGTACCGCTTCGGGAATGAACGCGGGCATAAGGCTTGCCATAAGTAAACTGCGGATTGTAGACCGGGGACTTCTGGTAAAACACCAAGATATTCTCGGACTTTTTCAGTGGAGCCCGGTTTGCATTGAGAAAGCCCGTTCCGCGCTCCTTGTACCAAATCCACTCATAGCGGAGCATGGCGAGGTTGGATGCGCCCAGCACCTTGTCAAAGGGGCACTGTGCGAAAAACAGCACTGCGCCATTCGGCTTGACTGCCCATTTCACCGCCTCCCACAGCTCCGGGAGCGGCAGGGGCACATCCCAATAATTCCGGGTTGTGCCGTAGGGCGGATCAGTCAGCAGCATATCCACGCTATGTTTTGGCAAAGAACGCAAGCCCTCGATGCCGTCCATGAGAAACAAGCCCTCTTTCGGGACACGTTGTCCCAAAGTGCGGCTATCGGTCATTGCGGGCCTCCTTTGCTTTGGCAGGTGCAGGCCGGGCGGCATTTTCTTTTCCAGCTTGTTTCGCGGCCTCGGCCATCTGCTCCTTGATCGGGGCAGGCCGTACCGCCTGGGCCCGTGCAACAAGCTGTTCCACCGCCGCATGATACGCCTTCACACCAGCCGCGTTAATCCGCTCCTGTGTGGCGCGGTCAGGAATCCGAACCGTAGCCCGGTATCCCGTCCGGCTGGCAGGATCGGGTTTAGAGGGAGCTCCGAGAAAAATTCCGTTTTTCCCGTCCACAACCTTAAAATCGTCGATGACCACACCGCCAAAATTGACGCTGGCGAAGCCGATCAGTTTACCCTGCGGCTCAATCGGACGGACAGATACCGTGATCGGAACAACCGCCTCCTGCAAGACAGCATCTGTCCGCATTTTTACTGCCTCATCAATGCTAACGCCCTTGACTTCTGCAAGCTCCGCGATGGGAGCATCAAACAGCCAGCGCCGCTCCTCCGCAGCAATCTGCTCCGGGGTCAGCAATACATCATCTTTCTTACTCAGATAAAATTCCTCCTTTCCGCTTGCCGGAGCAGGCTGGGCGGGGTCGTCCATCAGCTCTTTTCTTTGCAGGACGGCCTCCGTTTCCGCCATAAAGCGGTAAGCGTCCGCTTCAGTAAACTCCTCCGGCGTTTTTCCATTCCATAAGCGCGTTCCATCCGCCCCGTATCTTCTCGGCATAAGCACCTCCTCCTGTTAATGAGCGCCAAAGATACGCTGGGCAATGCTCCCGGTCTTAAAGAGCATGAAGCAAAGCAAAACCGTGTAGCCCACAGTTCCCCAAATCGCCCCGATGGGATCGCCGCTTGTTGCGATGCCTTGAATGAGCACCGCGTAAATTGCAACACATACAAGAATCAGCAGCCCTTGAAAGCCCACGGCAAACAGGGACTTGATGTAGTTTTGCCCGGTGCTGCCAAGCTCCCGGTTGGAAAGCGTAGCAACGGGGATGGGGGCCAGACTGGTCAGCAGATAGATTTCCAGCATCCTGCCATACACCAAAACGAAAAAGATAATCCCCATCGCCTTCATCGTAAATCCAATGAGCGCAGACTGCAGCCACAGCCCCAACAGCGGCCCTAAGTCCATCGTCTCCAGCGAGGTTTCCAGTTCAGCAAGCATATCCGCCGAAACATCGGTAGAGCCTTGAATGAGCCCGCCTGCCTGCGCGATGACGCTCTGCGAGACATCGAACACGGCCATAACGATATTGAATGTGTTTGACAGGATCAGGATTGCACAGGCTGTTTTGAACATCCATTTATAGAGGTTCGCAACGTCAACCTCGTGCATATTGTTCTTTTCCAAAAGCATCTGTATGAGCTCATAAGTGGCAACAAAGGTCAGCACCATTCCGGCAATCGGCAGGATCACCGTTTCGGAAAGCTGTCGGATCAGGGAGAAAACCCCGGCGTGCCACGCCGCCGGGGTAGTCCCTACCTGTGCCGCAATCTCTCCGACTTGGGTATTGACGGTATCAAAAAGCCCTTCGAGGTTTCCCATGATCCCGCCAATCAGAAGCTCTTTGAGCCAGTTTGTGAGCCAGTCGGTGAGAAAATCCATAAGCGCCTACCTTAAAACAGGCCAGACAGCAGAGGGATCAGTGTGGTGCCAATGACGATGATGCCGCCGCCCGCCATGAGCTGCTTCATGCCCTGGGACTTGGAGCCCGGGTTATCCGAGCCGTAGCCCTCCAGCAGATTGACCACGCCCCATACGCCAAGGCCAGCGCCGAGAGCGATAACGAGGGTCTGTAAAGTGTCGATTGCAGATGAGAAAAATGCCATATAAGCCTCCATTTCTCCGGGATTTTCCCGGTAACAAAAAAGCCGCCCATGCAGGCGGCAGGTTACAAACTTCGGGACACTTTGTCTCGAAGCATTTATGCAAAGGCGTCTGGATCGTCGATGTCATCATAGTTGAGGATGTCCTCGTCCTCTTCCGTGAGTGCATCGTCCGGCACAGTCACCTCATACATCGTACACGCCTCGTTCAGACCGGGCCGCCTGCGGCGGTTAATGAGCCTGTCGAGGTCAAAAGCGTTTTTCTGTTTATCGGCCTCCGCCGTATAGCGGTAGTTCGGATGCCGTTTCAGATCATACTTGGGAGAAAAGAACGGGGGCAGGCCCCGAAGCTGCAAAATACATTTATCTCCCGGCATGGTTGCAAGTTCGGCTGGGGTCATCAGTTCCCGGCCCAGCCGCTGGGTATTTTGACTGTAGCTTTCCGACTGACCACGGGAGCGGCTGTCGGTCTGCATACTGATTGTGGCTTTTCCCAGCCAGTTCTCGGATATTTCCTTGATGGTGCTGGCTTCGCGGCCACCAAGGAACACCACGCTGTCCATGTTGCCGAGGATTGTCTCGGCGTGCTTATCGTAAATGGCCTTGCATTGTGCCAACTGCTGATACAACAAGCACAAACTCACCTCACGGGAGCGGATGACCGCGACCAGCTTTTCGAGCTGGGGCACCTGTCCCGTGTTGGCTGCCTCGTCCCACAGCACCCGTACATGGTGCGGCAGGCGGCCACCGTGAACATTGTCCGCCCGTTCACACAGGAGGTTGAACATCTGCGAAAATGCAAGTGCCACTAAAAAGTTGTAGGTCTGCGTGGTATCGGAAATGATGAAGAATACCGCCGTTTTCCGATCTCCGATGCGGTCAAGCTCCAATTCGTCATAGGCCATAACTTCACGAAGCTGCGGGATGTCAAAGGGAGCCAGCCGCGCACCGCAGGAAATTAAAATGCTTTTTGCCGTCTTGCCGCTGGCCAATTTGTACTTTTTATACTGTTTGACCGCGAAGCAATCCGGCTTGCGCTTTTCAAGCCCGGCAAACATATAGTCCACCGCGTTCATAAAGTCCTCGTCATCCTCCTTGACCTCCATGCCGGAAATCATATCCACAAGAGTATTCATGTTCCGATCCTCGGCAGGCCCCTCGAAAATGATGTAGGCAATCAGGGCGCAGTATAAAAGCGTTTCCGATTTCGTCCAGAATGGATCGCCTTCCTTGCCTTCGCCCTTTGTGTTGGAAATCAGGGCATCCACGAATTTCAGAATATCGGCCTCATTGCGGATATACGCCAGCGGGTTATAGTGCATGGATTTTGAAAAATCTATGCTGTTGAATACCTTGATTTTGTATCCGCGTTTTTGCAGGAAAGCTCCGACCTGTCCCAGCACACCGCCTTTGGGATCGACCACCACATAAGAGGAATGAGCCTGTAAAAGCTGGGGCGTGAGCCAGAAGCGAGTTTTGCCGGAGCCGGATGAGCCGATAATGCAGCAATTCAGGTTTCGGGCATTTGCGGGGATTTTCGGGCGGGTGTTCATCGTGAGAAACTCCGTCCCGGTCAAAATCACGTTGTTTTCAAACCTTGGATCAACAAACGGTTTGATGTCTTTTTCCGTTCCCCACCGGGCGCTGCCGTATTCTGCATCCCGCCGAAACTTCTTAGCGTTCTTGCTTTTGAAATAGATCAGCAGCCGGAAACCAACTGCGCCTACAATACCAACAAGCCAATCCAGCGGGGCAAGACCGGGTGCAAAGTCAGCAAAGGCCGGGCCAATCGTCTGGCCCAGTCCGATGAGCTTATGTGCAAAATCGTTACCCGCTGCCAGCCGGTAGGCCGTTCCCAGCTTGAGGAACGCCCACAGGATGAACAGATAGGGAATGTTCGGAATGAGATATTTTCTGATCTTATCTGTCCTCATGGGCCACCTCCTTTGCACGTTCTTTCTGCTTCGGCTTTTCTTTGGAAAGCTGATCTGCCGCCTGTTGCAGTTGTTCCCGGATGGGAACACGGTTCGATTTTGCTTTGCTTAACACCTTCCGGGAATACTCAGAAAAGCAGGCGGTCATTGCGTCTGCCTGTCCAGCCTTGAAAAACAGCAGGTATTTGTCCGGCCCGGTTTTATAGAACGCATAGTCTACATTCCATTTCCGGGCCACGCGGTCAAAGGACTTGGCATCCCCGGATAGCTCAATGCTGTTGGTGGCTGTACCGTGGGCCATGAGCTTTCGCACACTTTGTTTTCCATGCGGTACTTGCCGCCCACGGTATGCCTTGCGGATCTTCCGGCCCACCATGCCCAGCACATACGCCAGTCCCCGCGCCGTCAGCTTGGTTGTTTTTACGGATATGGCTATCGTGCGCCGGGAAATATCTTCATCAATCAGTTACACCGCCTCCTTCCTTGGGACAATTTGTCTCGAAGTGCCATCACCGATCCCCACGGTCTTTTTTCTGCATTTGACGGTAGCCCTCCAAAGAAGAACCGTCTATGATTTCCTGATAAGCGGCCATTTGCTCCCGGATAGAGAGCTTCGGGAAAGAGAATACCTTATGCTCCTTGGGAATATCCTGCAAGCCGTGATACACTTCCACGAAATGACCGCTTTCTTTGACAACATAGCCGCCCGGGGCAAAATGGCCGTTTTCGTGGATGCAGGCATCCCGGCCATACGCCTCATAATCGAAATACGGTTTTACCTGATCCGGCACATCCAACATTTCCAGATCGTCCACATAAATACGCCCCAGCGTTTCCTCATCGGATACGCCGGGGTAAAAGCCGTAACAGTCCAGATTTTGTGTCAGATTGATGATGTCCCGCACCGAAGAACAGTGATCGCCGCTGTCGAGGACGGCCTCCAGTGTTTCCAGCTCCGATGGGGTAAGCTCGGAAAGCAGGCAGGCCAGATGATTAAGCTCGTCCAGATTTTCATACTCGCTCAAATGGTCATAGAGCCCCAGCACATCCCCATCGAAAGAGGTAATAAAAATTTCCTGATAGCGGACTCCATCCACGCCGATCCGTTTCAAGAGAGCCTCCACCTCCTGGGCGGTTGTGGGAAATTTCAGTGTTTCACCCACAAGCTGGCCCTCGCTGTACTTTCCGGCGTTGGTAACGTAGGCTTCAAACAGGGTTGCCATCAGCGGCGGCCCTGTCCCTTGACGGTCAGGATGCCCTCAAGGGTTGTTGCCGTAATTCCCAGCCGCTGGGCCACGGCAATATCATTTTTCATGGCTTCGGTCATACTGTGCCCGCAGACAACCAGCACATGAGAACGGCGGAGCAGGTCACGGCTCATGTCGATGCCGCTTTTATGCTCCTCGGGAACAGCATCATTGAGAAACAGGGGCAAGTACAGGGGCGGGCAAATAGGAGAAAAGCCTGCCTCATACACGGTGCGGCAATACTGCGCCGCCAGTTCTGCGTTTTCGCTATCGCCGCCGAGCCATGCAGCGGTGATATAAGCAAGGGGTCGTTTCATCGTTCATACCTCCGATATTTTAATAAGAAAGTTCAACCCAAACCCCACGCCCTTTCCCAGTCTTGGGAAAGGGGGCGGCTCTGGAGGATATACCCCCGCCGCTTACCGGGGAAATAGCACAGCCGGGGCAGACCGTCAAGGGCGAGCCGCCGAAAACGGCGGTGCGCTGCACCCTTGACGGCCCACTCCCGGCTGTACTAAAAAACAGGCGGCGACGGGGGATATATACCACCAGAGCCTCTGCGCGAGGGCGGGGCCCTCGGGACAAAGTGTCTCGAAGTTGTTACTTGTCAAGTTCCTGCTTTTTCGGGGCTTTTGCCAGCTCCGGCGGCTGTTTTTCTTTCCAGTCATCCAGCAAGGACATAATCTGTTCTTTCATTTTGGCGGGAGTGACCTCCTTGCCAAAATACTTTTCCAGTTCCGCAGTAGAAATAATCACACCTCGATCCTCCTTTTTCTGTTCTGATAAGATACCGTCAATGACATCGCCGTTAAGCTTGCCTTCCTTATCCAGCTCCCGGAGCCGTTTAGCCTGGGCCAGCGAGGGCGAAGCCTGCTCCCCGTCAATGGAAACAGCGATAAGCCTCTGATTTTTCGGTTTGATGTAGGACAGCTCCACGGCAGGCATGAAGCCCATCTTTTTATCGTCTACCTTGTCCAGAAGCTCCGGCACAAGGGAGTTGAGCCGCAAGTAGCGCATGACCTTTTTATAGTTCATTTCATGCGCCTCGCCTACAATCTCAACCGAGCGTTTCCCGACATCGCCTTCCGCAACACCTTTCAGCCGCCCGCCCTGATGCTTGATGTCCTCAACCTCGAGTTCCAGCAGCGCGGCCAATTCGCTGGGGAGCATCCCGTCACGCTGCTTGTTGCTGTCCTTCATGGCCTGTACCGCTTCGTGGTCGGTCATTTCACGGACGATAAAGGGCATTTCCTCCAGTCCAGCCAACTCACTGCCGTGGGTACGGCGATGGCCCGCTACAATTTCGTAGCCGTTTCCGTCTTTCTCCGGGCGGGCAAGACCGGGAACCATTACACCGTTTACGCGGATAGAAGCAACGATTTCCTGCATCTTCGCATCGTCCCGTACCTTAAAGGGGTGCGGACGGAATGTGTGAAACGGATGAACCTCGGAAAGTTTCAGATAAACCAGCTTGCCTTCCTCAATCGGGCGGGGCGGTGTAGTCGGCTCGGGAGCCGTCTGTTCCACAGCAGCAGTTTCCTTCAGTGCCATATCCTGTGCGGGCTTAATGGGCTCCTTGGCATCCGGGGCCTTTCCGTCACTTCGGGACACTTTGTCTCGTTTGGACGGCTTGGGCTTGTCAGGAGCCGCCTTATACGCCTTGGGTGGGCGGCCCTTGCGTGCCCCGGCCGATTTCTCCGCTTTCTGATTTTCAGTCGCGGCCTTTTCCGCTTTCGGCGGACGGCCACGGCGCGGCTTTTTCGGTTCCTCCGTATTGGCGGGCTGCGGTGTTCCTCCGGGGGCTGCCGCCTCTGGCGTTTCGGGGGTTTCCGCCTTTTCGACTTCGGCGCGGGCGTTCTGCCTCTTTTCCGCCATAAGCTCATTGATTTTGTCAAAGGACACAACCACATCGCCGGGCTCAGGTATGGTAGGCCCGGTATGTTCCTGCCGGGGCTCAGACGCTGCGGCCTGTTCAGGTGTGGTGATAGGCCCGGCGGCCTCCGGGGAAGTATTCTCCGCAGGGCCTGTGTTCAGTTTTTCATCGGCCATTTACGATCCTCCTTTTCGTTAAAGTTGCACAAATTTGAACGCTAAAATTTTGTAGTTATTTTTGTGCCTCCTTTCCGTCTATCCACGCAAAAAAGCCGCCCGTTTTTCATGCCGGACGGCTTTTTGCGTAATGTGATAGATCAAATATTATTTTTTCTGATTTGTAGGCTCCGAAAAGCCTTGTATTTACAGTGTTCCTAATAGGAAGTAATCATATGTTTGCACTTACACATCTGTTTTCCAGACTGAACGAGGAAATGCGAAATGAAAAAAGGTGAAGAATCCAGACAACTCCTGATTGAGTGTGCGGCTGAATTATTATGGAAAAATGGATATTCTGCTACTGGAATCAGCGAAATTCTCAAACAAACAGACCTTCCAGTAAGAAAAAATATGATTGAAATGTACCTGGAATACCGGTCATATCATGGCATCTGAAAGGAACTTATGTAAGTTCTGAAAAAATATTTTTGGGGAGGGAATCCTCCCCATTCTTATATCGTGGTACTTTCAAAGATTAAATTGTTAAAGCGCTCTTTAAAGAAAAAAGTCCTATGCAATTTTCCAGAGTGGCACTCCATTAGTATAACATGCAATTAATATTTTTCCTGCTGCCTTATTACTTCTGATAATATTGACAGCAGCTTATCAGCCTGGACTGGCTTTGCTATATGTTCATTCATTCCGGCTGCAATAGCCTCCCGCTTATCTTCCTCAAATGCATTTGCTGTCATTGCAATGATTGGTATACACGCCTTGTCCTTATCTGGTAAATTTCTGATTTCCTGTGTTGCCTTATAACCGTCCATTTTAGGCATCTGGATATCCATGAGGATCACATCATATGTTCCAACCGGCATTTGCATTATCCTGTTTACACACTGGATACCATCCTCCACACGTTCTGTTTTAAGACCTGCACGCTCAAGTATTGCTTCTGCAATCTCTGCATTCAGATCATTGTCCTCTGCCAAAAGGATATTCCTTCCCTCAAGTATTTCACTGCAGGATTCTGGATTTTCAGCATGTTTTTTTACATAATAGCTTTCATCCGCTATCCTGTGTTTCAGTGTTACAGTAAAAGTGCTGCCCTTTCCAAGCTCACTCTCCACATCGATTGTTCCACCGAGCAGATCAACATATTTCTTTACGATTGACATTCCAAGTCCGCTTCCTGTGATTTTGCTCTTCGTGGTGTTTCGTTCACGAGTGAATGCTTCGAAAATTTTTGACAGATAATCCTGGCTCATACCAATTCCGGTATCGCTCACCCTGGTCCTTACAATCATGTACCCAGGCTCCTCGCAGGGTAATTCATCTATATCTACCATAACAGAACCACCGGCTGGAGTATATTTTATGGCATTACTCAGGATGTTGACAAATATTTCTTTTACCTTGGTAGTATCTGTCAGTATATTTTCATGTTCTACATTTATTGTGTAATGAAGAGCAAGATTCTTTTTCTTTGCTTCATCCTCAAATATTTCAAACAGAGTCTGCCGGATATCCTCAATCCGTCCATAGTTCTCATCAATTTCCATCCTTCCGCTCTCAATCCGAGCCATATCAAGTACATTATTTATGATTGACAGAAGAAGGTTTCCTGACTGCTGAAGTTTTTTTAAATGTTCTGAAGTTTCAGGCAAATCCTTTCCTTTCAGTTCATTCTCCATAAGCTGTGCATAGCCCAGAATTGCATTCATAGGAGTACGGATGTCATGTGACATATTGTTAAGGAAACGAGTCTTTGCCAGATTAGCTTCTTCTGCTTTTTTCAGAGCGATTTCCAACTTGTCATTAAGCTTTTGTGTATCATTTGCAGCAAGCTTTGCGACAGCTTCTGCTTTCCTTGCCTTCCGTAAAAGTACGAGGATAATACTAATGATAGTGAGTACAAAAAATCCTGCCGTAGCAAAAAAAGCAAGCATATTGTCTTTTACAAAATCCAAAAATGTTACCTTATCTGCTGTACTGTCATAAATAGCAAGTGCACTTGTAAGCATGTCAGACGGCATAGCCTTTAAGGTTTTATTCAATATTGATAAGAGGGTTCCCTCTCCACTTCTAACTGCAAAGCATGCCTCCATTGTTTTTGTAAGTGGAATACTCTTGAAATTTTGACTGTTATCATATATTAGTGCCTGACTTGCGCCCATGAGGAAACAGTCTGCTTTTTCATGAATGACCATATCTGCTGCATCGTCAAGCGAATCACAATCTATAAGCTTCCATTGGGGATAACTGAATGCAATATGCTGTTTTAAGGCATATTTTTCCCTGGGCACAGCTACAGTATACACCTTATTCTCATCAAATTTTTCCTCATCTGTTACCGCCATCAGGCTGTAGGTCCAGGCTGTGTTTGTAAGTGTATATCCGTTTTTTTCTGCAAAATATGGATTCCTGCCAGCATAAAAAATCATGTCAATCTCTCGTTCTTGTAAAGCCTGAAGCATTTCATCATATTCATCATATTCCTGTATATTAAATTCCAGTATCTGATTTCCCAGACAGTCTTTGGCATAAGAGAAATATTCTGCCAGCATACCGGTAAATTTTCCAGTCTCTTCGTCCAGGGAAAATACTGCCGCATCATTACTCAGAAATCCGATCCGGATCCCATCATGTTCTTCCAACCAGGACTTTTCTCCGCCTGTAAGACTTTGACAATAATCAAGCGTAAAATACTTTTTATACAGATCCGCCTTGAAAAAAGGACTATCCTGATCCAGCTGACGCATAGCCCAGTCCAACTCTGTCTTGATATCGCTGCGCTCTTTATTTATTACAAAATATATGCCGGATTTACCAATCGTGGTAACGGATGATATTCCCTGTTCAGACCAGATGGATTCCTCCAGAGATACAAAACAATCGATTTCATGATTCGCTAATTTCTTTTCGACATCATCATCACTATTCACATTTACATGTTTTGTATGTATGCCATTCTTATTTTCCCATTCTGTCAGCATGATTTCAGGCTCAGTCCCCATGAGCACACCTACACGTTTCCCATCCATAGACTTGAAATCAGACGTCCCAATATCCGTATCCGATAAATCAGCATAAAGGATATATTTTTCCTCACCCATGGGTTCATCCGGGAAAAGCATCTTCTGTGCACGTTCATCGGTGTAAGAAATATCGCCCATGATATCAATCTCACCATTTTCAAGCTTATCAAAACAGTTGGACCAGTCACATTTCACATACTCAAATTTCCATCCGGTATAACCTGCCAGAGCCTGCATGAGCTCGTAGCCATAACCTCGTCTGACACCGTTTTTATCGACATAATTAAAGGTATCCTCAAATGAGCCGACACGGATGGTCTGTGGCTGTTTTTCATCATTATTCGTTTCAGCAGCCTGGCAGTGTACCGATAACATCATCCACATTCCCAGGACCACAAATATACATGCAAATAGTACGGCTGATTTTTTTCTACTTTTATCCATATTTTTTATTTCCTTCATCCGTTTGTGTTTTATGATGTTCCAAACACCAGGTCAAAAACAGCAAGTATTGTTTTTATATCAATCGGTTTTGCAATATGTGCATTCATCCCTGTTGCTGTGTACTGCTGCTGTGTAATTTCCATCATCTCTGCAATGCCCCGGGTGATAAAAACGCTGCCAAACAGGCAGCGCATCTCATTTCATGCAACTGGCTGCCATTTTACAGGCCCTGTAGCTTTGCGTCGCAGACTTTCATCTGTTTTGCCGATTTCCATATTAGAGCATTTAAAATTATACAAAAAAACTGATTTTATTATACTCCCTTGCTCCACTTTACACAAGAAAAACCTCACCGCTTTAACGCTTAAAAATAATTTGAAAACCTGCTAAAAAGTTGTTAACCGAACTTCTTAGCAGGTTTTTATTACTAATCTGTCAGATTATTTTGTAATGTACTGATCAATTCCTCTATAACGATTGGCTTGGATAAGAATCCATTCATACCGCATTCCAACGCTTTCTTTCTGTCCTCGTCAAAAGCATTGGCCGTCATGGCAAGGATGGTGATTCCTGCCAGTGCCGGATCCCTAAGGGCACGGATCTGCTTCGTGGCCTCATATCCGTTCATTACCGGCATCTGCACATCCATCAGCACCAAATCATAACCGCCCGGTTTCGACCTCTTGACCTTCTCTACTGCCTCTGCCCCATTTTCTGCAGTATCCACCAGGAAGCCATATTCATTAAGGATCTCCACCGCAATTTCACTGTTCAGCTCATTGTCTTCCACAAGCAGTATACATCTGCCTCTGAAATCTGAGCATGCCGCCGGAAGAACAGGCTTCTCCTGCTCAGCCTGATTCTGGCCAATGGCAGTCATCAGGGTATCTCTGATATCGGACATAAACAGAGGTTTCGCACAGAATGCAGTTACTCCTGCAGCCCTGGCTTCCACTTCGATGTCTGACCAGTCATAAGCAGTCAGAATAATGATCGGTGTATCGTCACCAAGACTGCGGATCTGTCTGGTGACCTCAATACCATTCATATCCGGCAGTCGCCAGTCGATGATATAAGCATGGAAGGCATCCCCAAGCTCCATAGACTGTCGTGCACGCAGAACAGCCTCCTTACCGGAAAGTGTCCATTCCGAACGCATTCCAACCCTCACAAGTATTTTTGTCACGCTGTCACAGGTATTAAAATCGTCATCTACAACCAGAGCCTTAAGACCTTCCAGCTCTATGATCTTCTCTATACGTTGGTGCTCAGGCTGAGTCCGGAATGGCAGTCGGACGATAAATTCGGTACCTTTCCCCTGCTCTGTCCGGACCTCAATGGTGCCGCCCATCATATCCACAATATTCTTGGTGATGGCCATACCAAGTCCTGTACCCTGAGTCCTGCTTACAGTGGAAGTCCGCTCCCTCTCAAAAGGAGAAAAGATCTTCTGTACAAATTCCTGACTCATACCGATTCCGTTATCCTTCACCCGGATCTCGTACAGTTCACTGCCTCTTTGGAGACCCGGATACTGTTTCAGCCGGACAGAAACGGTTCCGCCAGCAGGAGTAAACTTGATCGCATTGGACAAAAGATTCAGCAGCACCTGATTCAGTCGTGTCTTATCACAATAGACATCCTCATTTGTCACATCCATGGCATCCATATAAAGCTCCAGCTGTTTCGCATGGATCTGCCCGCTGATGATCGTCTTCAGATCATGAAGCACATCCGACAGACTGACCTCCGTTTCTTCCAGATGGATCTTTCCGCTCTCAATCCGGCTCATATCCAGGATATCATTGATCAGGGAAAGCAGATGGTTACTGGAGGAAAGGATCTTTCCCAGATAATCCCGAACCTTGTTTTTATCATCAATATTGCTTACAGCCAGTGTGGTAAAGCCGATGATCGCATTCATTGGTGTCCGGATATCGTGAGACATGTTGGAAAGGAAGGTACTCTTGGCCCTGTTTGCTGTCTCCGCCGCACGGACTGCCTCAGAAAGTGCCTGGTTCATTTTCCAGTCCGAGGTACGGTCCGACAGAACCAGGATGTATTTCTTTTTTCCATTTACCTCACTACCCATTGCAATATTATGGAACCAGCGTTTTTCCCCTGTTTTCTGATGAACATATTCAAAATCCCATTCTCGCTGTTCATGAACCTTGATTTCTTCCAGATAATTTTTCTCCGGATCTTCATGTTCCGCCGGATGCAATTTTCCCAGAACACGAATATCTCTACGAATCTGTTCTACCGTAATACCCAGCAGATTTTCCGCATTTGGGCTGACGTAATCTGCCTGATATGTTTTTGCATCCAGCATCAGAAAGACATCATCCACGTTCATTGAAAGCTTTTGAAACAGCTCATCCCGGTACCGGATCTCCGTATCCTTTCTTCTGAGATTTGTCCTGCTTTTTTGAATAATAAGACTGATAAGAAAAGCAGCAATACAGAACACGACCGCACCAACAAGAAGCATTGTACTGCTCTGCAGGCTGTTCATACTGGCATTGACAATATCTGCCTGTACAAGTCCCAGAAATACCCAGTCCTGAATATCTGATTTTTCATAGACCAGATAATAGTTCCTTCCATCCAGATTTACCAGCATCGCACCAGTATGTCCTGCTTTAAACTTCTCCGAAAGCTCATTGACCTCTTTTTCAGACATATCAGAATGCTCTCTCAGAACACCGAAGAAATTATATACATTCCCCCATAACTCAGAAGAATGATCGATCACAACACGGCCATCCGGATGAACAATAAAACTCTGTGCATTTCCATTGAAAGCAGAAATATCCAGTACATCTACGATATTAGAGTTTTCATAAGCAATGGCGATGGCATCATATTCAAATCCCTGATAGTTTCCATGAGCCTTGGGAGTGGCAAAAACAAGCAACTGGGATTTTCCCGGAACTGCTGCATTTGATATCACATCATTTCCCTGCCGGATGTCCTCTTCAATATTTTCCTGTAATCCAAGGTACCCGGTTTCCCCTGTCACCATCTTATAGTTCCCGTCGGCTGACAGAAAAAAGAAATCCAAAAATCCGGCATCTTCCTGCGCATTCTTTATATAATTACGGATTTCATCTTCGCTTGAGGTATTCTGCAGATTCTCACCCCAAATATGGAGATAAGTCAGGTTCTTATCTGTCAATTCCCTTAACATATTATCAGACTGATGAAAAACCTCCGTCAGATGGGAAACACTTTCCTCATAAATAGTTTTCGACACAAAGTCAAAATATCGGAAAACCATCAGAACAATTCCCAGTAAAACAGCTGTAAAGACAGCGATCCGGAATCGTTTTCTCCTAACAGTCTTTTCTCTGCCTTTGTTATGCTTCTTAATATCCATTCTTCTCACCTCAGAGTCACGTAGTCTTCAGGTTCTGCAAGAATGGCATCACCATCTGAAATATATCCTGTCCAGGTATCTTTCACAAAGGTGTCTTCTCCCTCAAACGCAATATTCTCATCTGTGGGATAGGCTTCCATGTGTTTTGGTATCGCAAGGCAGGTTACCGTGAATGTATCCTTGTCCTGAACTTTTTTTCCGTCTTTTGTAACTTTACTCAATGTATAGCCATCATCCGTTTCTTTGACTTCCACGGAAATGCCGCTGACCACAGGCAGAGAACCACGGTTAAAGGGAATGAAACCTCCCTGATAGCCTTCTACAAAGTTTCTGACCAGTTCTGTCAGTTCTGCCCCGCTTATCCTGCAGCTATATGCCGAAAGACTGTTTGGCATGATCATGTCTCTTGCCATTTTTTCTGTATATCCAGCTTTCAGCACGTTTCCCGTAAAGCTGTTTCCGGTTGCGATTAGCACATCCGTCCCATAAATACCACGCAGAGTGTTTGCCATAACCGAATAAGCCGCATTTCCCCCACTGCTATGAAAACGGTTGGAATAGGATTTCTGTGAATCCAGCACGATATTCTCTGAAGCAGATTCTTCCGCAAGAAGCTGGGAATTAAATGACTGATAGGCCTGCTCTGCATCGTATTCTCCTGAAATCATCTTCGAAACCACATCCTTGGAAACGGAGAAAAAGTCATTTGACGCAATGCGGATATACATGTGGTTTTCCTCGATCACAGGTTTCACATCCTTCAGATATTCCGTAAGCTTAAGATCCACATCCTGGCTGTAGCTTAACAGATCCTGTCCATCACTAATGATCCGGTTCTGTGCATCCTCTGAAAGCATTGTATTCAGTACCTTCATTGCTTTCTTCCGGCGCGTCTCGTCCTGTGTCAGGTCACGGTTTAATGCCACCTGAAAATATGGGGTCGTCATCAGCCACTTTTCGCCATTCTCCTGAAAGAATGGCAAAAATGTTGTGTTAATGCCCTGATCCTGTAACATTTTTACACCAGCTGAGCTGCTGAAGTACATGGCAAGCTTACCACTTTGGTACATCTCAATTATATCATCATAATTCATATCCAGATCGTCCTGGTTCAGCCCGGTATCCTGGATAAACTGTTCCATGCGTTCAAAAGCCTCCGGCCAGACGGTATCATCCAGACCTTCTCTCTTTGTATTATCCGGGTCACTGTAGGTGGTGCGCCACTTGCGTCCGTCTACAGAAGACAATTCTGATGCAGACAGACCCTGCAGTGTTTCCATACAGGTATAATCGTAATAATAGTCTGCAGTAAAGCCACGGATTCCCACCTCGTCAAATGCCTGGCAGGCAGAGACAAAGCTTTCATAATCGGTTGGCAGCGGAATTTCATACTTTTCAAAAAGGTCCTTGTTCACTACAAAACCGTGGGCATCTGCACACACGGGAAGCCAGTTTACGCTGCCATCCTCGTTCATAAAACTGCTGAGGTAGGTATCATAGACAGCACCTGCCTCATTGGTTGTGGAAAGATCCATCAGACTGTCATTCAGCGGACTTGCGTCATGCAGGGAAAACCGGCAGCAGGTAATAATATCCGGCAATCCACCGTTTTCATCAAGAAATTTATAAAAATCCAGATCATTATTGCCGACTACAAATTCAACATTGATATCCGGAAGCTGTTCCTGGATGTATGGTGCATATTTATCATACAGGCTGGTGCTCCATAAATACACTGTGATGGTTTCTGCATCTTCTTTTTCTGCAATTTTTCTGCCGCAGCCTGACAAAAGTGATGTGCCTGTCGCCATCACCAGAAGTACAGCAAGTAACTTACTCCGTTTTTTCTTTTTCATTATGACTCCCCCTGAAACTGTGTTTCATTAGTTTATAAATTATATTTATTAATAATTTTCCATCAACAGGCTTTGCTATATGTTCATCCATTCCTGCTTCTTTAGCTCTCAGTCTGTCCTCCGTGAATGCATTTGCTGTCATTGCAATGATCGGAATCATCTTTGCATCCTCTCTGTCCAGAGAACGGATTTTCTTTGTAGCTTCATAACCATTCATAACTGGCATCATAATGTCCATAAGAATGACATCAAATTCACCAGGTTTACTTTTTCTGAATAGCTCAACAGCTTCCTGTCCATTCCATGCTTTCGTCACCTCAGCACCTTCATTCTGGAGCATAAATTCTGCAATTTCCATGTTCAGCTCATTATCTTCTGCCAGAAGAATATGCAGCCCCTTTATAGATTTTTCTGATACATCCTTCTGTTTTTCACGTTTATCCGCATTCATATCTATTTTGAACGGAACCCGGATCACAAATGTAGTTCCTGTTCCTTCTTCACTTTCAAAGGTAATGGCTCCGCCCATTTTCTCGACCAGATTCTTTGCAATCGGCATCCCAAGTCCTGTTCCGGCAAATTTTGTGCGGCTTCCTGTGTGTTCCTGTGCAAATGGTTCAAAAATATGTTTTTGGAACTCCTCAGTCATTCCGATTCCGGTATCCCGGCAGACAAATTCCATTGTGGTCATTCCTGGCTGTCCGGCTGGGATTTCCATGCAGCTGATATAGATATGTCCGTTTTCTCTGTTATATTTCACCGCATTGGACAGGATATTCATCATCACCCGTTTCACATACCCCGGACTTCCAATAAAATCCCGGTGTGTGATTTCTTTTTTCTCCCACACGATCCTGATATTCTGTTCTGCAGCCATCTGCTCGATTACAGCAAGTACTTCCCTTGAAATACTGCTCAGATTAAATGGAATCTCTTCCAGAACGATTTCGCCTGACTCCAGCTTACTCATATCCAGAATTTCATTTACCAGTTCCAGCAGCAGGTTAGATGCTTCTTTCACCTTTGTTCTGTATTCCGTCTGCTTTTCCATATCATCTGCATAATAGTCTGCCATATGTACCATGCCGCAGATTCCATTGATCGGAGTCCGGATATCATGGCTCATTCGCTGTAGAAACTCTGTTTTTGCCTCATTGGCTGCTTCTGCCTTTTTTGCTGCTATCAGAAGTTCTTCTTTATATTTTTCATCTTTTTCCTGTTCCTGTTTTCGGTGTGCCAGATTGGTTCTGTATGTCCAGAACCAGAATATACTAAACATCAGAAAATAAAGAAAAATAACGCTTATCACACTTAGTGGAAGGTTATGGAACACTTCTGTATCCGGAAGATACGCATAGATATAATAATCCCTCTGCTTCAGCATAATTCCGTAACATCCGATTCCTTCATTCTTCAAATGGTAAATGTGCTGACTATCTGTATGTCTCTTCATTGCCTGAATAACTTCGTTGTCAGCCGTATTCTGCCCCAGCAGGCTCTCATCATTGCTGGCAACAACAATCCCCTCGTCTGCGACAATAATCGTTCCATCTTTCTGGATACTATAACCATTTAAAAGTCCCTGTATCGTCAGTGTATAGTTTCTGGAAAATTCAGGAGGTGTGTAATAGTAGATTGCCACAATACCCGGTGCATCTTTTCTGGCACAGGCTGCAATATCAATATAGGATCCGTCTTCCCTGGCAAACCGTTCTGAATAAGATCTTTCTTCATATCCGGTAAAATCCATAATAATGTCTTTTTGCAGATACTCCGTAATCTCATCAGTCAGAGACTCATCCGTACTGTATTCGCAGTCCGTCTTTCCCTCTGTATCCAGTACAATGATACCATCCACCCAGAGAGTCTGCAGGTTTTCTTTCAGGAACTCCCGGCTTAGATGACCGCCGTTTTCTTTTTCCGTTTTAATATTTGTACTCATCTGTCTGGCACTTTCAATAGCACGGAGGAGGCTTTTGGATTCCGAAGATTCATTATAATGGGTGTAGGTGGAACACTGCACTTTGACATAATTTACAATCTCTACCATTCTTTTCTCTGCTTCCGTTTTCTCCGCATGAAAGAAATAAAACAGAGAGACTACTGCCACACAGATTCCAATCATACCACCGAGCAGCTGGATTCGTTTTTCTTTTTTCTTTCTCTTAATATCCAAGATCATCCACCTCCAGATATTTCTGGGGATCATCCAGATATTTTCCAATAATTTTCAGGGATGTGCCATCCTGACGCATTTCTTCCAGAGTCTGGCTCATCTGCTCACAGATTCCTCTGTCATCATCTTTTGCAAAAGCGACACCTATTCCAGTGATCATCAAAGGTTCTTCCAGGATACAGAAGCTTGCATCATAATCCTTCATATACTGAACAATCGATTCCTCATGTGCGGCGACTGCATCTACATAGCCTTTTCCCAGAAATGTATAGATCAGTTCCCTGTGTCCTAGGCTGATCAGATTGCCCAGCTTTGGGATTCTTTCATCTGTCCGGTTCAGAAAGATGCCTTCCGGTTTGGTTGTGGACTGGACAGCAAGGTTCTTTCCCTCCAGGTCATTCAGGCTGTAGATATCGCTGTTCTCATTTACAGCGACCACCTGACGGCTTGCTATGTACGGTCCTGCCCAGCGGTAATCGTCAAGACGTCCTTCCATAGAAAAGCAGCCCATGATACAGTCAATCTCTCCGCTCTCTACCAGTTCTTTTTTCTTCTCCCAGTTGATCTGGACAACCTCCACCTGATATCCCATTCTTTTGAAAGCTTCTGTAGCCAGTTCTACATCTATACCCGTCGGTACACCATCCTCATTCAGATAATTGTATGGTGGATAGTTATCGCTTCCGAGGGTAATAACAGGCTTTTCAGTTTCTTCTTTCGTGTTATCTTTGTTTTTACACCCTGCCAGGGTGACTGCTAAAATTCCCGCAAGCAGAATGCCTGCAATCACTTTTTTTCCTTTCATTTTCTGTCTATCCTAACTATCCTTCTCGTATTTTTCATATCTGATTCCCTGCCATAAAATTATTATTGTTACGTCTATGAAATAACACCGTAAAAAAACACTGTCTCACAGACAGTGCACCTCAGTTCATGCAACTGGCTGCCATTTTACAGGCCCTATAGCTTTGCGTCACAGACTTTCGTCTGTTTTGCCGATTTTCTTATTATAGCTTTTAAAATTCTGCAAAAAACCTATTTTATTATACTCCATTGCTCCACTTTACACAAGAAAAACCTCACCGCTTTAACACTTAAAAATTAAAAAAAGAACAGCCGATACATATACTCGAACTGTTCTCCTTCTTCCGAAGTCCACGCAGCATTGACATTACTGTTTCCTACTCATTTGTACTCAGATCGTTCCATATCCTTGGAACTTCTTTTTGCTCTTCTGTCAGCTTCTCCGAATTAATATCATAGGTTATTACGTTTTTACTTTCTTCTACGTTTTTGTGAGGCGGCCAGCCTGTAATAGGGCCAACTTCCGGATCTTTTGCATTATTAAAATGCATTCTAAAATTTTTTCCATACACTTGGTTTAACCCCGCCCGGATACAATTGTATTTTTTAGTTCCCTTGCCGCAGCTCCCATAGGATGCTGGCTGTCATACACCAGGCAGATCTGGCGTTCCGGAATTTCATCTTTTAATGGAATCTGTACGATCTCTTTTTTCAAAAGGGAAGGTGCAGCCATTGGCTGGGGCAAAAAGGCAAGCCCGAGCTCGCATTTTACCAGAGGCAGGATCTGATCCGCAGTGGCAGCTTCCGTATCCGGGGAAAGATCCAGGCCATGGGACAAAAATACGCTGTTGTAAAATTTATAGGTCATAGTTTCCCGCCCAAGAGAAATCATCGGATAGTTCTTTACCTCCCGAAGGGAAAGTTCCTGGCTGCCAAGGGCAGTAAAAGTAGTGCCTCCAACCAGAATCTCCTGAAACGGCATGAGCATGATCTGTTTCAATGGGGAATCCACCTCTGCCGGAGTGGAAACTACTGCAAAATCAATCTTTCCGCTTTTAACAGCTTCAATGGCTTCCGGTGTGGAATGGTTGTAAAGCTTCAGCCGGATTCCCGGATAAGTCATGTGAAAACTTTTTAATTTATCCAGCAGGAAAATATTGAGGGCAGTTTCACTGGCACCGATGGCTACACTTCCGTGAGATAATCCGGAGCTGTCTGCCAGCTCCTCTTCTGCTGCCTGAAACTGCTCCATTGCACTTAGCACATGATTATAAAGCCGTTCTCCTTCCGGAGTGAGCTGTACGCCGCGGTTGGTACGGATAAATAAAGTGGTATTCAGCTGTTGTTCCAGACAATTCATGGCCCGGGTAATATTAGGCTGGCTGTTGTTTAACGCCTGAGCCGCCTTGGTAAAATTGTGGTATTTTGCCACATAATAAAAAATCTTATAATACTCGAAGTTAACATCCATAATATTTTTCCTTTTCTTTTGGCATATCATATGTTTATTTCAGTTATATCAATTATAGTTTTTACTTATTTCTACGTCAAGCGTATTATGTACTCGAAAACCATATGGCGTTGTACTTGCCACATGCTTCCCTCTTAAGGTAGAAACTACCACCACCTCCCCTGTATATCGCTTAAGAGGAAAATACCCTTTAGGATGATTTCTACTCCTAAAGGGTATTTTTATAAATAATTATTTATTTAATTTATGAAATAATATAAAACAATACTTAACCGCTCAGGTATTTTCCGGATAAATCCCAATAAACGTTAGAAGCGGAAGTACACGGAAATCATGTAAAACAATTTTCATTTCCCTGGCTTTTTTCCCCTTAACAGGAATGATCTTCTGATAGCCAATTACCGTTCCTGTGTAAATACTGTTCCATATTTCCCCTTCTTTAACAAATACCTCATATTTTTCTACTCTCTGGCTATAGCAGACAGCCTCTTTTAATACCAGATACCCCAAATTGTATGAGTCGTCCAGGCAAATCGTTATCTCTACTGGCAGCTCACTGCTTTCAGGCTGATACCATGCTTCTAAAGTATCCTTTGTCAAATTGGAAGCCGGATGCGCCGGATCTTCATTTTCCGAAAAAACATGTGCTGTACTCATTAAATTATGAGCAAAAGATTTCTTTTTCCAGCTTCCAAATTCTTCCAGACGTTTAACATCATTTTTATGAAGAAGTCCGTTTGGCATAGGTGGAATGTTTAACAAAAAGGTTGCATTTCCTCCAACAGCCCCAATATAGATATGAACCAGCTCTTCCAGACTTTTCACCTGATCATCTTCTTCTGGATGATAAAACCATCCAGGTCTTATAGAAGTATTTACTTCTGCCGGATACCAGATCAGATCCGTTTCACCTTCAAGCGCTTTTCTGCTTCCAAGATCTTCCATATCACTGGTAATCCGGCGCATTCTGAATTCCTCATCATCGGTCTGCTGGCTTCTTTCCTGTACACTCTCTGCAAGTGCTGTACGCGCAGGAACAACACTCCACTCAGATTTTCTTACATCGCCAGCTTCATTTCCACACCATCGGATATCTGGCCCGCACACACAGATACATGCGTCTGGCTGATATTTTCGAACACATTCGTAATAGCGATTCCAGTCGTAGACCTGTTTTTTCCCATTAGGTCCTTCCCCACATGCACCATCCAGCCAGACACTGAAAATATCCCCATAGCCGGTGAGAAGCTCAGTCAGCTGTGCCAGATAGTAATCATCATATTCTTTTCCACTTCCATAGCAAGGCTGGTTTCGATCCCATGGAGAAAGATAAATTCCAAATTTCAGTCCATGGCGGCGGCATGCTTCGGACACTTCCCGGACCACATCTCCCCTGCCATTTTTCCACGGGCTTGCTGCAACGCTGTGACTGGTATATCTGGTAGGCCACAGACAGAAGCCGTCATGGTGCTTACAGGTAAGAATTACGCCTTTCATGCCGGCATTTTGTGCTGCAGTCACCCACTGGTCTGCGTCAAACTCTGTAGGATTAAAAATTTGCAGATTTTCCGTTCCATCTCCCCATTCCCGATTGGTATACGTATTCATTCCAAAATGAAAAAACGCATAAAACTCTGTTGCCTGATAGGCAATCTGGCGGCAGGAGGGAACTATTTTTATTAATTCCTGATCAGTTGGCATATGATTTCTCCTTTTTTCATCCTTTCAACCCGCCTGCACCGATTCCCTGAAGCAGATATCTCTGTCCAATGAGATAGATAATAATTGTTGGGATCATAACGATTACAAGTCCGGCAAACAGGGCACCCCAGTCTGTAGCATATTTCTGCACCTCAAACAAGTTTGCCATACCGATGGGAAGGGTTTTCTTTGCATCTTCCGTAAGAAGAACAAGTGCCAGTGGATATTCATTCCAGAAGCCCATGGCACTTAACATCGTAATGGTCGCAATCCCGGGTTTTGCAAGAGGCACCATAACTCTTAATAACAGCTGGATATTAGTAGCACCGTCAATTCTTGCAGACTCCTCATAATCCCTTGGTACCGCAGACATAAATCCCTGTAAGGTAAAAATACAGAAAGGAAACTGCATAACTGCATAAACAAGACATAATACCGGCAGGTTATTTAATCCGTTCACAGCCTGTAATTCCAGAAACAAAGGAATCATAATGTAAGTAGCCTGCAGAAAAATACAAGCCATGTAGACCGTAGAAATCAGCCTGCTGCCCACAAAACGGTATCTTGCCAGTACATAAGAGATGGGAATGACCAAAAGCAGAAGCAATACAGTGGAAAGCACTGTCACAAATATGGAATTTCCAAAATAAGCGGCAATATTTGCTTTCTGCCATGCTGCCACAAAATTATCCAGATTCAAAGCTGCGGGCAATGCATAAGGATCTGTCAGATATTCTGCATTTGTCTTAAACGCAGACATCAGGTTCCAGAAAAGCGGATACAAAAAGATAACGGTAAACAGAATCATCAGGATTCTGATACACCAGGTTCTTACAGTTTTCATCAGTCTCCCTCCTATTCTTTTTCAGATGATATTTTTTTAGAAATCATTGCAAGGACGATTGCAAGGCCAAGGGTAAACATGGCGATTGCCATGGCATATCCAAAGTTGGCATTTCTCATACCCTGGGTGTACATATACTGCAACAGGACACTGGATGCGCCGTTTGGTCCACCACCTGTCATAACATTGGACAGGGTAAAACTTAAGTTGATAGTACCAGACAGGGAAAGTATATAGGTCGTTCCAATTGATCTGCGAAGCAACGGAATGGTGATCTTAAAGAACTTCTGCACTCCTGTTGCACCGTCAATGGAAGCAGCTTCATAAACCTCCTGGGAAATCCCATCAATGGAAGCCACATGCATGACCATGTAATAACCAATGGCCTGCCAAACCAAGGCTGCACCGATACACCAGAGAGCCGTTTTTCCCTCTCCAAGCCATGCGTGTTTCCAGGTGGAAAGATGGAACAAATCCAGCATATGATTCAGAATTCCTCTTGTGGGATTAAACACAAAGGACCACACAATACCAACTACAGTCATGGAAACAATACTTGGGAAAAAGAATACGGTCCGGTAAAATGACTTTTCCTTAAGCTGTCCCTGAGTAAGGATAAATGCAAATACAAGACTTAGAAATATGGTCACAGCCGGGATTACCAGCATCAGCTTAAGAGTATTAAACAGTGCCTGAAGAAAATCCTTATCCTGGAACATATACCTGTAATTATCCAAAAATACAAATTTGCTGTTAAAGCCTACGCTAAGTGCAGTGGAACTGGTAAAAGACAGATAAATGGCATTTACCATAGGGACAATCATAAAAACAATGGTTAAGATCAATGCAGGAAGCGTACACAGGGCTATAAATAATCTGGGCTTTTTTACCACGCTTGCTCACCTCTTTAAATTTAAATATTGAAAAATGTGGATGACATCACCGATTGGCAATCTATCTGTTCAGGGTTACAAAAGGCTGCCGCATACACTGTGCAGCAGCCTTTCCATGCTTTACCGTTTTTATCCGGCTGGCATATGAAGTTTAGTTGGCAGCTTCCATATCAGCACGAACCTGTGCGAAAGCAGCTTCCACGTTCTGTGCCCACTCTTCTACTGTCATTTCATCGTTCATAACAGAAGTGATCGGATTGAAGATCTCATCTTTCGGGTTGATCTTGCAGTCAGCCGGAACTGCTGCAAAGCTCATGATCAGGGAAGAAGCATTTGCCTCTTCGTAGATTCCGTACATATTATAGATTGCAGTAGACAGCTTATCTTTTGCTACTTCACGGGCACTCTTGGTAGCATAGAGGGCACCGGAAGCCTCTGCAAATGCAGATACGGATTCATCGCTGTACAGGAAACGAAGGAATTCTTTTGCAAGCTCCGGATTCTTTGCAGCAGCCGGAATGGAGAACTGCTCACAGCTGTCGAATACATAATGCACATCATCTGCGTTCTCAGTTGGGATCGGGGCCATTGCAAACTCAAAGCCTTCTTCTCTTGGAGCATCCTGCATCTCATTTTCCATCCAGGTTCCGTTCGTGATAAATGCAGCTTTTCCAAGCATCATCTCTGTCTGGGACTCTGTATGGTTCATACCTACAGTACCCTCTAACAGATAACCTTTCTCTGCAATTTCTTTGATATGGGTAAGAGCCTTTAACACACCTTCGTTGTTGAAGGAACCTTCCTCATAATTGGCAATCTTGGTAAGAGCTTCCTCACCGCACTCATTTGCAATTGCCGGCCAGAGCATTTCTTCCATGTATCCCGGATAAATTCCCTGATAGGTGAAAAGCGCACGTCCGTCAATATCTTTTAAGGTATCGCCAAGTGTGAAAAACTCGTCCCATGTTTTTGGAACTTCCAGATTGTTCTCATCGAAAAAGGTCTTGTTGTAGATCAGACCCTGCGGACCACTGTTAAATGGTGCCAGATAAATTTCATCGTCTCCGTATGGTGCACACTTTGTACTGGAAAGAATTCCGTCTGTAATGTCATCGCGAAGAGTACCGGTTCCAGCATAGTTTTCTCCGTCAAATACATCGTCCAGATTTAAAAGTGCATGTTCTTTAATCAAAGAAAGAATTACGCCGTCCTCACCACCATCGTTGAGACAGATAAAATCCGGCGCGTTTCCGGCTACGATCTGTGGACGAATAATATCACCAATAGTCGGGCTGATCGTCATATTTACCTTCACGCCCTCATGGCTTGCTTCAAAAAGCTCTACCATCTGATTCCAGTAAGCATCTCCGTATCCACCCTGGAAAATGGCAATGTTCAGCTCCTGTTCTTCTGCTTCCGCAAATGTTGTGAGCGGAGAAAGTACAGTAGCTGCGCTCATGGCAAGAATCATTGCGGATGCTGCAAATCTTTTTTTCATATGGTGTTTCCTCCTTCTGGTTGGCTGTTTTATTACGTTTGCCTGATGATGCTATTATATTGCGAAAATCTTTTGTCGTAAATTAATAAAACGATTCTCGTTATGGAGCATTTTCTTGTAAATAATATCTGATATGGATTTTCTTGCGGCATATATGTATTATTTTTTCATCTTTTGCTTTTACATAGATTATTCTGTTTTTTTCCTGTATAATGAATGAAAATAATAATATTTTGACAGATACCCGTCAGTGGTCAGCAACAGGAGGAACCTCCATGGAAAAAAAACATCATTTTCAGGGATTTCGTAAATTCAGCATCAAAACAAGACTTGTAATTGCCCTTCTGATGATTTCTATTATACCATTGGTAGGAATCAGCGGCTATTCTTTTCATATATTTTCCGCGGCACTTCAGGAGAAGCTTTCTGCGTCTATTTCCCAGACCCTGTCCATGATCAATCTGAATATGGTAAGTGAGATTGAGAAATACCAGTATCTGTGTGGTTCCATCTGTATTAGTGAAGAGATTAAAAAAGGTCTTCTAAAAAAAGACATGACAGATATGGAGAAGAATCAGGCGATGCTTGAGATTCAAAACATGATCCGCAATAAAATCATCTATCCTGCCCAGGCAAAAAATATTACTGTCTATGATACCGATGGAAATATTTTTTATGATCTGGGCTATGACGGGTTCTATCAGGAGGATGTGGACCGGATCCTGTCGCAGCTTGAAGAGCAGGACCAGGATGTGTGGGCTTATGTACATACTTACCGTGACAGAAATATTCTGGTTCTTGGAAGAAGGATTTACGAGCATTATTCCAAAAGCCGGGTAATTGGATACACTCTGATTTCTATTGAAGAAAAAATCTTTTCCAAGACAGTACTGGAGCCTGTGGGACTGTCAGATTCTTCCAATATTATGTATATGAATCTGGATGGAACGGTGCTCTCTTCCTGGAACCGAAGTATAGCCCTGGGGGAGAAAACTGGCGATGAGCTTCTGAAAAAAATCCAGGAAAGGCTTCCAAAGAAAACAAGTTCCTTTAGCATCCAGGAGGATGGGGAGGATCAGCTGGTGACCTATATTTTTAATAAAAATCTGAATCAGCTGTTTGTATATACCATGCCTTACCACTATATCAATTCAGAGGTTTATGCCATGCTGAAACATATTCTTGTGGTGGTAGTGTTTCTGGTTTTACTGTGCATCGTAATTGTAGCCATGGTATATCAAGGAATTATGTCTCCTATTAAAAGAATGCTGGAATTCTGCCGTGAGGTTTCCGGAGGAAAATTATCTGTGCGTATTCAGGACAAGCATAAGGATGAACTCTCCCGGCTTTCCGGCAGCATGGATCATATGGCAGATACCATCGAACATCTGATGGACCAGCAAAAGTCCCAGGAAAAGAAAAAAAGAGAGCTGGAGCTGCAGATGCTTCAGTATCAGCTGAATCCTCATTTCCTTTTCAATACTCTGAACAGTCTTCGGTTTGTGGCTGCCATGCATAAGGATCAGATTGTAAGCGACGGAATCCAGGCGCTAAGCAGTCTTTTACAGAATACCCTTACCAATAAGAATGAATATATTACTATTCAGGAGGAACTGGAAAATCTGGAAAATTATTTTTCCATTCTTAGGATCCGGTATGCAGGAAGCTTTGAATATTCTTTCCATGTGGAGGAGGATGAGCTGCTCTCCTGCCTGGTTCCAAAGCTGATTCTGCAGCCTCTGGCAGAAAACTCGGTGATGCACGGTTCGTCAGATAATGGCACGGTGATGGAGATTCAGATTACCTGCTGGCGGGAAAATGCGGATGTAATGATCGAACTGTCTGATGACGGCAAAGGCTTTGAGGTGACAGTTGACGCTCTGGCACCTCACCCGGAGCGGAAAAGGATTGGCGTCGCCAATGTAAATGACCGGATCCAGCTGAATTTCGGACGAAAATACGGGCTGAAAATTAACAGCCAGCCGGGAAAAGGAACTACTTGTACCCTGACCCTGCCGGAGCTTTATGCGGACACGCTTTCATAAAATACACAACTAGAGCCTTTTTCAAACACGCTCTGGTCAGAAAGGACGATACATGTACAGTATACTGATTGTGGATGATGAGCCTATTGTAAAAATTGCGCTTCGTTCCATCCTGCCCTGGGAGGAGCATGGCTTTTCTATTTGCGGAACGGCATCAAATGGACTTGAGGCATTGCCTTTGATCGAACAGCATCATCCGGATGTGATCATCACAGACCTGAAAATGCCTGGGATGGACGGGCTTGAGCTGATTCGGACTTTAAAGGAAAAGAATTGTCCGGGAGAAATTCTGGTACTTAGCAATTACGAGGATTTTGATTCTGTGCGAAGTGCACTGCTGCTTGGTGCGGCAGATTATCTGCTGAAAATTAAGATCCAGCCAGATACCCTTCTTGCCTGTCTGAATAAAACGGTAGAAAAATTAAAGGACAAAGTGCCCAGAAATTGGGAAACCGAAAAAAAGGATCAGGAAGAGGATATATCAAAGCTGCTGCTGGAATTTTTCCAGAAGGATGTAAAGCTTTCAGATTTTATGGGACAGCATGCTAAAACCAGACTTGCATTTATGGAAGCTTCCTGTGCCGTCTGCTATGTAACCTTTGAGAAGTATTTATCTAATGACGCATTTTCCATCTCCGGGAGTCTTCTGCGGGATATGATCCTGGATGCGGTTCAGGGAGTGCTTCAGCCCTATATTCTGGTGCTGAACGATTATAGCGCACTGGTTGTTTTTTCCCAGACGGAGCTGTCCGACAGTGAAATTAAGGTGGAACAGCTGGTAAAAAAGCTATACAATCGTTTTACCATGTACCAGTCCTTTGCACCGGATATGCCCTATCAGGAAATGTTGGAAAATTACGAGGAAGCGCGAAGTGTGTTCCGGGAATTTTCCTCTAATGAGGGACACTATAAAACTGATGTAGCGAAAACCCTGGAGTATATGGAGGAAAATTACATGTACAGGCTGACCCTGTCTTCTATTTCTGCAAACGTAAATTTAAGCTCCAGTTATCTGTGCAGGATTTTTAAATCTGAGGTTGGCACAAGCATTACCAATTATCTGAATAATCTGCGGATACGCAAGGCCGCAACCCTGATCAAGGAAAATACCATGTCCATGAAAGAGATTTCTTCCATGGTAGGAATTGATGATCAGCTTTATTTCAGCAGGCTGTTTAAGAAATGCATGGGAATTTCGCCATCGGAATATGGAAAGAAGTATCATCAGTAGACAGATCATAACACCAATATACCATAATGAAAGGAATAAATATATGGAATTGTATTATAAAAATCCGGCAAAATGCTGGCTGGAGGGATTTGCGCTGGGAAATGGACGAATGGGAGCGGTTATTCACGGAGCTTTGGATCATGAAGTGTTACAGTTAAATGAGGACACCTTATGGTCAGGCTCCCCTTACAGCGGACAGACCGGACTTTCCCCTGAAGTAGTGAAGCAGGCCAGGGAGCTTGCAAGGGCAGGGAAATATGAAGAAGCAAAACTGGTTATGGAAAAGAAGCTGGAAGAAGCTGAGGATGTACAGGTTTATCTGCCCTTTGGGGATCTGCTTCTGGATTTTGTGGAGGATAATTATGATGCTGATGGAGGTACAGTTGCAGGTGCTTCGCCAGATTCAGATACAGCAGTGACAGATTATGAGAGACATTTGGATTTAGACAGGGCTGTGGCGTCTGAGTGCTATGTGAGAAATGGAGCTAAGTTTACACGTAACTGCTTTATCAGCGCACCGGCTCAAGGACTTGTGTATCAGATTAATAGCAGCCGGCCATTTTCTATTTTGGTCCACTGTGACGGAGCCTTTATCCGTGAGAAAGATTATAAGGAAAATCATTTCACGCTTACCGGAATCTGTCCGGGAAGAAGCGGACTGAAGGTTATTAAGGAAAATAAACCGGAAGAGTTCCTTTTCCCGGACGAACCAGAGCTTCAGGGTGTACACTTTATAGGAGAAGGGTGCGTAACTGCAGAAGGTGGAAGAGCTACTGGATCTGCTGATGGAATTCTATTGGAGCATGTAACTGGGGTGGAAATCCGTATGGCAATCCGTACCAGCTTCCGGGGATTTGACAAAGCATATACTGAGCAATATTCCGATGCCCAAATTCATCATATGCTGGCTGCCGATTTAGAAAAACTTTCAAAACCATTTGAAGAGCTGCTGAACGAGCACGTAGAGGAATACAGGTCTTTTTATGGGAGAACTTCATTGAGACTGTGGGATGATGTACCGAAGATTTCTGCTGAAACTTCTCAGTGTGATCTGCGGGAGCGTCTTGCAGCATTTCATGAGGGCGCATCTGACCCGGAGCTTTATGCAATCCTGTTTGCTTTCGGAAAATATTTGCTCATCTCATCTTCCAGACCAGGAACCCAGGCTGCCAATCTGCAGGGAATCTGGAGCAATGATATTATTCCACCATGGTTCAGTGATTTCACCGTAAATATCAATACCGAAATGAATTACTGGATGACAGGACCACTGAATCTTGCCAAAATGCAGGAGCCACTGGTAAATCTTTGCAAAGCGCTGGTTAAAAATGGACAGAAAACCGCCAGAGAACTGCTTAACTGTGAAGGAACTGCCTGTTTTCACAACACGGATATCTGGGGTAAAACTTCTCCTGCAACAGGAAAGGCGGTGTGGGCGTTCTGGCCATTTGGGGAGGCATGGCTCTGCCGAAATCTGTTCGACCAGTACTTATTTACAGAAGATAAAGAGTATTTGAAGGAAATTATGCCTATACTGGAAGAAAACGTGCGATTCTGTCTGGCTCAGCTTCAGGAAACAGATCAGGGACTCGCCATCTGTCCCGCTACCTCACCGGAAAATCTGTTTTATGAGGATTGTTCCGTGGCAGAATACAGTGAAAATACCATGGCCATTGCAAGAAATCTGTTTCGGGATTATGTGAAGGGCTGTGAAGTGCTTGGCTTGCAGAATCAGATAATGTGTGATGTACTGGAAGCGCTGGAGCGCATGGTACCTACTGCTATTGGAAGCAAGGGACAGATTCTGGAATGGAACCAGGAATTTCCAGAGCAGGATGTGCATCATCGCCATGTTTCTCATCTTTATGAGCTTCATCCTGGCTGCGGCATTACTCCACAAACACCGGAATTATATAAAGCAGTGAGAAAGAGTCTTGAACTTCGGGGGGATGAGGGAACCGGATGGAGTCTGGCTTGGAAAGTTCTGATGTGGGCCCGTATGGAAGATGGCGCTCATGTGGAGAAAATTATGAAAAACCTGTTTTATGTAGTAGATCCAATGGAAGAAATGGGAATACGAAGAGGTGGCATCTATCCCAATTTATTTTGTGCCCACCCACCGTTCCAGATTGATGGGAATTTAGGTTACAGTGCTGCGGTTGCCGAGATCCTGGTTCAAAGCCAGGGAGAAGAGCTTGTCCTTCTCCCTGCGCTCCCACCCTCCTGGAGAAATGGGGAAGCCACGGGGTTCATTGCCCGCGGAAACATCCGCGTGGATCTTAAATGGGAGGGGAAGAATGTCACCTACACCTTAACTCCTGCTCATGACACCACTTTACGTCTCCGCGTCGGAAAAGGGGACGTGAGGGGCTATTCACTGCGTGGGGGCGTGGCATACGAAGGAAATGGGATGCTAAGCTGAGGAAGAACTTTGTGAGAGCAGACGGTTTTCCGCCCGTCTTATTCGCCTGTTTATTCGTTACTCTGGAAGGCGCCCTTCGTACATAATACTCAGTTCACCATACACCTGTGCCCAGTTCCGGATCGTACTGGTCCATCTCTTGGTAACTTCAAATGTGGCAAGATACAGTGCCTTTAATAGAGCTGTATCGCTTGGAAATACGCTTCTCTGGCGATTCAGTTTCCGGTAGGTAGAATTCAGGGATTCAATGGTATTTGTAGTATAAATCACCGTCCTGACCGTCGTCGAAAATTTAAAAATTGGAGAAATTCTATACGTTGTTTTCTCATATTTGCAGATAACGCCAATCATCTAAACTAATTAAATATATTATAAGCAAGTGCATGTACCTGACATAAACCATGGATTGGCATGTAGCTTCTATACGAAAGCTTAATACCTATTTTTTATAGTTTCTTCAAACTAACTCATATATTTTTCCATATCAAGCTTCTTTTCTGATTTTGCAACAATTAGGGATGCTGTCACATCGCCCAGGCTGTTGCTCATTGCACGCATCATTCCAAGCAGGGAGTCCAGTCCCATGACCAGTCCGATTCCTGCAAGCGGAACATTCAACTGTGTCAGAAGTACAGACAGACATACAAGCCCCGCTCCTGGAACTCCTGGCGCACCTACAGAAAGAACAAACACGGAGAAAAACATAGACAGCATCATTCCACCGTTGATATCAACACCGAAAACTCTTGCCAGTGCCATGCCAAATATCACCAAATATATACAGGTTCCGTCCATATTTACCGTTGCCCCAAGGGGAATAGACAGGGAATAGATTTTCTTTGATATACCAAGTTTATTCTCGCAGGCATCCATGTTCACAATGATCGCGGCATTACTGGAAGCCATTCCGAACACCTGAAGCATTGTGGGACTGTATTTTTTCAAAAAGGGAATTGGATTCAAACGGCCGATTACTCCAAGTAATATACAATATACAGCGATCATCGCCACGATTCCCACTGCAAAAGTTCCAAGCATGGCCAGCATGGACAACAGCACATCCGGTCCTGTCTTTAATACAACCGATACAATGGAGCAAAAGGTTGCAACAGGTATGAAGCGTACCAGCATCACTGTAATCTTCAGGAACAGGTCATTGCATGCTTCGAATATATCCTTTAATAATCTGGAATGCTCCCCGATCTTCTCTAATGCAATTCCAATCAGAACTGCCAAAAAGATGAGCTGCATCATGTTGGAATCTAAAAACGGTTTTACAAAGTTTGCCGGAATGATTCCTACAATTGTATCCTTGATTGAAATACTTACATCCGAAACCGACACCGCAGCTGCATCTCCAGCCAGTTTTGCCGCAAGCTCTGGATTACCTGGCTTCAATAATTCAAACACACCTGTTGCCGTAAGAATTGCCAGAACCGTGGTAAGCAGGTAAAAGCCCATGACTTTTCCACCAATACGTCCGGCTTCTTTCAGATCTCCAAATTGGGAAATGCAGCATGCTATGGAGAAAAATACTACCGGGCCTACAATCATCTTCAAAGCATTCAGGAACATTGTGCTGATAGATGTAAAAATAGTATTGTTCAGTGCTTCGTTCACGCCTGAAGGTACAAACACTTTCATCAATACACCTATTACGATTGCAGCTATTAAAGCCAGCATTGTATGTAATACCATGGCATGGGGATTTTTCTGTACTGTAATTTCTACCAGGTTCATGTTGTTCTTGTTTTTATAGCGCAGTCTTTCTTCATTCGCCTTGAGAAGGACATCCCGGATTATTTTTTCTTCTTTTTCCTGTGCGCTCTGAAGATCATCATTTTCCTGGTCCAGTACTTCTTCTATGGTATGACCATAAATAAACTGGAATTTCTCACCACGGAGTGACAGATTCACATATACCCTGCCAAACCTTTTATTCAAAATAATGCAGATATTTTCATCAGGGTCTTTGGCATGCTCCCTTAATTTCACCAATACTTCCTCTACTAAAAGCATTGTCTTTATGGTCTGCTTTTTCTCTATGCCAAACTCTTCCAGACCTTCTTTGATAAACTCTATTCCCGCTTTTGTATGCTTCTGCTCTACCAGCAATCTTTTGCTCATAGTTCTATTAATCCCTCCTAACCCTAAAATCTTTTATTTACAGTTTTTGATTCCACTTGACGTCATATAAGTTCCTACCAATACCGATATAACTGCAATAATACCGGAAATCAAATCGGTGCGTGAAGTTCTCCCATTTCTGATAAAATTGTCCGGACCTGTTCAGCATCATGAACAGAGACCATTAAATCAATATCATGAAATTCTGAAAGAATCCCTTTAAAGTACAGCAGCATAGATGCGCCTAAAGCCCACTCTATATTCGCCTCATTAAATCGATGTGCAATTTTCTGTAGTAATTCAATTTTCTTCTGTATTTCACACATATAATAACCTCTCGCTTGTATACTTATCTGGATAAAATATGTTAGTTACTGATTTCTACGGACCACTCTGCAAGGACTGCCTACAGCAATCACATTGTCGGGAATATTTTTTGTTACAACACTGCCTGCTCCAATCACAACATTATTCCCGATGGTAACGCCCGGTAAAATAATAGCTCCGCCACCAATCCATACATTATTTCCAATGATAACTGGTGCTGTTTGTGTTTTACAAAATTCAAATGATCCGTCTTCTTTAGGTATCCCGAAGCGATCTATGGCATTTGTCGGATGAAATGCCGTATAAATCTGTACATTCGGTGCAATTAGGGCATTATCACCGATACGAATTATATTGTCATCAAGAAAGGTACAATTCATATTTACTTCACAGTTATTTCCGAAGTAGATATTATTACCATAGTCAACGTAAAAAGGAGCCGTTATCCATAAGTTTTTGCCTTTTCCGCCAAGAAGTTCATTCAGAATTCGTTCTTTTTCATCTGCATCCGCAGAATTCATCTGATTATAATCTCTTACCAGATCTTTTGCCTTATGCCATTGTGTCAGCAGTTCCGCATCTCCACAATCGTACAGTTCTCCTGCCAGCATTTTTTCTCTTTCTGTCATAGGTCCCTCCATCTGATATCCAGTCCACATTGTTTTTTAATAATACCATAAAAACAGGACTTATAATATGTATTCCATTTGTCTTTCTTTTGTTCGCATCCCCATTTTCTCATAAAACTTTTCTGCTGAAGTATTTCCTGTCCATACATTCAATGTCACTTCATAGCAGCCCAGTTGCTTTGCTTCGTTTTTTACATATTCAAACAGGCTTTCACCAATATGCTGCCCTCGTGCTTCCTGATCAATACACAGATCATCAATAAAAAGAGATTTAAATGGAACCATATTGTTTGAAAAAGGCTGCTCCCGTAATTGACAAAATGCATACCCTACGCAAACATCAGCCTCATTTACTGCAACATATATTGGTGTTTCTTTATTCTTCAAAATCTCTCTCAATTCGTCTATGGTATATTTTGTTGTACCCGGAATAAAAATATCAGGTCTTATATCTGCATGAATTTGCAGCACCTGTTTTAATAACTCTAGAATTCTCGGAATGTCTTTTTCTTTTGCGTCTCTGATCATCATTTTCGCTCTCCTTTTAACAGATTGATTTATCCGCATTTTCCCTCGCCAATCACAATATTTCTATTTCCAAAATAAGGAGATACCATCAACAATGTTTTATCTGGCATCCTCTTACAAACTCAACTGCATTTTTAATATCTTCATCATCTGGATGCCCTTTTGCAATTCCACCAACCAGTTTAAATGGACCAAATGTGTCATAACCCTTGCATCCGAATTTTCCGATCACCTTAGAATGCTTCTTACTCAAAATCTGCTCTATGGATTTATAGTTTGCATTTCCACCATAAGTACAAATCAGGAATACCTTTTTGTTGTCTGGTAAGTTTTTCTCCGCAAATCCCAATAATGATTGATGAAATTTCGAAAAATAGATTCCCGATGCAAAACCAATCATATCATAGCTGCTCAGATCTGCATTTGGCTGCTTTACAGCATCAATTAAACTGAACTGACACTCGTCTGCTATGCGCTTTACTAATTTTTCTGTATTTCCATGATGCACAGATGCATATACGATTGCTTTTCTCATTTGTTTTCCTTTCTGATAAAGTAAAGCGGACATTCCAGGTCCGCTTTGTTACTTGCTCATGAACGCAGTCGCTTCGTGACCTGTGTTCAAATTATCGAAGCTCCTATGTGTATGATGTCTTTATATTATCATATATAGCTTAACTATTCTATATTCTTCGGATCAAAATAACCTGTTTTTGCAGACATTTGAGTATGCAAATCAGAAAAAGATCCCTTTGCAAAGCGAATGGCTAAAACGCCTCCACTTTACTGGGATCTTTTCATGCATACAATATCAATGTACCTTGACGGTTAATCAGATTTTCCTGTCAAGCGGATATTCCAGGTCCGCTTCGCTACTTGATTCGGTTAAATACCATATTCACCAACTATGCCATCAATATCCGGCATTGGATCATCCGACAGCTGGCAGCTGTCCTTCTGTACCTGGGATTTATTTACAATTATATATGCACTGGCAAACTTCTGAATCACAAGCTGCAGCTGTTCATCAGTAGTATCCTCTGGCACCATGATAGTAACTGTGCTGTTCTGTAAGTTCACCCAGTCTGCTTCCATTACATCTGGATCAATCCCTTCCAGACAAATTGTTTCGATTCCTGTCAGCATTGCAAATGCTGTCATATTAAGATTCTCAACTCCGCTGCGAATGTGTATTTCCTTCAAATCTTCACATCCGATAAATGCACAACTGTCAATATTCTTCGCATTCACACAGAACTGCTCCAAACCTGTAGCTCCAAAACACTGTACCCCGATTCTGTTTACCTTTCCCTTCCACCATACGGTCTTCAAATTCTTACAGTAATTAAACAGGTAATTGTCCATCTCTCCAACCCCGTTCACAAAAATCACTGTTTTCAATCCCTTACATTCCTCAAATAAACCTTTATTCGTATTTTCCAGAGGTGCATAACAAATCACAGTTTCCAGATCATGGCAGTGGGTAAAAGCACTGTCCTCTATAGACTTCAATGTCTCCGGCAGAATCAGACAGCGCATTGGCAGCCACTCGCCTTCTTTCTGATTGGTTGCCATATCCGAATGCACATAATCTCTTGCACATTCAAAAGCATTATAAGAAATATTTTCTACCGGCACACCACCAATCGTACGCGGTATAATAACATCCACAGATGTTCCGATATACGCAGTAATCGTTCTGCTTGCTTCATCAAACTCAAACTCTTCTTCCGGTAATGCTTCATAAGGCATCTCTGTCAGGCACTCCACGGCTTCTTCCGGAACAGTTTCTTCTGCCCTTACCGGTACCGCAATTCCTGCCAGTATTGCGATTGCAATCACCACAGTCAATATCCTTTTCTTCATTCTGCTGCCCCCTTTCCACAATCAATATTATGCAATCTTTACATTATCAGAATATAGTAAAAGAATTTCATTGTCACTATCATTACAGCCAGTAAAATTATGTTTAATCCAATAATTTTCCTTTACGATATGATCTGACCCAAAAGAATAGGTACACTGAAATTTACAGGACGAAGCAAAATTGCGGAAATAAGAAGCGTTTCTCGATTTCATTTCTGATTTCGAAAAACGCTATTTAAATGGCGGGTTCTGAGGGTACCTTGCCATCATTTCTTACCGCAATCGTAATATCTTCCATCAGCGTTCCACTGTTTTGTGCCTAAACTGCATACAATGTAACATCTTTATCCTGAATCGGATATGAACTACCTGGCATATAAATTATTTGTGCGTAAGCATCTTCATTGGTGGCAGGATCCTTTGGCATCTATTTTTTTAAATTTGGTTCTAAAGAAATACGGAGAATTACCTCCAACCTATCAGGTTGTTGGTTTTGACGATTCACCGATTGCGTCAGAATACCTTATACCATTCAGCACGATACATCAGCAAATCGATGTTCTTACTAAAGAAGCCATGGATATCCTCGTCATGCAGATGAAAAACCGTAAAAAGCGTCGCCCAGCTATTATGGAGACCCCCATTCACAAAACAGTACTACCCACTCTAATTAAACGTGAGACAACCATTTTTTAGTTTTTATCCAAAAGTCCCGGAATCCACATTACTGGCATTCCGGGACTTTTAACACGACAGCTGTTGACTGCCGGAAATGGTTAATTTGCTTCGTTTTTTACATATTTAAACTATTATTTGCGAATATCTACAAGTCCATTTTTTAGTATATTTTCAGAAAACTCATACGAGGCTCCATCACCGGTTACATTAAGATACAGATTTTCCAGGTCATTTTCATTTACGATCCAGGCCATGTTCAGCTGCACGCTTTCATCTGGCTTTATAGAGGAAATGTAGTTTCCGCCATTGCCATAATTTTCAGAGACATTATAATAAACCATTTCTCCGGTCTTTGCCATGCCATCCCAGGTGATGCGGTCATAGCCATCGCCGGACTGTTCCGTTGGAACGTAAATCTGTACTCTTCCATTTTCCTTTGTCATGGTTAGCAAAGCACCAAGATAAAGCATATGGTCGATTTCCTCATCTGAATTGTTTGTATAGGTCACTGTGGCATAAACCAGTTTCTGGTTCACAGCTTCTGACTTCACAATCTCATCCAGGGAATTGATTCCATCACCAGATTTTACATAATTCAATGTATTTGCAGACAGTTTTCCATCAGCCCCAATTGCTTCTGTCCATTCCTCCGGTATTTTGTCAGGCTCAAGAAGCTGAAGGTCATCTGCGATCTGGATGGAATCCACCTTTGCAGAAATGGTTTTCGTCAGATACTCACCATTTGTGTCTTCCCCAGTCGCATTCAGATCAAAGGTGTCACCGATCTGGTAAACAGGCAGCTCCTTCTCATTTACAGAAGTGATTATTTCATCATCATCATCATTTTCTATCTTTTCAGCTATCATGTCTTCACTCCAGGTAGGCATCCCGGCAGTTTTTACCATAGTTGTGTTTCCCGTAATCACCAGATTCTCAGCCACCTTTATGGCATCCTCTTTTGATACGTCATCTCCTATGTAGATCATAATCACACGGTATAAATCCGGGCAGACAAGGTAAATTCTCTGGTTAAAAGTTCCACTTTTGACGATGCTATTATACTTTAGGTATACTCCCTGATATTCTCCAAATGTACGCTCCTCGCTATCAATAACATTCTGATCCTGCACAACCTGTCCCAGATCATTTTTATCCAACAGAACAGATGCAAAGCTAAACCCGCCGGTCTGTTCATGTTCCGGATACTGAAGATGATACTCGTCATTCCAGCTCATGCCTTTTGGAATGTATCTGGCAAACAGATTTACCTCTGGAACCTCATCTGGAAGCATGGTTTCCTTTGCCATGCTATCGGCATCAATTTTAACCGCTACACCATAAGCGCCCTGCTTCTCCAGAAACCAGTGATACAGATTTACACCTGCATATGCTGCTGTGGAAACTGCCAGCGTACAAGCAGCTGCTACAGCTGCGATTTTGGGAATCGTCCATGTTTTTCTTCTTTGAAGATTCATCACCTTTGTATCCTGTATCTGCTTTGCAACCTCATTTTGAATCATTTTATGGATAAAATCCGGTGTTTCGGGAATATCGCTTTTCATATCTTCTAATCTCATACCAGCACCTCCTGCAATTCCTGCCTTAATTTTCCCCTTGCCCTTGCAAGTCTCTTCTGAACAGCACCTTCCGATATTTCAAGGATCTGGGCGATTTCTCTTACGCTGAAATCTTCTATGTAATACAAAATAACGGGCAAACGCAGCTCCTCTTTTAAGGAATTTACAGCGGCATACAATTCGCTGTAATCCTTTGACTTTTCTGATTCCATTTCCAGTCTGTCCTCCAGATCTTCAAACGAAATAAACTTACTGGACTTACGTACGAGGTTGTAACATTCGTTGATCAAAATTCGGATCAACCAGGTACGGGCATATTTATCGTTTTTTAATGTGTCTATTTTGGAAAAAGCTTTTACAATTGTCTCCTGGATAGCATCTGCACAGTCCTGGTCACTGAATAAGATTGTTTTTGCAGTTGAGTATAATTGTCTTTCCGAATCCAGGATCAGATTTCCCAGTTGTTCTTTTGTCATTTAAATACCACCTCTTTTTCATGCCGGCCAGCTTTTTCTTTACATCTATTAGACGCATAGAAAACAAAAATATCCCCCAATAATTCATTTTCGCATAAATAATTATGATAAGCTGACTATGCAAATGCTAAACTAACAGTCCAAAAAAAACTAAACTAATTGTACTCTTGATACCTTCCTTATTTGCAAATTTGCAGTAAAATATAGATATAAAGAAAAAGGGAGGTACCAAAGATGAAATTATCACTTTCTGCAAATATAAGCAAGTTGCGAAAAGAACACGCTATGACACAGGAGCAGTTAGCGGAAGCTTTAGGCGTTACCTTTGCATCTGTCTCAAAATGGGAACGGGGTGTGGCGACGCCGGAATTAAACCTGATTGCGGAGATGGCAGATCTGTTTGAGGTGTCTATCGATGCGCTTATCGGATACCAGTTTAGAAACAATAACAGAGAAACTGTAATTACAAGGCTGAAGCAGTATTCTCACGACAGAGATACTGAGGATGTTTTTTCTGATGTTGAAAAGGCATTACAGTGTTATCCGAATTGTTTTGATGTTGTTTATTACAGTGCCAGAATCTACCGTTTAAGAGGACTGACGCAAAAGAATGCTGCTTATTCAAAGAAGGCGCTTTCCCTTTGTGAACGTGCATGTATACTGATCGGACAAAACAAAGATCCGGAGATAAGTGATGTTTCTGTTCGCAGGGAAATGGCTGAAATCCATTTTGCGCTTGGGGAATATGACAAAGGAATTGCATTATTGAAAGAGAACAATCCATGTCGGCTGAACCACTCTTCGATTGGAATGGTGCTTGCGTCCTCTTGCAATGATCCGGAGGGAGCACTTCCCTTTTTATCGAGGGCATTATTAGATTTAACTGTGACGCACTTTGAAATTGTGGTGGGATATATGAATGTTTTCTGTAAGACAAAAGATTATGCAAATGCTCTAGCTCTTGTGGATTGGGCTCTTGCCTTTTATCCCGGGCTAAAAGATCCCGAAAAACAGGGATATATGGACAAAAGCGAAGCATTTCTTTGGGCACTGCGAGCGGATGTTCTGCTGTCGCTGTGTAAAAAAGAAGAAGCAATCAACAGCCTTCGGCGAGCAAAGGATGTTGCATTGCACTTCGACGAATCACCAAATTACGATGTTTCAAGTATCCGATTTGTTTTCTGTAAGACTCCTGCAAGCGCTTTTGATGATTTTGGTGATACTGCCATGATTGGGGTTGATGAATTTATCAAAAGCCAGGAAAAAAGCGAGCTGAGCAATTTATGGAAGTGTGTCAGGGATGAATAACAATTACAAAGCCAAATGAAAAACTATACTGTGCAGTTTTATAAAAAGGGGGGCATGCTTTACGATTTTGCAATATACAACACACCTAATGTGCCAGGTCCACAATGACTTGATATAACACCACCTGCCCTGGTTTCCAATATCTCATCAAAAACGCCAAGCTCTTCCAGATAAGCCCGCACTTTCTCTACAGTTTCCTGTTTACAGCCAGAATGTGTTATGAATACACGTTCTGGTCTCGCATTTTTTAAATCTTTTTCCATATCTTTAACATAGTCCATGATAACAGAATTAATTTTCCCCCGGTATTTCTTAGAAGCATTCATGGCGCCATTTTCTACTACAATCCTGGGATGCAGTTTTAAAATACCTCCGGCCATAGCCGCTACTGCATTGCAGCGTCCACCGCGGTATAAATAGGTGAGGGTATCAACCACAAAGCTTGCTCGCACATTTGGCTTTAGCCTCTCTATCTCAGAAACAATCTGGGAAGCTGTCCGGTTATTCTTTGCCATAATTGCAGCCTCTATTACAAGAAGACCGATACCTGTAGAAAGATTTGCAGAATCGATTACCTTTATCCTGTCAGAAGCCCCCAGCTCTTCAGCAGCAAGGCGCATCACATTTCCAGAGGTGGACATACCTGCTGAAATAGAAAAGCAGACAATTTCCCTTCCAGCCTCTGCATATGGGCGGAAAAGTTCCATGGCATCTGCCAGGGCAGGAGCAGAAGTTTTAGGCGTTGTCTTATTTGCGTCAGACCAGGTATAAATCTGATCCGGGGTAATGTTTTTTCCATCCCCATATTCTTTATCACCCAGAAGAATATGAAGCGGAAGAATGTCAATCTCGTATTTTCTCAATAATTCCTGCGAAAGGTCGCAGGTACTGTCTGAAATAATTTTTACCATATTCGTTTCTCCTCTGCCAACTCATTTTCTATCAGATTCCCGGCCTGCAAGAGCCAGAAATTTTTTATCAGACTGTATTCCCTGTGTCAGAAACCTTCCATCTCTGAATAGCGCATACGTTGTCACCGGTGCCGGAACGTTCTGTGCAGCTTCTCTGCTTGTAACATGAATTACCTTTAAAGAAATATTGTGTTCTTTTGCCACTTCCACTACACGAGGCACCCAGTAACAGGTAAAAGGACATTGATCTGTATAATAGAGAACAAATCCTTCCTCTTCTACTTTCGGGTGTCTTGCACATTCTTTGAATTTTGACGGCTCAGTATCTGTGTCAAATGGTAAATACATAAGATTGATTCCGCAGTCCGAAGTATCTGCAACAGAAAATCCCTTAAATTTTAAATATTTCGGGTCTGCCAGAAATTCTTTTTTTCGTCCTTCTGAAGACAGAATACAGACTCCCTTTTTCTCTTGTTCTTTTGCATCACGAATGCATTCATTCAGCAAATCATTGGAATAGCCGTGTCCTTTCATGGAACCGGAAACCCATAAGCAGTTAATGTATATATATCCGTCTGCATCAATGGGCACCCAGGCATTCTCAGCAGGAATATATTCAATAAAACACTTTCCGCGCTCTGCACTCCGATAAAAAACCAATCCTTCTTCAAAACGCTGTTTTAACCACTCTTTTTTTACGATACTGTTTTTTCCTGACATAGCACAGCAGATATGTTCCTTGTCAATGTTTTCTTTTGTAATTCTAATATAATGCATAATATCACCTTTCCCAGATATCATGATTGCTTAAATAACCTTGATCTAACACGCTTTCATAGCTTCCAGAGCCAGTTCATGACTCTCTGGCGTTACTCCTGCGCAACAGAGCGAATCTACAATGATTGGCACTTCCGGCAAAAATGGCTTCCAAAGGTAGTTTTATCAATGGGACCAGATTCCAGAAGCTCTGCAATCTCCTCCCTGATTTCCCAACCATAGGTACCGCGGATGCAATGCTCTACAGGAAGCCATATGAAATACGGCATGTTTTCTAAAAAGCCTATTTAAGCTAACTATATCACGTTATTGAGATTTCGTATACTGCAATAGGCTGATTTCAGCGTATATATTTTTGAAATTTTATATTTTCTATTGCATAAAAATAAGCCATTCAGTCAGAATTGCATCCAACCAAATGGCTACTTATATCAGTTTTCTCCTGCCATTTTTTTTGACATACCCAAATAAAACACAGCGCAAAATACCAGAGCAAACACAACACCAAATACATTCTGAATCACCCTAAGACTGACTGCACCCTTTAATCCATAACTCTCTGCAGCGATAGCCAAAGCGCCAAATGTATTAAATACAGCCTGCCAGCCATATTTTGCGGAAAATCCTACACCGATTCCGCCAAGGATTCCTATATATGCATAGATGGATGACGGAAGCAGGAAATACAATGCTGTAAAACAAAGAACTCCTGCAATATTTCCCACAATTCTTTTCTTCACTCTGTACTGCATGTCTTCCATAAACGGTAAGATCGCTGACATAGCTGCAATACCTGCCCACATTGCACGTGGCATTTTAAAAAGCTCTGCAATACAAAGTACAGCCGGTACACACAGGATCTGGCATAACTGCCATTTTGTCCTGGAAGAAGAGAGATCAAATTCCTGCAGTACATCCTGTATCTTTCTTTTATAAACCCGGTTTCTGTGATTCCGATAAAATACCAGACAGGTAAGTACAGCTCCTGCTGCCATTCCCACCAGTCTCATCTCATAGCTTTTCCCTGTTACGTCATATCCATACAGCAACAGATATCCAAGAACGAGTGTGGACTGATTAAACATAAATGGATTATGACAGCCGAACAGAATCAGCACTGCCAATGCAGCAATATTTAACAGCATTCCCGGTACCGGGGAAAGCTGATTTGCCAGATGTGGACACACAGTCATAACTGCGAAAAACAAAGCCAGAAGTATGGTAGACTGTCCGGTATGGATTCCGAGATCGGCATTTCGAAATACCATAAGACATAATAAGACAACGACACCTACAATACTGTTCTCATTTCCAAGCAGAATGCTGAAAATAGTAACAAATAAAAAACAAAACGCCATTGTGACCGCTACCTTCGCCATATATACAAACAGATGATAGATTTTTTCTTTTGCGGTCTCACTTTTTTTCAGCAGGTCTTTTGAACCTGCCTGATTCAACTGAAGTTCCTGATAAAATGTCATATAGCACCTCCCGTTTTTATGCAAATAGGCATTTTATCACAAACAGGAAGGTAATTCAAGAATGATTTTTAAGGAAATAATTACCTGGCCAGACTATTGCTTTCAATTCTGATCATACGATATCCGATTCCAATATGCGTCTGGATGTATTGCACACCATTTTTTTCTGGTTCCAGTTTTTTTCGAAGTGTTGCCATAAAAACGCGGAGGGAAGCAATATCATTTTCAGAACACTGTCCCCAGATCTGCTGGGTAATAAATGTATGTGTCAATACTTTTCCCACATTACGGGATAAAAGGCAGAGCAGCTTATACTCAATAGGAGTCAGATGTAATTCTTCACCCTTCAGATATGCACAGCCAGCCGAATAATCGATCTCTAATTCACCATTTTTAAAAACAGAGGTTTCCTGCTGTTCTCCGGTCTGCGTTATTGCAAGTCTCCTTTGCGTAACACGAATACGCGCAAGCAATTCCTCCACGGAAAACGGTTTTGTAATATAATCATCTGCACCAGCGTCCAGTGCTTCAATTTTATCTGTATCCTCACTTCTGGCACTGATCACAATAATCGGCATGTTCGACCAGGTACGGATTTTCTTTATTACCTCTACCCCTTCCATATCTGGAAGCCCGAGATCAAGAAGAACAATATCCGGATGATGAGAGGAAGCTTCCAGAATGGCCGAAGAACCATTCTCTGCTGCCAGATATTTATAGTCATGTGTTTTTAGCGTCGTAATGATCAGATTTCTTATAGGTCTGTCATCCTCAACCACCAGAATTAATGTTTTATTCATTCAATGTCACCTCACTTAAAGGTAAAGTAAAAGTAAAATTACATCCATGGGGATCATGGTCCGTCAGAATCAGGGTTCCGTCATGGGCTTCTATAATAGAGTGACAAAGCGCCAGCCCCAGTCCCAGACTTCGGTGACTATCCGCAACTGTTGTTTTGCCGGTATAAAACATCTGGAAAATATGCGGCTTCATTTCTTCCGGAATCCCAGGTCCATTATCCTCCACGCTTATCTGCGCTTTTCCATCTGTTTTAGTTCCCCGGATGCTGATTACAGTACCTGGCGGCGTATATTTTATGGCATTGTCAATTAAATTTACCAGAACCTGTATAATAAGGCGGACATCCATACGTGCAAGAACAAGTTCTTCACAGTCAGTTACGATTTTATAATCGTCATGCTTCCGGCTGATATGCCGCAGAGCCTCTGCGATCACCTCATCAAGCAGCTGATCTGTAAATTTGAATTTCAGTCTTCCATCATTTAGCCTGGTAATGGAAAGCAGATTCTCCACAACTCCAATCAGCCATTCAGAATCATCATAAATGTCCGTATAGATCTGATGCTTTGTAGCTTCATCAAGCCGTTCACTGTTGCTAAGAAGCATGTCTGCATTGCCTGAAATGGAGCAAAGGGGAGTTCGAAGATCATGGGAAATTGCCCGAAGAAGATCTGCCCGCAACTGTTCGTTTTTTGCTATCACTGCATTTTTCTCTTTTTCCATGGCATTTTGTGCGTTTTCCATTGCAAGTGCACATTCATTTATCACGGACAGCAGGATACTGTATTCAAAAGAGTCCAGTGTTTCTTTCTGCAGCGGTATTCCTATTACTCCATAAACATTGTTCCCGCTCCGGATTGCCAGATATAAGCATTTGGCCTGTGGAAAATGATGTGTGGATGCACCGGCACGCTGTCTGTTTTCATAGGCCCATCTGGCTATCTTCAGTTCTTCAGGTGTTAAAAAATCTTCCGCGTCCTCTTTTTCCTCTCCAGAGAAAAGCTTCCCTTCTGATAATGCTCCATTTTCTACTACATATGCTGTAATATTACGATTCAGCAGGCGAAGGAGCTGTGTACAGGTAACATCAAGAATCTCTATCTCTCCTTTTGCTTTCTGCAGCAAACGGTCTGTATCAAACAAAATCTGTGTACGAAAAGCAAGCTGTGCAGAAAGCTTTGCATGTGTTTTCAGCTTTGCCGCAAGTGCCCCTGTAAGTACGGATGAAATTAGCATTATGAGAAAGGTCACCGGATAACCCACTGCATAGGTCTGAAAAGACATCCTTGGTTCTGTCAGAAAAAAGCAAAATAAAAAGACACTTAAGAAAGAACCGGCTACACTGCATAGATAACCATCTGTCACAATGGAAGTAAGCAAAACCCCCAGAATGTATATGGTTACAATATTCGTGTCCGTGAAATCCAGCTTCTGAAACAGCAGACCAATCAAAGTACATACTGCAAATATAAAAACTGTCAGAAAATAATCCTTTGCAGACGGTTTTTCCATATACCATGTAAATGACCGTTTCTGGTAGTTTCCTGTTTTGACCGTATCCGGAATAATATGGATATCAATATCTGGTACAATTTCAATCAGTTTTTCTGTCAGAGTCACTTTACTGAAAAAATGATTTCGTCGGGCATTACTTTGTCCAATCACAATTTTAGTAACATTTGATAGTCTGGCATACTCTGCGATCTGTACCGGTATGTTTTCCCCATGAGTCATTACGATTTCTGCTCCCAGATTTTCTGCATACCGAATATGTTCTTCCAGTTTTTCTTTATCTAAGTCTTCTGATTTTGTGCCAGTGCGAACGTACAAGGCTGTAAAACGTGCCTGCAACGCATTCGCCATTTTTGCCGCTGTATCTATTATTTTCTTATTGGAGGGTGCTGCTGACAGACAAACAAGGATATGTTCATCTGTTTTTTTATTATCCTCTTCAATTCCCAGACTCATCCTGCCAGTCCCCTTTTTCTGCCTTTTTTGCAATTATATCATGCGACTGTATTATGGTCAAAATTCTTTTTTTCATACCTGGACTGTCCATCAAAAATTATAATTTCAGCTTCCTTATATTCAATTTTACACTCATGAATCTCTCTTAACAATTCTTCATCTGAAAGAGTATTCAAAAACAATGTCTTCGATGACTGCTGTTTTTCTTCCATATTTTCCTGAATTTCGCCCCAAAACTGATCTGCTTTATTTGCAATATAAAATCCAAGTCCAAACATACAAAATACAGTAACTGCCAATATTCCTTCTGCCATTGTCTTCACCTCTATAGCAGCCTCTCCATAACAAATGACTATATTCTGAAACATTTCTGAAGGGCTCTGTATTCTCCTAACACCAGTAATTTATGATTCTCTTCAAAATACGTATCCGGTGAAATTGCAATACCAAATTCTCCTTCATTTTTTACTGCCAGAATATTAATATTGTAGCGTTTTCTGATATCCAGTTCTCCTACTGTTTTTCCAACCCATTCTTCCGGCACTTCCACTTCAAAAATCGCATGGGATGCATCCACCTCCATATAGTCGAGGATATGATCATCTGTGTAACGGATCGAGGCCCACTTTGCAACCTGCTTTTCCGGATAAACCACTTTATCCGCACCATTACGCAAAAGGAATTTTTCCTGAACATCACGCTCAGCCCTGGATATCACCAGTTTCGCTCCCAGTTCTTTCAGAAGGGAAGTTGTTTCAAGAGAATTCTGAAAGCTTCCTCCAATGGTTACAAAACAGATATCGTAATTTCCTATTCCAAGGGAACGTAAAAATTCAGCATTGGTACTGTCACCAATCTGCGCATTGGTCACAAATGGTAATGCTTTATCTACTCTCTCCTCATTCCAGTCAACTGCCATAATTTCATGTCCCAGCTGATTCAGCTGCTTAGCAATATGTCTTCCAAATCTTCCAAGTCCAATAAGCAATACATTTTTCATAATTATATTTTCTCCTTCTTATCCAACTGTTATTTTCTCCAGAGGCAGTTTTGCATTTCCCCTGTTTCTTCCTGAAAGCACCGCATAAATCAGAGTCAGACCACCTACACGCCCCAAATACATCAGTATAATCAGCACAATTTGCGAAAACATATGAAGCTTCGGTGTAATTCCCAGCGTGAGTCCTACTGTTCCCACAGCTGAAGCAGCTTCATACAGGCAGTCTAAAAGAGGAAGTTCTTCATATATACTGATTGCAAGTCCGCCGCAAAAAAATAACGTAAAATAAAGCATGGCTATTGTCGCCGCATTTTTTATCACATGGTATTCCAGCCTCCTGCCAAAAGCCCCTGCATTTTCCTGGCTTCGGAATGTGGCAATTGCATTTAACAAAAGAACTGTAAACGTTGTGGTTTTCATTCCACCAGCTGTAGAACCAGGTGAACCGCCAATCAGCATTAACAATATCATAACAGCTTTTGAGGCTTCACTCATCTTTGAAATATCAATCGTGTTAAATCCGGCAGTTCTTGTAGTTACCGATTGGAACGCCGCAGCTAATAAGCGATTCCCTGCGGATAGATTTTTTAAATCACAGGTGAAGAAAAAAATAATCGGAATTAAAATCAAGCATGCAGTAGTCACAAGGATAATCTTGCTTTGCATGCGATAACGTTTAAACTTCATTTTGTTGGTATAAATATCGTCCCAGGTGAGAAAACCGATTCCCCCTATGATGATCAGAAGCATAATCACTACATTTATAAGAACATTTGCAGAATACCCTGTCAGGGAAGGAAAAGGATTTGCAGATGTTCCCAGAATATCAAAGCCTGCATTACAAAAAGCGGAAATAGAATGAAAGACTGACAGCCAAATTCCCTTTCCTTTGTAATCCCATAAAAAAACCGGCAGCAGTAACACTGCCCCTGCAGCTTCAATCAAAAATGTCCCCTTTAAAATAAACCTTGTCAATCTGACGATTCCGCCAACCTTAGGCGCGGAAATCGCATCCTGCATGGTACTTCTCTGCATAAGGGATATTTTTTTACCGGAAAGAAGGGAAACAGATGCAGCCACCGTTACCACTCCCAGACCGCCTATTTGTATGAGTATAAGAATAATCGTCTGTCCTGCCAGAGACCAGTAGCTTCCGGTATCCTTTACTACAAGCCCGGTTACACATACCGCCGAAGTGGCTGTAAAAAGAGCCTCATGAAACGGAGTTGGTATTCTATCTACAGATGAAAATGGAAGCATTAAAAGAATGCTTCCCAAAAGGATCACTCCTGCAAATCCCAGAATTATTAGCTGAAAAGATGTCAGATGTTTTTTCTTATATGATTTTTCCGGCATAAATGATCAAAACTCCTTACGAATGATTACTTTTTTGTTGCACCCATTATATATAATTGCCTTTAAAGATGGTATAAGAGTATCTGATTCTGTATTAAGATTGTATAAAGATGTGTTTCCGCCATATTCAGCCTGAATTCGGTTGCCGTAGCAAAAAAATAAGCCATTCAGTCAGAAACATATCCAACCAAATGGCTTTTATTCTTATCTTCTATCCAGTATTTTATCAAATCGCCTGAAGAAAGTTGAAGTTGTAATGATTGCTGCCAGTATATCGCTGATTGGTTCAGCCAGAAAAACGGCAAATACCTTATTCTGAATGAAAAGCGGCAGAATAAAGATCAGCGGAATCAACAGGATCAGTTTTCTTAAGCATGCAAGCAGCAGACTGACTTTCGCCTGTCCCAGTGCCATAAAGCTCTGCTGACAGGAAACCTGGAATCCCAGTGAAAAAATACCAGCCATATAGATTCTCAGTGCCCATGCGGTATACGTGATCAGATCCGTATCATTGGAGAAAATACCTGCAAAGAGCCTGGGAAACAGAAGCATGATCAGCCAGAAGCAGCCGGTAAAAACCGTGCAGACTGTAAACTGCGTAAAAAATGCTTTTTTAACACGCTCTTTATTGCCGGCACCGAAATTATAACTCATGATCGGCTGTCCGCCCTGGCATATTCCCTGCAGCGGTAAGGTTGCAAGCTGGCTGACACTTGTGATAATGGTCATGGCTCCAACCGCAAGATCTCCGCCATATCTTGAAAGGCTGGAGGTGAAACTGATGGACAGAATACTTTCTGTGGACAACATGACAAAAGTGGATATTCCAAGCCCCAGGCATGGTAAGATAATATTTTTTTGTAATTTGAAATTCTCTTTCCTAAGATGGAGAATGGTCTTTTTTCCTGACAGGAAACGAAGAATCCAGATGGCACCAACAGCCTGGCTCAAAACAGTAGCAATTGCAGCACCGCTTACGCCCAGGTCAAATACAAAAATAAAAACAGGATCCAGAATAATGTTGATCACCGCACCGATCACAGTGGTCATCATACTGATCTTTGCAAATCCCTGTGTGGTGATAAAGGGATTCATTCCCATTACGATCAGGACAAAAATGCTTCCCAGTATATAGATTCTTGCGTATGACACTCCATAAGGAAGGGTCTTATCACTGGCACCAAATATTGTCAGAAGCTGTGGAGCAAAAGCGAAAAAAATCACCGTAAGAGCCACAGCCATAAGAATAAGAAGCGAGAAACAGTTTCCAAGAATCTTTTCCGCTGTCGCATTGTCCTTTTTCCCCATGGAAATTGCGGCTCGGGGAGCACCTCCTGAACCTGCGAGCATGGCAAAGGCATTGATCAGCATAAGAATTGGCGTAAATAACCCCACGCCGGTTAATGCTGCCGCACCAACACCGGGAATATGTCCAATATAAATACGGTCTACAATGTTGTACAAAAGGTTAATGATCTGTGCCACAACAGCAGGAATTGCAAGCTGCGCCAAAAGACGTGGGATTTTTTCCGTTTCCATTGCCTGTGTATTAGATTTACTACTCATATCTGTTTTCTCCTGACAAATTTTTTGACATAAACCAATAAAACATAAACGAATTATGTCTTCTGATTTTAACTCATATATTTGTCAATATCAAGCTTCTTTTTTGATTTTGCAACGATCAAGAATGCGGCTGTTGCTCATTGCACGCATCCTTCCTCCACTGATCAACAGCCCGTTTACAGCTTATGTTTTCTCCTCCAGATACAATCCTTAAGTACATTTACAAGCCTCGCCGGTTCAAGGGGTTTGGTAAGATGCTCATCCATGCCAGATATCCGGCTGTTTATAATGTCTTCTGCAAATGCATTGGCACTCATGGCAATAACCGGTACACGCTCTGCATCTGATCTTTTCATGGAACGAATTCTCCGGGTAGTATCCCAGCCGTTTAAGTTTGGCATCATGATATCCATTAAAATCACGTCATAATAGCCTGGCTCGGACTTTTCAAATTTCCCAATTGCCTCCAGTCCGTCTTTGGCGCAATCCACAATTATTCCATTATCTTCCAGCATAAAGCTGGCGATTTCCATGTTCAGTTCATTATCCTCAACTACCAGTGCACGCAGACCTTCAAGGGAAATCGTATTCGGATCCTTTACAAAATCCTCCAGCTTCCGGGCTTTTTCTGCTTCTCCGATTTTGAACGGAATTGTCATGACCACAGTTGTGCCGGTTCCCTCTTTACTTTCGATCCGGATTGTGCCGCCCATTCTGTCTGTCAGCTTCTTTGCAATGGAAAGTCCCAGTCCGGTGCCTTCATATTTCGACCGGCTGGTTTCCTTCTCCTGGGTAAAAAGGTCAAACGCATGTGCCACAAACTCCTGGCTCATACCAGGACCATTATCTGCACAGCCAAATTCATACACTACCCGTTTTTCATCTGCATACTTCTCTTTACACCATACATGGATTTTTCCGCCTGGTTCTGTAAATTTCACCGCATTATCAGAAATCGCATTCAGAAGCCGTTCCAGATAAACAGGATTTCCGGTTAATAATATATGACTTAGCTCTGACCTTTCCCAATCCACGATGTATTCTATATTTTTCTCAGCTGCCTGAAGCTGCTTTTCTGTGTTGGTCCTGCTCAGAATTTCTGTCAGATCAAAAGTAAGCTCCTGGTCAACAATATCTCCCGACTCCAGTTTATTCATATCCAGTATATCATTTACAAGAGAAACCAGATATCTGGAGGATTCCATGATCTTATCCCTGCACTTCTGCTGCATTTCAGGGTCATTGGGATAACGGTTTGCCAATTCGATCATACCTATGATCCCATTCATGGGAGTTCGGATATCATGGCTCATATTAGACAGAAATCTGGTTTTAACCGCCGCATCCTTCTTCGCTTCAGCAGCCTGGTATATAAGAGTCTGCTCCCTTCTCTTCGCATCACTGATACTTCGGATTGCACAAAGAACATGGGTCAGGCGGCCGTTTTCATCCCTTTTCTTTTCAATAAAGCGCAGACTATGCCAGCTTCCATCCTTCATCCGGTATTCCAAAACGACAGATTCTTCGTCTTTCATTCGTTCCGGTAGTGTAGAGATATCTGTAAATTTTTCAAAAGCATCCTGATACTCTTCTGCCACCTGTTCACGGCAAACTCTTCTGTTGTTTTCAGACAGAGTACCTGAATGAATATATTTCAGATGCTCCACATCCCTGTTGGAAATTTCCTCAAAATAATCTGCCTGGATATCAATTCTGGAAATATACTGGTATGTTCTGGCAATGGAGGAAATGATCTCATTTCCCAATCTGGCCTCATCCAGAGTTTTTCGCAGTTTCTCCTGGATTTCCTTCTCTTTGTAAAGGATACTGTCTATATTGCGATATCCAAGAAAAACATCAAAGGTCTCATCCTCTGTCTTTCCCTTCACTACATAGGCTTCATAATAGCTATCTTTTCCTTCCTTTGAAACACTGTGGTAATGGTAAGTAAGCTTCTCTTCATGTAAAAGCCTTCTTTTCATATTTGCGCAAAGATGCCAGTCTATAAACTCTTCTTTCTCTTCATCCAGAATAAAATTGTCTGCATATCTTCTCGCATATTCATCAAAATTTTCAGCCGGATGGGGATCTTTCTCCGCCAGCTGCCTGGCATTGGTATTCGCATCCAGTCTCAGTATTTCATATTTGCCGGAATTAAGCTCTATCCGGTATAAGGATACATACTCGGGCAATAATCTGCTTAAAACATATTGTTCTTTCACCGGATAATCATTTACATCCTGCCTTTGATCGTCTGTCTTTGTTTTTTCTCGTGAAAGCATAATACCGTTTTAAATTTATCCTTTCTTTTGCTGTTAACATTTGTTTTTGCATGCCAGGCATAAACCACCACGGACGTTTCTGGTGGAGCCGCATAACTTGCAAACCTCTGTTATTTCCGGCTTCCAATCGCTGTCCAGCCTCTTCAGGCCTCCGCTGACCTGATCCAATGCTTCATCATCCAACTCAACAACTGCCTGACTCACAGGCTTCATGCTCTCTTTTTTGTCATTCGCTTCTTTCATAATAGTTTCCTCCTGTATATGATTTTAATACGATTTCACTTTTTACTATAGTCAATTATACAATTTTTCACCTGTGTCTTCAACTATTTTTTGGCATTTTAACCAAAATGTGACTGGTCACTGGTAACGTTTCCTCAAAAAATCCTCCGGAAATAATATCTCTGTTTATTCACGCCTGCTTCGTCTGTACTCCATAGCAGTCATACCGCAAGATTTCCGAAAACTCTGCGCCAGATAGCTCTGGGAAGAAAAGCCTGCAAGATGGGCAATGTCAGAAATATCATGATCTGTATTTTCCAGAAGATTTTTGCAAACCTCAATCCTGCGCCGGTTCAGATAATTAATGGGAGAAATCCCATAATATCGTGTAAACTCGTGGCTTAGATAATATTTGTTCAGATGACTTAATGCCGCCAGCTGATCCAGATTGATATCTTCCCCATAGTTAGAATCCAGATAGCGCTTGACCTGTGCACACTCCTTACTTGGATGAAAAGAAGGCACCAGCTGGAAGCCGGAATCTGTAATCCTGCGAAGCTGGGCAATAAGAATAGAAAGCGTATGTCTGCAAATCTCTTCATAACCCTCTTTTTTCTCATCTAATTCCTGAAAAAGGGAGTGGAAATAAAACAAAAGATCTGTATTAATCTTCCGGCAGTTGAAAATCTGGAATTCCTTCTGATCCCGGAAAGAAAAACTAATTCCATCCACTCCTACAGTATAATAAGAAAGGGGCGCAGCGCTCTGAGAAGTTTCCGTGTGCAGGATATGTGGATTGATAATGACCAGATCGTCCCTGGCAATGGAAAACCGCTGATTTTCTATAAGAAATTCGCCGCTTCCTCTGGAAACATAAAAAAGCTCCGTAAAAGCATGGGTATGAGGAATGCTGGGCCAGTCCTCTTCGTATCTGGAGGATGAGGCATTCACCAGAACTGCTTCTGTAGAAAGTGGATTATCATTGGAAAAAGAAAAGGAACGTGTACTCATAGATTCTCCTTATGTATCATAAGCTATAGTTTGTTGTCCGCGCTGTCGGCTCCCGATATTCCGAATACAGCGTTTTCAAACAACAGGGAATAAACACTCGCACACTTAGAGTACCATAGAACGGAAAATACAGCAATATTTCTAAAAACCTTAGCAACAACTCTGTTGAAAAACAGCTGTCAAAAACGTATTCTTATATTACAGAAAAAACAACTATCAAACAATGTTAACAACCCTTGTAAATAAAAAAAAGAAAAGCGAGGTCGCAAAATGGAACAGAAAAAAGGCAGAGTTACTATTCCTACCAACCTGGATGTGGTAAAGGAAACACTGGATATTATGAATGAGTGGGGCGCAGATGCCATCCGTGACTGTGATGGAACCGAATTCCCACAGGAGCTGAAGGACACTGGTGCGAAAATCTACGCTACCTACTACACCACCCGAAAGGACAATGCCTGGGCAAAGGCTAATCCGGATGAGATCCAGCAAATGTACATTATGAGTTCTTTCCACACCGCAACATCAGACAAACTGGAAATCCACCTTATGGACCACCTGTACCCGGATATGCTGAAGGTGAACACACGCGATGATATCACAAAGTGGTGGGAAGTAATCGACCGTACCACAGGAGCAGTGGTTCCGGCAAGTCAGTGGCATTATGATGAAACGAGCGGAAATGTGGTAATTACACCTGTAAAACTGTTCCATGAGTATACCGTCAGCTTTCTGGCTTATATTATGTGGGATCCGGTACATATGTACAATGCAGTGGTAAACGACTGGAAAGATGTAGAGCCGCAGATCACCTTTGATGTGCGCCAGCCAAAAACAAGAGCTCATTCTCTGGAGCGCCTCCGCAGATTCCTTGATACCCACCAGTATGTGGATGTGGTACGCTTCACCACCTTTTTCCATCAGTTCACCCTGATCTTTGATGAGCTGGCAAGGGAGAAATATGTGGACTGGTTCGGTTATTCCGCATCTGTCAGTCCATATGTGCTGAAGCAGTTCGAAAAAGAGGTTGGCTATCCCTTCCGACCGGAATACATTATCGACCAGGGCTACATGAACAATACCTATCGCATTCCATCCAAGGAATTCAAGGACTTCCAGGCATTCCAGCGCCGCGAGGTCGCGAAGCTTGCAAAGGAAATGGTAGACATTGTCCATGAATATGGCAAAGAAGCCATGATGTTCATGGGTGACCACTGGATCGGCATGGAGCCATTTATGGATGAGTTTGCTTCCATCGGTCTTGATGCTGTGGTTGGAAGTGTAGGAAATGGTGCAACCCTGCGTCTGTTCAGCGATATTAAAAATGTAAAATACACGGAAGGACGATTTCTTCCATACTTTTTCCCGGACACCTTCCACGAAGGTGGAGACCCGGTGAAAGAGGCGAAGGTAAACTGGGTAACTGCAAGGCGTGCCATTCTCAGAAGCCCCATCCAGAGAATTGGTTATGGCGGATATCTGAAGCTGGCTCTTCAGTTCCCGGATTTTGTCCAGTACATTAAAGAGGTCTGCCAGGAATTCCGCACCCTTTATGATAATATCCAGGGTGTGACTCCTTACTGCGTGAAACGTGTTGCTGTGTTAAACTGCTGGGGGCGCATGCGTTCCTGGGGCAATCATATGGTACATCACGCAATCTATTACAAACAGAATTACTCTTACTTTGGCATTATTGAGGCATTAAGCGGTGCACCCTTTGATGTATCCTTTATCAGTTTTGATGATATTCTGGCAGATAAGGATCTGCTGAAAAAATTTGATGTTGTGATCAATGTAGGGGATGCGGATACTGCGCAAAGCGGCGGCGAGTACTGGGTAAATGAAACCATTATTACTGCTGTAAAGGAGTTCGTTTACAATGGCGGCGGTTTCATCGGAGTTGGCGAGCCTGCAGCCCATCAGTGGCAGGGAAAATTCTTCCAGCTGGATGATGTACTGGGTGTGGAAGAAGAAAGAGGCTTCAATTTAAATACCGATAAATACAACTGGGAGGAACACAGAGACCACTTTATTCTGGCTGACGCAGAAGGTGATGTGGACTTCGGTGAGGGCAAAAAGAATATTTTTGCGCTTCCGGAAACCCGGATCCTGATCCAGAATGACCATGAGGTACAGATGGCAGTAAAAACCTTTGGAAAAGGCCGCGGTGTTTACATCAGCGGACTTCCATACAGCTTCAGAAACAGCCGTGTGCTCTACCGTGCGGTTCTCTGGTCTGCATCTGCCGAGGACGAACTGAACCGATGGTATTCCACCAATTATAATGTAGAGGTCCACGCTTATGTAAAGAATGGCAAGTACTGTGTCGTAAACAATACTTACGAGTCACAGGATACAGTCGTCTATAAAGGAGATGGCAGCAGCTTCCCGCTTCATATGGATGCAAACGAAATTAAATGGTACCAGATTTAATAGTCATAGGTTTATTATAATTAAACCACATCATATTTCAATAATTCTGTCACGAAGTGTTGGAAAATGGCGCGAATGGTATTATAATAAACCTATCACAAAATAAAGGAAACCATTATGAGAATTGCAATTGTTGATGACATTAAAGAAGAGCGTGACAAGCTCGCAGACGTACTGACGAAACAGCTTTCCAGACGTGGGATTCACGTAAATTTATTTGAATTTGAAAATGGAGAAGATTTTCTTATTGCGGCAAAGGAACGTCCTTTCACCGTCGTTTTTCTGGACATCTACATGAGTGGTGCAAATGGGATCGAGACTGCCAGAGAGCTTCGGACATTTGACTCGGATGCACTTTTAATTTTTACTACCACTTCTACGGATCATGCTCTGGATGGGTTCAAGGTCCGTGCCATGCACTACCTTGTGAAGCCATATCCCGAAAATGAAATTTCAGACCTGATTGATGAGGTTCTGTCCCGGATCCCGGATTCCGGAAAATACATAGATATAAAAGTAAATGGAAGCAATGTACAGGTTCCGTTTCGACATATTATATACGCAGAACATTTTTCCCATATGATCCATATTCACACTACCGGCGGCAAAGAGCTGATCACCCGCCAGTCCTTCGAAGCCTTTACTGCATCCCTGAAAATGGATCCAAGATTTTATCTTTGCAGCAGAGGCGTTGTGATCAATCTGGAGCATGCTGTTGATTTTGATGGAGCCTTGTTTATCCTGGACGATGAAACCCGGATTTCCGTCAGCCGGAAGCTGGTTAAAAATGCAAGACAGACTTTTATGGATTTTCTGTTTCAAAGGGGACATTGAATATGAATACTATATTAAGACCTGTTCTGGAGCTTACGGTAATGATTTCTGGTCTGTTCCTTGCCTATCTGCCGGTACAGACATATCTGAAACAACCGCCCGGCAGACTGGCTGCATGGCTTGCACCTCTTCTGGCAGGAATCTGTCTCCTGGAAGGAGGATTTTGTTACTTTCTTAACATCCCTACCAGCTCAGTGCTTTTTCCCACTCTGCTGGTACTGATGCTGATCTATCACAAAAGCCTGACTATCTCTATCTGGAAATCCGGCAGCATTTTTCTGGCAGTATGTGCGGTCTTTGCCTGTGTAAACAGCCTTTCCAGAGCAGTAAATGCCATTGTGGCAGAAAGACTTGGACTTCCAGAAACAGAAATCTGGTTTCACACCAGTGCCGGTATTTTTTACAATGTAATATGTCTTCTGTTCGTTGCTGCCGCCTGGTACCCGGCCTCCCATGCAGCCCGCACTATGATTGATGACGAAAATTTAGCCCAGACCTGGTATGTTTTCTGGATACTGCCACTGATTTTTATAGGTCTGAACCTGTTTATGATTCCCAAATATGAGGGAACTCTGTATACCGGACGTATTTTGCAGGGCTACATTGTGATCAGCCTGGTGCTTCTTATAATTCTCATGCTGTTTTACACAATGTTTCTTATGATGGCCAACAGCCTGAATAAAAATGCAAGGCTTCAGCAGGAAAACCATTTTCTCTCCCTTCAGCAGGCACGATATGAGAACCTTTGCTCTGCCATAGAGGAGGCAAGACAGGCACGACATGATATCCGCCATCACTTTTTGCAGCTTTCTTCCCTGGCTGAAAAGGGAGATCTGGAAAAAATAAAAGAATATCTTTCCAATGCAAACAGTAAAATCCCAGACTACAACCTGCATTTTTGTGAAAACCAGGCGGCTGACAGCGTAATCAGCCATTATGCCGCTCTGGCAAAACGAGAGAACATTCCTTTCCAGGCAAAGGCAGATCTGCCAGCCCACATTTCCATAGACCAGATTGATATGTGCCTGGTTCTCTCCAACCTTCTGGAAAATGCTCTGGAAGCCAGCCTGAAAGCAAAGTCTTCCAACAGGAGCATCCATGCAGAGGTTTACCTTCATCATAAGCACCTTCTCCTGATCCAGGTGGAAAATACCTTTGAAGGGAAAATACAGGAGAAAAATCATATTTTCCAGTCATCCAAGCGTACCGGAAACGGAGTGGGAATCCAGTCTGTCCGCCACATTGCAGAAAAGAATGGAGGAGACAGCAGCTTCACTTATGAGAATGGTGTTTTTACTGCTAAAATTATGCTGCGCATACAGAAAACAGCCGTTTCTCATCCATAAGCAAAGCAGAGAGGTTTCATGCAGACACACTCTGGAGCGTATCTGAAAAATCATTCCCGCAATCTGCACGCCCCACTTTGCGGTATATTTTCCCCGAATCCAACAAAAAAAGAAAGCTGCAGAACAATATCAGAAATGATACTGTCTGAAGCTTTCTTTTTCTGCATCAATAAACTACAAATGCCATGACCACATACACCAGTATGGATACCAGGCAATACAGCGAATTTGTGGTGGAAACATAAGCGCTTCCATCCTCACTCTTCAGGAAGGTCTGCATACTGAATGTGGCTGGAGCGGACATGTAGCTGATCACTGCAAGGTTCAAAAGAAGATGATCCCCTACTATGTAATGTATTGCCAGCAGCACTCCCCCGATCATAACTGCCTGAAGAAGAACACGAAGTACGATGGTCCTGATACATGGGGAAAGAAGTTTCTTATCAAATTCAATGCTGAATCCTACCACCAGCAGAATAACTGAGGTTATGGAAGTGGTGAGAATGTTCTCCACACTTGTATAGGTACCTGCAAACGGTCCGGCAAGAAGCTTCTGCACCACACCGGTAAGTCCGGCAATAATTCCCAGCACACTTGCAATAAACGCCGGTGTGCGTATTGCACTGGAAAACAGTTTTCCCGGATCGATCTTTTCCCCGTTTTCCACCTGTCCGAGCATTCCCATATAGACGCTGAAGCCAAACAGAAGACCTGCAATATCCAGCACAGCGATCTGGGAAAGATTCTCCGCTCCGCAAAGGCTGGTATATAAAGGATAGGCCATGGAACCGCCTTCGTATACACTGACCATAAAGGGCAGATATTTCCGGTAACGCTCTGCCGGCATAAGCGGGCGGAGTAAAAAACCGATGCTAAAGGAAACAACCAGCATTACAAACATAATTCCAACCAGAATTCCGGTTTCTTTATTATATTCTGACGTAGCAAGGGCATGGAAAATTGCCACAGGAAGCATGATCTGGGTCACCAGAAGCTTCATATTGTTAATTCCATTCTGATCCAGCAGTTTCAGCCGCTTGCAGGCCATACCCAGAAGGATCATCACCAGTACGGGCAAAATAATTTCCAATACTTTCATTCTATGCACACTTTCTATGTATTTCTTAATATTGTATTTTGGTATTTCTTAATCCAGACTCTTCCTGATTTCTTACCTTACAGGATATTTCGTATGGCAAACTCTTCTGCCAGAGCGTGTCTGAATAGTTCTTTTATTCATCAAAATCGGTCTCAAATACTCCCTCAGGCGTACGCATGGTAAGAACCCCGAGATTAAAATCATCATCCATTACCGTGATATGATACTCAAAGATTACATCATCCTCAAACTTGGACAGCAGAATATAGCTTCCGTTCTCTTTTCCCTCGATCTGGTCGCAGATATCATCATACACATCTGCACCGGAAATCTCACGCGGATAACCGGAAGCTTTGATTTTTTTCTCAATTGCAGCGTATAATTCTTCCATTTTATGTTCTGCAGCAGTGCATGCCATCAGGGCTTACCCTCTCAGTTCTTTTTGACTGCCGCATACTCCTTTCCTGAATTTTTTTCGATTAAATATGATTGTATAATATCCGCCCCTGAAATGTCAAACCACATTTTAACCAAATCCTGGTTATCGTAATTTCTTCGTGAGCAAAGAAATCCTGATTTGTATGATTTCGTACCATACTTCTCGTTTTTTGTATAATTTTTTATAAATTATCTGTTATTTTATTCTACTCTCTACATTTTTTCCATGGCTTTTGTAGTTTTTTGTTTTTTCTTTTGTGTATTTCGTTGTGTTTTTCTTTGTTTTTGATATTTTTCATTGTTTTTTTCACCAATTTCTGTTGACATCTGACTGTTTTTGTTGTATGCTATTTTCTACAGAGAGGCACTCCATTTGGTACAAGGATGTATCTATGGAATGCCTCAACTCGTATCTAAAGGGAGGTAATACTTATGAAAATGAAACAGGTTTTAGCAACAGGCGCAGCTTTATCAATGGCTCTCTCCATGGCTCCGGTCACCGCATCCGCCGCAGACAAAGTAGACATAAACGTCATTGCTGCACAGTATGGCCAGCAGACTGCTGACTGGTGGGCGAACTTCGTGACAGAATTTAATGAAGCAAACCCGGACATTAACCTGAACGTAGAGGTTGTTTCCTGGAACGATATCTACACCGTAGTAAATACCCGTATCGCCAATGGCGAAGCTCCTGATGTCCTGAATATCGACGTATTCGCAGATTATCAGGCAGATGATCTCCTTCTTCCGATCCAGGACGTTGTTTCTGAAGAGACCTACAGCAAGATGTACGATGCATTCCTTGCACAGTCTGAAGTAGACGGAACTGTATGGGCTATCCCTGATCTTGCATCTGCACGTGCTATGTACTATAACAAAGACATCCTCGATGCAGCAGGCGTAGAAGTTCCTACTACATGGGATGAACTGAAAGCTGCATGTGAAGCTCTTAAGGCTTATGACGACAGCATTTATCCATGGGGTATCGATATGACTACTGACGAAGGTCAGGCAGCATTCGCATACTACACCTGGAACAACGGCGGCGGATTCGTTGACGATGAAGGCAACTGGACACTGAACAGTGAGCAGAACGTTGAAGCAATCCAGTACGCAATCGATCTTGTAAATTCCGGTTACACAAACACCGATCCTGCTAACGATACCCGTTATGATCTGCAGGATATGTTCGGCGCTGGCAAAGTAGCTATGCTCATCGCACCGAACAGCTTACCTACCTACATTGCTACAGGCGGAAATGAAGTAAACTACGGCGTTGCTTCCATTCCTTCCAATACAGGCGAGTCTGTATCTGCAGGTGTTATGGACCGCTTCATGTGCTTCGATAACGACTACTCAGATGATGAGAAAGCTGCTATCTCCACATTCTTTGATTATTTCTATGATGATGCCCGTTATACAGAGTGGGTTGACATGGAGGGATTCCTTCCGGCAACCAAGTCCGGCGGCGAGGCTCTCGCAGCAGCTAACGAAGATATGGCAAGCTGGATTGATATCTTAGACAGCTGTAAATTCTATCCAACAGCGAAAGCAGAATGGGCAGATGTAAAACAGGGCGTTATCAACGTAGAGCAGAATGCTCTTCTTGGCGGCGACGTTCAGGAATTACTGGATGACCTTCAGGCAGAAATCGCTGGCTGATCTTAATCCACTGTTTTTCCCATTACGAGGAAGATAATGGGCCGGACTTACGGGTCCGGTCCATTTTTAAGTTTGCGAAGCAAACGCTACTTCTTGTGCCAGGCACAAGAAGGTTCCACCTTTTTGCGAAGCAAACACTACTTCTTGTATTTGTCACAAGAAGGTTCTGTTTTTCTGCGTAACAAACGCCGTTTTCTGTGCTTGTCTGCGCAGCGTCAACGCTATTTTTATAAAAAGAGAGGTATCCCTGTGAAGAAAAAATTCAAAAAAGTGGAACCATATGTATGGATCCTGCCAAGTGTCCTTCTCATGGCAATTTTCATCCTGGTTCCTATTATCTTTGTATTCCGTATGGCCTTAAGCGACGTCAGCAAAGCTGGTCTGATCAAAGGCTTCGCCGGATTGGAAAATTTCCGCAAGGTAACAAGCAGCCCTGTTTTTGCCATGGTGCTGAAAAACACCCTTGTGTGGACCGTTGCCGTAGTCGGCATCTCCACACTCCTTGGATTTATCCTTGCGATCCTCCTCAACAATGAATTTAAAGGCCGTAAGCTTGCACGTGCCGTTGTTGTTTTCCCATGGGCCACAACCCTGATCGTTCAGGCAAGTATCTGGAAATTCATCATCGACACAGATTACGGTACCTTAAATACACTGTTGATGAAGCTTGGCATTATTGACCACGCTGTGAACTGGACTCCTACTGCCGGTGCTTATTTCGCCTGGGAAATTGCCTGCGGTATTTTTGTTACCATTCCATTTGTAACCTTTACCGTACTTTCCGGTCTGCAGAGTATTGATGCCAGCTACTATGAGGCAGCAGCCGTAGACGGAGCCAGTTACTGGCAGAAAATGTTCCAGATCACCATCCCGCTGGTACGTCCGAATCTTACCATCAGTACCATCCTGAACATTATCTACGTATTTAACTCTTTTCCGATCATATGGACCATAACCAAGGGTGACCCTGCTAACCGTACCGACACCCTGGTTACCTATCTGTACAAACTGGCCTTCTACAACGGCAAACAGGGACAGGCAGCAGCCGTATCTGTTATCGGCTTCCTGATTCTTCTTTTCTGCGCCAGCCTGTACATGGTTTCCGTACTGAAGAAAGGAGACGAATAATATGGCAAACACCAATGCTTCAGTTAAGAAAAAAAATACCAGAAACACAGTTTTGCGTGTATTGCTCTATGTAGTGATCATCGCCATCTGTCTGATAACTTTATACCCATATTTTGTAACTGTATGTACTGCTCTTAAAAGCCGCGCGGAAATCTTTTCCATGAATGGAACTATTTTCCCTGTTGAGGCCATCTGGTCCAACTTCACAGACGTATGGAAGCTGGCTCCCATGAGCAATTACATGATGAACTCCATTGTGATCGCAGGAGGCTCCACTCTTCTGGCTATGGTCTGCGGTATCCCAGCTGCTTATGCCCTGTCCAGAATGAAATTCAAAGGCCAGACTGCTTTTCTGGGATTTGTTATTGTCTCCCAGATGTTCGCACCGGTTGTACTTCTCATCGGTATCTACAAGGTTATGATGGCGTTCCATCTTACCAACAGCATTATCGGCCTGATCTTTATCAACGCAGCATTTAACCAGGCATTTGCTATCTGGCTGCTCCGCGGTACTTTCCTGAGCATCTCCCCTGAGATGGAGCAGGCTGCCACTATTGACGGCTGTAACCGCGTACATGCCCTTTTAAGGATCCTTCTGCCTGTTGCTGCACCTGGTATCGTTACAGCGCTTATTTTCGTATTTATCAACGCCTGGAACGAATATACAGTGGCACTGACACTGATCTCCACTGATACCTTCAAGCCTCTCACCGTTGGTATCAATATTTTCAATGGTTACAATATGATCGAGTGGCAGTATCTGTTTGCTGCTTCCCTCTATGCAATTGTTCCAGTTGTAATTCTGTTCGTCGGAATCGAAAAAAATCTGGTTGGAGGACTCACTTCTGGTGGTGTCAAGGGTTGATTTTTATTTTTTTCCAAGTATAATAGAGGAAGATGCGGACGCGAGAAAGGGTTGCCCAGGGCAGCCCTTTGTTCATGCCCCATAACTATTCAGAAGGCAGTATTCCGCCAGGTGTTTTTGTGAACATTGTTCACAGCTGCGGCGCGAAATCATACAAAACATGTTACTGGTCATCCAGTAACTGTTTTATTGTGTACGGTAAAATTTCACATACGGAATAACCCCGATGATTCCGCACATTTCAGGAACTCTATACTGGAGATCACCGAATGATTCTTCTGTCCTGCTGACGAAAATTCAGCACATTTCACAGATTTTTAAAATCAATGGTTTTGACCTTGACTTTTCTGTAGAATACTGTAATATTGATAGTGCACAACATCTAGTATGTAATTAAAGATTTAAACACAATATATGGAGGGATTTGAAAGAATGAGTACTGAGGTCAATGCAAACGTCATTAAACGAAATGGCGTGGAAGTTATTTTTGATAAGGCGAAGATCATCAACGCCGTTGAAAAAGCGAATGAGGAGGTTTCTAAGCTTCACAGGCTGAGTCATTACCAGATCACAGCGCTTGCTGATATGATTGCCACCCGTGCCCTTGAATCCTCCCACGCTGTCAATGTGGAAGATATTCAGGATATGGTAGAGACCGGCATTATGGAGATGCGCGGTTATGAGGTTGCACAGAAGTATGTGCGCTATCGCTACAAGAGAGAGCTTACCCGCAAGTCCAATACCACAGACGACAGCATCCTTGCTCTTCTTGACCAGATTAATGAGAATGCCAAGCAGGAGAACTCCAATAAGAACCCTACTATTAACTCTACCCAGCGTGATTACATGGCAGGCGAGGTCAGCAAGGACCTGACCATGCGTGTTCTTCTTCCTGAGGAGATCGTAAAGGCTCACGACGAGGGAATCATTCATTTCCATGATTCCGATTACTACGCACAGCGTGAGCATAACTGTGACCTGATCAATCTGCAGGATATGCTCCAGAACGGCACGGTTATCAGCCAGACACTGATTGAGAAGCCTCACAGCTTCTTTACCGCATGTAACGTTACCACACAGATCGTCGCACAGGTAGCCAGCAATCAGTACGGCGGACAGTCCTTCTCTCTCGCCCATCTGGCTCCTTTTGTAGACATCAGCCGCCAGAAGATCCGTAACAAGGTAATCGAGGAACGTAAGGCTTGCGGTGAGCCTCTTGATGATGAGATCATCCAGAAGGTATCGGAACGCAGACTGAAGGATGAGATCCAGAGTGGTATCCAGACGATCCAGTACCAGCTGATCACTCTTATGACCTGTAACGGACAGGCACCATTTGTAACGATTTTCATGTATCTTGATGAAGTTCCGGAGGGACGCACCCGTGATGACCTTGCACTGATCATCGAGGAAGTTATGAAGCAGCGTATGCAGGGTGTTAAGAACGAGCGCGGTGCGTGGATCACACCTGCATTCCCGAAGCTGATCTATGTGCTGGATGAGGATAACATCCACGAGGATTCCAAATATTGGTACCTCACAGAGCTTGCAGCGAAATGTACTGCCAAGCGTATGGTTCCGGATTACATCTCAGCCAAGATCATGCGCCAGTTAAAAAACGGCAATGTTTACACCTGCATGGGATGCCGTTCCTTCCTTACCGTTGAGGAGAAACAGAAGAACCCGGACGGTTCCTACAAGTTCTACGGTCGTTTTAACCAGGGTGTTGTTACCATTAACCTTGTAGATGTAGCCTGCTCCTCAGAAGGCGATTTTGATAAATTCTGGGAGATTCTGGAGGAGCGCCTGGAGCTTTGCCACAGAGCACTCCGCTGCAGACATGAACGTCTTCTTGGCACTGTTTCCGATGTTGCCCCGATTCTGTGGCAGTATGGTGCTCTTGCACGGCTTAAGAAGGGTGAGACCATTGACAAGCTTCTTTATGACGGTTATTCTACGATCTCACTTGGATATGCAGGTCTCCATGAGATGTGCATGAGAATGTACGGCAAGCCTCATACAGACCCTGAGGTTCGTCCGTTTGCGCTGAAGGTTATGCAGCGCCTTAATGACAAATGTGCCCAGTGGAAGGCAGCTGAGAACATCAGCTACTCTGTATATGGCACTCCGATGGAATCCACCACATACAAGTTTTCCAAATGTCTTCAGAAGCGTTTTGGCATCATTCCAGGAGTTACGGATAAGAATTATATCACAAACAGCTATCACGTTCACGTTACTGAGGAGATTGACGCATTCTCCAAGCTGAAATTCGAGTCTGAATTCCAGAAGCTTTCTCCAGGAGGAGCCATCAGCTACGTGGAAGTTCCGAATATGAAGCAGAATATCCCGGCAGTTCTCTCTGTTATGAAGTTTATCTATGATAACATCATGTATGCAGAGCTGAATACCAAGAGTGATTTCTGTGATGTCTGCGGATATGACGGAGAGATCCAGATCAAAGAAGACGAGAACGGCAAGCTGATCTGGGAATGCCCGAACTGCGGTAACCGCAATCAGGATAAGATGAGCGTTGCCAGAAGAACCTGTGGATACATCGGTACCCAGTTCTGGAACCAGGGACGTACCCAGGAGATCAAGGATCGTGTATTACATCTGTAATAAGTAATGGTTCCCGGGTTTTCTGTGAACTACGTTTACAGAACCTTATATAACGTTACCACTGAACTTAACACTCCGGACAGTTTTCTGAATTTCATAATTTTGATTTCTGTCCGGATTTTTTTGCATAATGGTATTTTACTATGAAAGTCCTGAATCGTGTTTGAAAAAGGCTTTCTGCAAGATGTGTGCATTTGATTATCAAGCACAGAAGGAAAAGAGGAATCAGTTATGAACTACGGAAACATTAAATCCTACGACATAGCAGACGGCACAGGCGTGCGTGTAAGCCTGTTCGTATCTGGCTGCAGGCACCACTGTAAGGGCTGTTTTAACGCACCTACGTGGGATTTTAACTACGGTAAGCCATTTACCCGGGAGACACAGGATAAGATTCTGGAGCTGCTTGCTCCTTCTTATATAGAGGGCTTCTCCTTACTTGGAGGAGAGCCATTTGAGCCAGAGAACCAGCCTGTGCTGGCAGAGCTTCTGGAAGAAATCAGACGTACCTTTCCGGATAAATCCATCTGGTGTTACAGTGGATATCTTTTTGACAAAGATATGGTTCCCGGAGGTAAGATCTACACTCCTTTTACAGACCGGATGCTCTCCTGCATCGACGTTCTGGTAGACGGAGAGTTTATTCAGGAATTAAAAAACCTCTCCCTCCAGTTCAGAGGGAGCAGCAATCAGCGAATTCTGCATTTAAAGGATGGTAAGCTTATTAAAGAAGGCCTGTGATACGGGTCTTCTTTTCTTATATCTGCATTCAAATAGTTGCATAAGTTTTTACATCTGGGTAATTGAAAATCCCCCTCCTGTCTAACAGGAGGGGGATTTTATTACACTTTATTTATTTTGCTTTCGCATATTTTGGTGTGCTGTAAGAAGAATAGATTGGAACACCTGCTTCGTTGTTTCCAACGGCGCGTACTTTGTAATAATACTTGGTTCCAGCTTTCTTGGAGCTCTTGTCAACATATTTCACTTTGGAGCCTTTTGTAATAGTTCCTACCAGTTTGTATCCGGAACCTTTCTTAGTGGAACGGTATACCTGATATCCGGTAGCTCCTGTTACTTTTTTCCAGCTGACAGTGATCTTGCCCTTTGTTGCTTTCGCTTTCGGACTGGTTGGCTTCGCGATCTGTGCTGTGGAAACCATAGCACTTGCAGATTTGCTTGCACCACTTGTGTATGTTGCGTCAGCAGAATCTTTGTACTCATAGGACTTGCCATTCTTGTAAGCAACTACATAATAGTAATATTTTACTCCTGCTTTCGGTCCTTTGTACTCTGTGCTTGTTGCACCATTATAGGTGTACTTGATCTCGCGATCTGTAATAGTCGTTTCCTTCAGTTCACTAACACATTTATATCCGCTGACTGTTGTGGAATCAGCAACATAATTCGGAACGGCTGCACTGGAACCGTAATTATAGCTGTAAGAATTGCTGTCTTTGTTATATCTGTTCCAGGAAGAGGTAGTTCTATATACACGATAGTAATCAGCACCTGCTACCGGATTCCATGTTACCGTAATGCTTCCATCTGCTTTGTTTGCAACCGCTTTTACATTGCCAGGAGTTGCTATAACAGGGATAACTGATGTTCTGATTTCATTGCTGTATTCCTGTCCTCTGTATGCACGTACACGATAGGTTGTTTCCGTATCTGCTGCCGGGAATGTAATGGAAGATGTGGAAGCTTTCAGTGTCTTATAGGTTTCCCATGCACCAGTCTCTTCATTTCTCTTCTCAACCAGATAACCCTTTCCGGCATATACCGGCTGCCAGCTTAACTTCACTTTACCGTTTGCATAAGAAATACTGTTAACAGTAGTCATCTCGAAGCTAAGATTTGCATATACACCCTCATCAATGTAATACTTGCTGTTTCCTACAGTCTTGTAAGCTCTTACAAAATAGTAATAATCCATACCGCTCTGAAGCTTCTTATCTGTATAACTGGAAGCCTTTGCACTTGTAGTCTTGATCAGTTTATACTTGGCAAAATTGTTGGCCATGCCAGCTGCTACAGTATCTCCAATAGAAGATCCTTCACATCTGTAAATCTCATATCCCTTAGCACCTTTGATCTTGGTCCAGGACAGTTTTACAGAAGTTGTGCTCTTAGGTGTTGCTTTCAGTTTCAGCGCACCGCCCCAAGTAGTAACCTTATTATAAGCCCATGCTCCATAAGTGGTCTTGCCTGTTTCGGAATCATAATAATATGGTCTTACTCTGTAAGTATAGGTGGTATCTGCTTTTAGTTTGGTGTTCTTATAAACGCTGTCTGTAGTTTTGGCAATTGTTTTATATTTCTTGCCATTCTTTCTCTGGATCTGATAGCCGGTAAGCCAGCCTTCTGATCCGCTTTCAGCGCTCATCCTTAAGGTAACAGTCTTTGCTGTGATAACATTTGTTACAGATATACTCGGCATACCAGCTTTAAATGATGCTGTATTTGTGTATGCACTGTATTTCTGTGCAAGTGTAGCTGCCTTATCATTTTTTACACGGGCACGCACATAATAGGTCTTGCCTGGTGTAAGTGATTCAAAGTAAAGTGTTGCCTTATTGTTCTCACCAGAAATACAATCTGTAACCTTGTAATCATTTACAAATTCAGGTGATTCGGAATACCAGAATTCTACATCTTCTTCTTTTCTTACAGTTCCGTCATAGGAGAATACATAACCATCCGGTGTTTTCTCAACCAGCTTCAGGTTACTGATCGCTGAAGTAGCTTTGGAAACATTGACAGCTACTACATTGGAAGGAGTACCATATTTCTTGTTTCCGCTCTTGTCTTTTACATAAGCGACAACTCTTACATAGGTTGCTCCTTCTTTTAATAAGGATTTACTCAATGTAAGTGCATCATCATCCTCATAGTACTCATCTTCATCTTCATCATAGTAACCACTGGAAGAAGCGGTTACCCAATCCTCTTCGGAAGGCTGTGCCTTATCTGTGTACTGGAGCTCATAAGAGTCGCCATCTTCCAGAACAGCATCAAAACGGAATTTGAAGCTGTTTGCAGATTCTTTATACATCTCTAAGCCAGTTACATTCTTAGGTGCCTTTTCTGCATCTGTAGTGAAGGAGACTGCTGCAGGTTTCAGTTTTGCAACCTCTTCCTCTTCCGGTCTGTCTGCACTGCTCACTGCACGAACATAATAGGTTTTTCCTGCTTCCAGATTACTGTTGTTTTTGCTGATCTTCAGTTTCGCGGAACCAGCTGAGCCATCATAATAGAAGCGGCTCCAGTCACTTGCCATAGTTGCAGTGGTAAATTCTGTGCCTGTTGCGATCTGATACCATACGCTGTCTAAATCAACCTTTGCACTGTATGTGAAATAATAGTACTCATCGTCAGCTTTTACATACTGAAGATCTGTGATCGGCTGAAGAGCATCTACTGTAAATGCAGCGGACGGTGCTGACCAGTCGCCTTCTACGGTCTTTGTGACTTTCTTTCCGTCTGTATCAACGGTATAAGTGCGTACTGCACGTACCTGGAAGGTATAGGATTCTCCAGGAGCCATTGCCTTGATCGGATCGCCATTCTCATCTCTTACACGGTCAAATGAAACCTTAGGATCTGTTGTATATGTATACAGATATTCATCTTCATCTTTAAGCTTTGACAGGGAAACACTTGGGAAATTACTGCGACCGACGCTGTAATAGGTCTTATCAACAGTTCCGTCATCCTTCAGAGAAGCTGAGCGCACGTATTCACGTCCGGCAGAATCTTTTACAAGGATTTCATAGCGGTTTACATTGTCAAGTGCATTCCAGCGCAGGGTTGGCTCACTGTCCTCTGTGTTTACGGTTACACCGGAAACAGCTGCAGGCTTCTCACTGGTACCTGCATCTGAAGCGGTTACTTTGTATGCAAATGCATTGGACCAGTCTCCGTATACTTCCTTGCCATCCTCTCCGATCTTAACGGCACGAACAGAAAGATTATAAGTCTTTCCATCTTCAAATGCATAAACAGGCTGACCGGTAGCCGGGTAAATAACAGGTTCCAGAACTCCGTCTACACTTGTATAAGTGTTATAATCAGAGTCATCAAATGAATATCTGGTGCCGCTTACTCTGGTATAACGGCCACTCTTCCGATCGGATGCCAGCGACTCAAAGTACTCACGTCCAGCTTCGTCTGTGATCTTAATCTCATAGCTGTCTGCATTCTTATCCGGATTCCAGCTGAGAACATAAGAAGAAGCTGTTACACCGGAGACTTTCTTCAGGCTTGTATCTACAGCTTTATAAGTTACTGTATAAGCGTCAGACCATTCACCTTCCTGCTTCTTGTTTGCACCATTCTCATATCTGTAATTAATTCCGCGGACACGGATGGTATAGGTTTTACCTCTTTCAAATTTGAACTCTCCGTAGGTTCTTCCTAAATAGAAGTTTGGATAGGAATAATTGGAATCTGTTGTAAAGGCAACTTTTCCATCTACTTCAACTTCGTACTGGGATACATATGTATTCTGGATACGGTTCCAGCTTACATATTCATATTCATCGTTGTATTTGAAATTACCGGTCTTCTCTGGTACAAGACTGCCGCTGTCATCTGCTTCTACAACCAGCTCATTGGACCAGTCGCCTACCTTCTTCTCGCCGCCGGAGCCTGTATATGCACGGACTTTAACGGTATATTTCTTGCCTTTCTGGAAAGCACCGATATATTTTCCGTCTGCATCAGAAGCGACTTCATAAAGACCTGTGGTGTCGTTCTTTTTAAGCAGATAACCGTAATTCTCATAGAAATTGAGCCAGTTACCTGAAGCAGTTACATAGGAGGGTTCCTTTGCTCCATATGCATAAGAATAATATTCATTTCCAGCTTCATCCTTAATGGAAACCTCGAGGTTCTGGTTCTCGCCGGATACCTGAATCTGATTCTTTCTTTCAGCTGCATAAATTGTCACACTCTTCGGCTCAGCGACCTTCTTTGCGTAGGTATAATCTACAGCGTCAGACCATTCACCATATGCAACAGTTCCATCTGCGCTGTTACGGTTTACGGCGCGAACGGAAACCTTGTATGTCTTGCCATTCTCAAGACCTGCAATATATCCGTCTTTACCGTCTGGTTTGTATACAAGGTTTCCTTCTGCGTCAACCTTGAACGGCCGCATGGTAAGATTTGTAAGACTATAGCTTAAGTTGACTGTGGACGGATAACCGGTCTCTGGCTCGCTTGCATTATAATTGTAGCGGTAAGTGTACTCTCCGTCTGTTACACGGATCTGGTATTCATCTGCCTTCTGGTCCGCATACCAGATAAGGACATTCTTATCCTCCTCATCAAATGCAACATGTCCAATCTTGCCAGGTGCCTCTGCATCAAAAGCAGCAACCTCATCGGTGCTTCCGCTCTCTTCTGCATCTGCAACTGCCTCACTGTCACCGAAGCCCTCCTCGGTAACAGCTGCCACTGCGGTTTCATCTCCGAAGCCATCTGCCTCTACAGCAGCTTCCTCTGTGATGTCCGCTTCCGCTGCCGGAGACTCAGATACGAAATCTCCTCCATCTGTAAAATCTGACGCCAGAAGTGGTGTCGGTGCGGAAGTTGCGGTCATTGCCGCTGCAATTGCAATGGCAACAGACTTATTGAGTGTTTTCAAATCTTTCTTCATACATTTCCCTCCATGAATTAAATTTATTGAAATTGATCAATAAGTAGTATGGGGAAATTATAGCGTATTACTCCGTTTTAGGCAAGCGTTTTGTGAATAATTTATGTATTTTGTGTAAATAAACACACATTACCAACACCCATTTGTATTTTTCTGATATTTTCTCTTTTTTCTGACAATTAAGTGTTTTCTTTACATTTTGACTATTTTAGTGTTTTTTCATATTCCGTCAAAATACTGTTCATTTCGTAGCGCTTTAACTGTCTGATCAGTTCTTCTGCATTAATATGAAGCCGCATATCTTCCAGGCTTTCTTTTATCTCAATGTCACGTTTCATAGTTGCCAGCTGTTCGCTTAAGTATACCATCTCTTTATTTGTTTTCAGTGCTTTCAGAGGGCTTCTGCCTATTCCAAGGTTTTCTTTCCAGAAAGTATTCAGTTCCTTTTCTTTCTTTGCCACGTCTTCGCAGTCCTCAATTGCTTCATAGATCGCGTCCAGGGTTTTATATTCTGCTACAAGCGGCGCTGCTGCTGAGGAAACGCCCTTACAGCCTGGAATTCCATCGCCTGGATCTCCAGTGATCGCCAGAAGCACAGGAATCTGTTCCGGATATACCCCTTCCTCAGAACAGACAATTTCCGGTGTATATTCAAATACATTAGAAGGGAGTTCCTCGTAAGCCTCTTTTCCAAACAGGCCATATGCATCCTTTAAATTCTCCAGCTTATCCTTCGTAACAACACGCCACATGCGGGTATATTCGCTTACCAGCTGAAAATAATCGTGATCCTTGGTAAGCACATAAGTCTGCAGATCCGGGCCCTGGAATTTCTCCACAAGAGATGCCGCATAATCGTCAGCCTCATAGTCCTGGCTCATAAATACCGGACAACCGATTGCTTTCAGAAGCTCTTCCATCTGGATAAACTGTTCTTTTAATGGCTGGGCAGTCTCCTTGCGATTGGCTTTGTAAAAATCGGCGCCAAGCTGGGTACGGCGGAAAGTATCTCTTGTCATGTCAAAGGTAAATGCCACGTATTCCGGCTTTACCTTCTTATAGACAGCCAGAAGGGTGCGAAGCATGGTGAACATGGCATTTGTGTATTTTCCATCGGAGGTGTGCAGGATTTCCGAATAGTGTCTCTCTTTTTCCTCGTCCGTCTTTGCGAAAAGGATAGATTTGGGAAGATTTCCGTAATAGGATGTAGACAGCATGGAGGAGCCGTCGATGATCAGAAATTTTGGCATGATTGTTCTCCTTCTATGATTATTTGACAGTCTCCTAACAAAGCGTTGATTTTTACACACTGTCAGGAAGTGTCTTTTCAATATCTGATATGATATCAGACCTGTAATTTTTCTCAATCTCTCTGTAAGTATACCATAAATTTATCTTATCTGAAAAATTTCCAAAAATTTTTTCAGATTTCGTGTTATTTCTTTCTCTGGTTTTCGTATATATAGTGAAGGGAGCAGAAAACAAAATTATTTCTGAATTCCCGCTTCTACGTAGAATGAGGAGGTACTCAATGAAAAAAATAATTTTAACCTTATCCGGCGTTCTTTTTGTGATCGTCACCGGATACTCGCTACTGATCTGCATGATGAACGGAATTCCGAATTTGGATCAGCCGGCTGCTGCCTTTTACCTGGCGAAAGCAATTCTGTTATCCTTTAGCCTTCCTCTGGTAACCTTAGGTCTCTTCGTACACTGTTTGCAGCTTAGACGAAAGCTTGATAAGAAGAACCAGTTGTTCCGGAATGCGATGAAGGAGCTGATAAAAAATCGCCAGACCAGCTGCAGGGATTCTGGAGATTCTGATTTCCAGAGCTTTAAAAATTCACTTACCTGTCTGTTCTGTGCCTTTGCAGAAGATTCCGGTCTCAGCGAAGAGGATCAGAAGGACTTGCTGGATTTTATTGACAAATTTTAAGTGAGGGACTTGCATGCTTTTAATCTGTATGAGCATAGCAGGAACAGTACCACTGATCATCTGTCTCCTGCTATTGCTTCTCCAAAGGAAAAAATTTTCATACCGGCTTGGCCGGAACCTGGTGTTTCTGAGTCTGGCGGGGTATTTGATACCGTTTCAGGTGGTTAAATATCTGATGCCGATGGATGTTTTGAGAAGAACAGATGCTCTTGCAAACATCTCTTATTACATCAATTTTGATGACAAAGGATCAATTTCTTATCACGGAATCTCATTATGGATGTCCGACTGGATTCTTATGATTGGATTATGCTGGCTATTTTTAATCTCAGGCTTCAGTATTTACGAAATCATAAAGTATCACCGGCTCACGCGAAAGCTGAAAAAGATTACTGAGAAAAGAACTTGTTTCTTACCTGGAATCGGGGATGTAGAATACCGTATTTCTCCCCTTATTGGTTCTCCTTATACTATAGGTTTCCTGAAGCCTTTCATTGTCGCGCCGGAGAGCCTTGAGGATTCCCGATTGTCAGAAATGATTTTGCGGCACGAATATTCACACCTGTGCTGCCATGACTCAGCTGTAAAGCTGCTCTGCCTGTTAGCCATTTGCCTTCATTTTTATAATCCGTTAACATTGCTTACGCTTCTGCTTTACACCAGCTTTTCCGAAAACATTGCAGATCAAGCCGCCACCGAAGGTTTCGCCACGGAGGAGAAAAAAGCCTACGCAGTCGCTCTCGTGAATCTTTCCGTAAGAAACAGGCAGGTTCCTGTAGTCTGGAAAAACAACTTATTGGGGGCCAAACATACAATGAAAAGGAGAGTGGAATTTATTATGAGGAAGAATAGGAAAACCAGTAAAATTGGTACTGCTGCTGCAATATTGGCATCTGTGTTTTTGAGTGGGACTACGGTGTTTGGGTATGCGCCGATGCAGACGACGGAAGCACCAGTATTTTCTCCAATTACTGAATCCTCTATTTCTTTTGAAGAAGTGAACACTTTAGATTCTCAGTTTTCAAACTCAGATATATATTTTGAAACAGAAGATCATTTTTCAGTTCCAGTTACTTCTTCCGATTTAGAAACACGTGCCCTTATATGCACACATGATTTTAAAGAGGGATACGCGGATAGACATTATCCCAAAAGTAATGGTGGTTGTGAAGTAAAACGCTATACTGCAAAAATTTGTCAAAAATGCAATCATCTTGTCATCATGGACTACGTAAGCACAACAACTTACGCCAAATGCCCACACAAATAATCGCCTGCACTAACTTTAATGGGAGGAAGTTAGCCCAGCCGAATTATTAAATCATTCACACTTACCCAATTATGTCATTTTCCATTATTATCTTTCGTGAAGCTCAGAGGGAACGGAAGCTAAAAACGAGCCAGGGAAGCGTTTCGCTTTCCCTGGCTCTTACCCGTTTCAGAAACATATTATAACATTTCTCTTCTTTCTTTCCATCACGCCGCTTTCCCGGTACCTTTCAGCTGTCCATGCACCGTCTGTCTCACAAACACAAAGCAGACCACCTGCAGCACAATGGTAATGAACCAGGAGGCCGGATAGGAAATAAACAAGGTGTACAGGCTTCTGTGCTGTGGGAATATCCAGAAGATCCACACAATTCTGGTACCAACCGTACCGATAATAGAAAGGATCATAGGCACACCGGAATGTCCCATTCCCCGGAGAGCGCCAGGAAAAAGATCCATGATTCCACATAAGAAATAGGGCACTGTGGTGATGGAAAGAATTTCCACACCGCATCGGATAACCTCCGGATCCTCTGTGTAAACCTTCAGGATCTCACCGCCACACATGTAAGAGCCGCATCCCAGCACAAGGGCGATCACAAAAGACAGGATTCCGCAGTCCAGCAGCACTCTGTCCATACGTTTATATTTCCCAACGCCATAATTCTGGCTGGTAAAGCTCATACAGGCCTGAGTGACCGCATTTACAGACGCATACAAAAATCCCAGAATATTATTCGCCGCCGTATAACCAGCCATGGCAGTGGAACCAAAGGAATTTACAGAAGACTGCAAAAGCGCATTGGAAATGTTAATAACCGTACTCTGCACTCCCGCCGGTATTCCCACCTGGAAAATCTGTACCAGATAAAATTTCTTCATGCACAATCTGGAAAACCGAAGCTGATAACTGCTGTCCGTCATATACAGACATCTAAGAACCAGAATACAGGAAATCAGCTGGGAAATAATGGTCGCAATGGCAACACCTGCAACACCCAGATGAAACACGATCACCAGAATCATATTCAGCACCGCGTTGGTCACACCAGCCACGACCAGGAACATCAGCGGACGCCTGGTATCCCCTACCGCACGCAGAATAGCTGCACCATAGTTATAAAGCATAAAAAACGGCATTCCCAGGAAATAAATCCTCATATACAAAGTGGACTGGTCAATCACATCCGCAGGGGTTCCCATAACCTCCAGTGCCCATCTTGAAAAAACAAGTCCTACAGCAGCCATCGCCACACCACTGACCAAGGCCAGTGTCACAGACGTATGTACCGTTTCCGACATCTCTTTTGCCTTACCTGCCGCATAGAATCTGGCAGCCAAAACATTAGCTCCCAGTGAAACACCAATAAAAAGATTGGTAAACACATTGATCAAAGCGGTAGTAGAACCAACTGCTGCTAGGGCCTGGCTGCCGGAAAACCGTCCCACCACAATAATATCCACAGCATTGAACATCAACTGCAGGATTCCGGAAACCATCAGCGGAATGGCAAAAGAAACCAGCTTGTCCATAATGGTTCCGTTACACATATCAATTTCGTACTTATTCTTACTCAACTCTATCGCTCCCTCATTCATATGCCAGCACCACCGGAAGCCCCTTCCGGTCTGCTGCCAGAGTATATAAAAAGCTCTGGCAGGTACTGGCGCACATCATCCTTTCTGTCCCCGAAGCCATTTTTCAAGGACAGAATAAATCACATTCATGTCAATAGGCTTAGTTACATAATCACTCATTCCACACTCTGCAGCCCGGCTCTCATCCTCCTGGAACACATTTGCGGTCATGGCGATCACCGGAATATTTTTCCAGTAATCGCTCTCTCCTGCACGGATATTTGCCGTAGCCTCATACCCATTCATCACCGGCATCTGAATATCCATGAAGATCAGTTCATAATAATTCTCCGGCCTGATTCCAAGAAGCTTGATCGCCTCCTGTCCATTCTCTGCCACATCCACGATCAGACCGGATTCGGACAAAAGCTCGTAAGCAATCTCCCGGTTCAGCTCATTGTCCTCCACCAGCATGATCCTGCGTCCCTTCAAAAAGCCCGGATCTTTTTTCTTCTCTTCACCAGCCTCTGCTGCCAGTAAGGCCTGATCAGCCTCCTTCTCTTCTTCCACAAGCTTCAGATCCAGCCGCACAAGAAAAGTCGTACCTTTCCCCTGAATGCTCTTTACCTCAATACTTCCACCCATCTGCGCAATGATAGACTTGGCAATAGAAAGTCCCAGTCCTGTTCCCTGGGTAGCATTTGTCATGCTGTTATCTTCGCGGGAAAAAGGCTCAAACAGCTTCTTCTGAAATTCTTCCGACATTCCGATTCCATTATCCTTCACCACAAAAAAATAGCTTGCTTTGCCCTCTGCAAAGCTATTGCCCTGGGTTACTTTTACCTGCACACATCCATGCTCAGGCGTATACTTCACTCCATTTGAAATCAAATTGATCAAAACCTGCCTGAGTCTTACCGGATCTGCCAACACATGATCGTCCCGGATTTCTTCTATATCCATATCAAAAATCTGGTGTTTGTCAACAGCTGCCTGACGGCATACTCCATCCACAATTTTCATGGTTTTGCTCAGGTACAGTGGTTCCTCATGAAGCGTCGTATCCCCACTCTCAATTTTCGACATATCCAGAACCTCATTGATCAGCTCCAGAAGGTGTCTGGAAGAATCATCGATCTTCTGAAGACAATCCAGAATACGCGCAGGATCGTTCAGATGATTCATGGCGATCTGGGTCATACCAAGTATTCCATTCATAGGAGTGCGGATGTCATGGGACATACTGCTGAGGAAAATGCTTTTTGCCTTGTTTGCCTCTTCTGCAGACTGATATGCCTCCTTCAGACTGTTCATCAGCTGTTCATTTCTGCTGTGGCTTTCCTGAACATCTGTCGCGATCACAGTCATCATGCCAGGCATAACATTTTCCTCGTCCAGGCAGATAAACTGGAACCGCACCCAGCGGTAAGCATCTTTTACCCTGATCCGGGCTTCACACTCATAGCTGCCCTCCTGCTCCAGAAATATATGGGAAAGCTCTGACAGTCTGATTTTCAGCCGTACTTTTTCCCAATCACCCGGTTCGCAGTTTGGCGCCAGATATTCTTTCAGGAAGTCTCCGTAATAACCGTCCGGAATCTTTTTATCCAGAAGTCTCTGGTTTCCGCGGTAGTATACCTTGTATTCGCCAGACATCATATCCACATACAAAATGATCAGAGAATTCCTTGCCAGTGCTCCAAGAAGCTGACGGCTCTCGTTTCCGCTTTTGTGAAGGAAATCGAGAATCGTATCTCCCTCTTCATCACTTTGCTTCCGGCTGCTGGCTTCCCAGTTTTCAATATCTGTGAACAACCTGCTTTCTTCTATTTCAGTTTGATCTACTGCCTTGCCATATACCGAATAACAGGTACGGATGCGTCCCGCTCCCAGCAGATATCTGAGATCTGCCTGCAGTTCTTTGTCCTCTTCCAGAAGCTCCACCAGCTCTGGACAATAAACAGAACCCTTTCCCCAGGAAAACTCCTCCGCTACCTGTTCCAGCTTCTTGGCATTCTTATAGCTTCGTCCCACAAAGTCAGTGGCTGCATCCAGACAATCGCTGATATGCAGTATTTCAATAAGAATACGCTCATTTGACCTGGTATTGTCAAAATCTGCCGGATATCCTATTTTTCCATCCCAGGATTTGTGATGTCCCAGAACAGCATCCCGATATTTGCGAAGAGCCGGAATCTCCTCGACGAATTTAGCCCCTTCACAGGGATGGCTGAGAATACCATTCTTTTCCCTTTGTGTCAGCTGCCGTGACTGCTTGTTCACAATAGATGCAAGTCTGATCATTCCAATATCCAGAAGCTGTGCAGACTGGGAAACATAGTCCAGAATGGTCTCCTGATTTTCCAGCACTTCCACCACGTTCTCATAACCAAAGGTTCCAATCAGAAGCTCCGGCCGCTTTTTCATCACTACATTCAGAATTCGCCTGGCAATCTGCTCCACCATTGCACTGTGCATGGCAGTGCCCTCATCCCGGCTTACCATGATCTGCATAAGAACCAGGGTGTTTATTTCATCTCCGGTAATATATTTCAACACATCCCTGAGAGAACGCCATACTACATCATTTACAAAGGTATCGTTTTCTGTCCTGGACAGCCTGCGAATAGCATGCACATAATTGGATACACAAAAATCACGGAGATCTGGTGCTCCGTGATATTCATCCGCATATTTCTCCAACAATTCCAAAATCGTCGGCAGATGGTTGATCGCAACCTGAAAATAGCGGCTGTCAGAAAAAGGCACTCCCTCCTGGCTGTCCAGATCGTCATGCTCCATACTGTGTTCACAGAATTTCCGGTAATCCTCCAGAAGCTCTGTGCAGGTTATCTTACCCTGATAGAACAGACAGGACTTATAATTACAGTATATTTCATCCAGCATTTCGTAGGGCTCCGGATTCTTCTCAAGCTCACGCTGATAATATTCTTCCAGAACCCGGGATGCTCTGGAAAGAAGCTCCGGATCAATCTCCCTCACGGTAAATCTCAGGACTGAATTTCCAAGAAGATCATAATTCAGTTCTTCGATCAGTTCATCAAAATCAAACCGCTCTCCGTCTAATTCCCGGACTTTCTCATCATTATAAAACTCCAGTGCCTCATCAATGTACTGCAAAAGCTCCCTGGACGTGTCCAGATTAAAGTTCATCAACACTATCGGAAAATTATAATAAGAAAAAAGGATTCGCTTCCTTACGTCAAAATCCTCGATTTCAAAATATCTGGAAGAAAGTGCCCGCAGTCTGTCAAAATACATGGCTCCTTTCTTTCCATCTTCATCGCTGAAGGGACGGTTATAAAAATTTCCCAGAAGATTCAGGGTCCAGATATAAGAGTCCAGATCATCACTTTTCTGAAAATATCCATCCAGAAGCTCCAGAATTTCCAGCATGGCAAGGTTATCCTCATAGCCCTCCTCATCGGCCATGCGGATCTGATGCAGAAATTCTCTCGCCAGTTCCTCGTTCAGGCTCGCCTCTCCGTCAAGGAAGGGGCGGATATACAGATTCAGAAGTGCCTCATTTTCAATGTAAAGCCGGCGCATCATTCTGGATTTGTTCTTCAGATTTTCGATCCACGCCTCCTGGTCTTCTGCCTTCAGCAGATTCTCCTGAATCTGATCTTCCGTCTTCAGATTTTCTTTGTATTTGGTGTAAAAATGAATAATATTTTCCCGCGTAATCATTCCGCCGCACCTCTTTTGGAAATACGCTCATGATTCCGGCTCTTGCACTGATACATTCTTTGATCCGCTTCCTTCACCAAATCTGCGATTTTTCCCTTTTTTTCCTCAAATGCCACAATGCCATAGGAAAAGCTGATGTTGCGGATTTCTCCGTTAATATCAAAATGAATCGGGCTCTTTTCCAGAATTTCGTTTAGCCGTTCCTGTATCTGCTCCGGCTCCAGTGCAGACAAAATAAGGAACTCATCTCCTGCATACCGGTACAGAAGATCCTGCCTGTCCATAGCACACTTCATATTCTCTGCAAAACACACCAGGTAACGGTCTCCGTTTTCATGGCCATAGCAGTCATTGATCAGCTTCAGATAATCCAGGTCAATAAATACAAGGCTGCCCTTCTTATAATTCTTCATAAAGCGCTTGCTGTTGTGGTCAAAAGCCGCACGGTTCAGACAGCCGGTAAGGGCATCCTTCTCCATGGACACCTTCAGGCGTTCAATCCGAAGCTCCTCACGGGTAAGGAGACGTACCATCTGGTCGTAATTCTCCTTCTCCTGCTCCAGAGACTCCAGATACATTCTCTCGAATTCCGGTATCTGTCTCCGAAGCTCTTCCCGGTCACTTCCGTATGCAGCCGTGCGCATAAGCTTATAAACCGGGCAGAAGCTTCCACTGAAATTTCTGGCATTCTTAATGTAATTGCCAATACGTATAATATCGTCCCAGCGTTCTTCCTCCGCCATTACCTGAAGGAACTCTCCGAAATAGCAGACGCAGAAGCTTAAGGTATCCCTGGCACCCTCCCCGGCTTCCATTTTCTTCATATAGCTGTTAAATTCTTCCGCAATGACCGCCTTGTCTTTTTGCTGGTAAAGGCGAAGATACAAGTCCGTAAATTCCTTCTGAAGCAGGAAAAAGGCTCTGCCATCTTCAGGAATCTCCCGTTCTGTAAGAATCGCCTGCATATCCACTGACGCCTGCTCTGCACCTGCAACATCTCCCATTCCCAGTTTCACGTAAACTTTGCTGTCATAATAGACCAGCTCATTTAAAGTATCCGAATTCCAGAAATTCACACTGCTGTCACAGGGATCCAGTCTGGAAATATCCATCATTTTCTCCAGATAAAAATCCGCCTCAAAAAACAGTCCACAGTCTGAAAAAGCGGCTACGATAGTGTTATAAACGGATTTCAGAGGGGATCTTAAGGTAAATCCGGAATTGGCATATTTCAGGCCATATTCTACAATCTTCGGGGGAAAACCAAGGCAGAAATAAAGTCTTACCAGGGCAAGATAAAGTCTGGATTTCTCCTTGGAACGCTCCATGTGAACTCCGGCCTCCCGGCAGATTTCGATCAGAGGATAAGCATATTCCCGAAAATTATAGGCAAAAATCCCATAACTTATATAATAGATTTCTTCTGTATAAACAGTAAAATCCGATATCTGCTTCAGCTCCTCCACACAGCGTGCCACATCCTCTTTTGTCCAGGTTCCTGTTTTTACTTTATTTTTTATTTCTTCAACTGTATACATACAAGTTTTATTCTCCTGCTTATTACTGTTGTTAATTCGACAAAAGACCCGGTGAGTTTAATAGATCACCCGGTCTCTTCCCTGTTCTTTGCCCATATAAAGTTTCGCATCCACATTTTTCAGCAAGGTGTCTATATTGGACTTGAAATCATTCTCCTCCACGCCAAACGTCATAGTAACCGGAATCCATTCTCCCCTCCAGTCAAACAGATCGTTGCCCAGCTTCATGCGAAAAGTGTTGAGCATAAGGCATACTTCGTCTCCGTTCATATCCGGGAAAAAGAAGATGAATTCTTCGCCTCCCCAGCGGCACAATTTGGCATGCTCACCCAATTCCCGGCTCATGTGCTGTGTGATCCATACCAGTACCGCATCTCCGCAGTCATGTCCCCAGTGGTCATTAATTCTCTTAAAGAAATCAATATCACCCATACCAATGGTAAACGCCATAACAGGCTCTTTCCTGCGCTTCTCCGTAATGTACTGTATCATCTGACGGCGGTTCCACAAACCTGTCAGCGGATCGGTCCCTGCCTGTTTCTTCAGCTGCTCATTATACAACACCAGCTTCTTCTCCGCAGATTCCACATTGGAGCTGAACATACTGCACGCTACAGCCATAAGCACAAACGTCACAATGGTATTTATGATCTGTAATACAACTGTAGCCGTTTCTGTCAGGGCAAAAACAGAAATATTTACCCTGCAGTACAAAAACAGACTGAATCGTACTGCAAACAGAACTACTGTATAGCTGATCTTATACACAAGAGAATTGTAGACAGCAAAATATACCAGTACCAGCATCTCAAACATCAGATGCTGAATACCGCAGTCCCATCCATAGAGAATAACAAACACAATCACCCATGCCAGCTGCAGACCACTGCAGACAAGCACACTGGTATGTACCTTCAACCGGTATGTTGCATAAAAAGCAGCAACCGACATTGCTGCGAAAATATATCCTGTCCAGACCTCTGTCTTCGGTCCCACAATGCAGAATACGAACGGAATGATCAGAAAATAAAGTCCCAGAATCAACAATATAATTCTGAGAAGGAACAATATACGCTGAGGCTCATTCTCATGAACTGCTTCTTTCCTCAACAATGCATTAAATTTCCTGCACAGCCCTTTAACCATTACAGGTGCCGCCTTTCCCACGAGTGTTCAATATAATAATATTGCACTATTTATCACAAAAATGCAACCTTTTTTGTAATTATTTATATTATTTGCGCTTTTTACTTTACGGTTCAATGGTAACGTTCCGCAAGGTGCTTTTTGCGAACAAAGTTCACAGGGAACCCGGGAATCTCAGCGCGAAATCATGCGAATGCATGATTTCTGCGCATCGCAAAGCGTGTTACTGGTCACGGAGTGACAGTAGCCTTTTTGCCAAATATTGCTTTTTATTCATAGTCAGGATTACAGAATCAAAAAATCTGATATATAAATCTTCGGCAGGTGCTTTAATCCTCCACTCTTGTTCCCATGTAATAGAAGCCTTTACAGGTATCCAGACGCACATTCACATACTTGCCAAGAAGATCCGGGGTTCCCGGAAAATGAACCAGCAGATTATACTGGGTTCTTCCTGTGAAAATACCCTTTTCCTTGCTCTCCGTCTCAACAAGAACTTCCTGAATCTCGCCCTGGAATCTGGAAGAGACTTCTCTTCCTTTCTCCTGAACCAGCTTCAGAAGGCGGTCAAAACGATCCTTCACCACATCCTCCGGAACCTGATCCTCCATCTTCGCCGCAGGAGTGCCGCTTCTCTTGGAATAGATAAAGGTAAATGCAGTATCAAAACCAGATTTCTCCACTACATCCAGAGTCTCCTGAAAGTCCTCCTCAGTCTCACCCGGGAAGCCTACAATAATATCTGTAGTCAGGGAAATATCCGGCACCGCTGTACGGATTTTCTCCACCAGTCCCAGATACTTCTCCTTATCATAATGCCGGTTCATGATCTTCAGGATACGGCTGCTGCCAGACTGCATAGGCAGATGCAGATGATGGCACACCTTCCTGCTCTTACTCATATATTCGATCAGCTCATCAGAAAGATCCTTCGGATGAGAAGTCATAAACCGGATTCTCTTCAGCCCCTCGATCTGCTCCACCTTCTCAAGAAGCTGTGCAAAAGTCACCGGATCCTTCAAAGTCTTTCCATAAGAGTTTACATTCTGTCCCAGAAGCATAACCTCTGTAACGCCATCCGCCACCAGAGCCTCTATCTCTTTCACAATCGCCTCCGGCTCACGGCTTCTTTCACGCCCTCTTACATAAGGTACAATGCAATAACTGCAGAAATTATTGCATCCAAACATAATATTCACGCCGGACTTAAAAGAATAATTACGCTCTGTAGGCAGCTCCTCCACGATCTTATCCGTACCCTCCCAGATATCGATCAGCTGGCTGTCACGATTCTCCATCTCATAAAACAGCTCTGCAAACTTAAAAATATTATGGGTTCCAAACACCAGATTGACAAATGGATAATCCTTCTGGATCTTATCCACAACCTGCTTCTCCTGCATCATACACCCAAACAAAGCAATCTTCATATCCGGATTAGACTTCTTCAGACTATGCAGCTTACCAAGGCGACCATACACCTTAAGATTGGCATTCTCACGAACCGTACAGGTATTATAAATCACAACATCCGCATCCTCTGTTTCCTGTCTCTTAAATCCAATCTCATCCATAATCCCTGCGACAACCTCAGACTGCTTCTCATTCATCTGACACCCAAACGTCTGCAGACAATAAGTAATCCGCCGTCCCAGCTCCCGCTCCCTCAAAGCCACCATCTCAGCCAGCTTCGCCATATAATAATACTGACGCTCTGTATCATCCTGAGGCGGTGTAATATTCGTATCTATCTTACTGAAATCAATTTCATTAAACATACTTTATTCCTTTCATAAAAAGACCCCTTGTCAAATCAAGGGGCTACTCCTGTCTATATCTAAATATTTTATCCTATTTACCCCCTTTTGTCCAGCAATTTATTTCCCCACACTAAGCACTATCCTGCACACAACCTTTTCATTTCCCGATCCATCCTACACCTTCCCACCTATACAATTATCCTCCCCCAGGCGCTGCCTGCAGCCGCCGTCCCTTCCCAGTAACCAGTGAGAGGAAGTGGGTGCCGTCTGGGGGCATTGCCGAAATGGGGCGTCTGGCGAGCATAGCGATCTATAAAATTGCACTGTCTGAGCCCTGCAAGGGCGAGTTTGCAATTTTATAGATCACTAGGCGGCGGAGCCAGACACCCCATTTCGGCACCGCCCCCAGACGGCACCCACTTCCTCTCACGTCCCTCGAAATCAAAAAGGCTTCAGGGAACGCACTCACACACTCCCTGAAGCCATTCATATAGGGGAAATTACAGCTCTACGTAATGTCCCTCTGCTTCACCGTTTACTACATAATATGCCTTATTCTCTTCAGTCTTAACGTAAACTTTAATATCCTGGATATCTTCTTCTTTCTTTCCGGTCATCTCTGTCCAGGCCTTTTTCACATTTGCCACTACATCCTTAGTAGTGAATTCCTTGCCTGCATACTGAATAAAAATCTCCTCAGCTGCAACAGCAGCCTTCTTAGCAGTTCTTCTAACAGCAGGCTTCTTAGCCTCTGCCTTCCCAGCTGTCTTAGCCGGAGCCTTTGCAGTCTCCTTAACAGCCTCTTTCGCAGTCTCTTTAACGCTCTCAGTAGCAGCCTTAACAGTCTCTGTAGCTGCTTTCACAGTCTCAACAACAGCTGTCTTAACAGCCTCTGCCTTACTTGGCTCAGCCTTTACCTCTGCTGCAGCTGTAGCTTTAACCTCAGCCACAGTCTTAGCAGCCTTCTTGGCCGCCATTGTTTCTGCCTTTTTTGTAGTTCTCTTCGTAGCCATTATAATAGCCTCCTTGACGGTGAATATAATCTTCGTTTTCGCTTCTATGATAGAATACTACGAATCAATTTTTTTTGCAAGTTCTGCTAAAATCCCCCTTGACAAACCATTTCTCTGAATTCATAGGTAAAAGTATACAAACAAAGCCTGTTAATTTCAGGAAATCCTCGGGTACAAATCTTAAAATCCTGATAATTTTTGTTTTCTTGCACAGTTATTACCAAAAAAAGGATGTATTTTCTTATTTTTTTCGTCATCTATTTCCCTGTAAAACCTTACAATCCAAGGTTCTCAAGGTCATATTTCATATAAGCATTCAATCTTTCTTTCAATTTTTCGTGCTGGGACAGTTCCAGCTCCCTGTCAAGCTCCAGAATTCCTCCTGCGGCGTCACTGGCAGCTTTCAGTACATCTGAATCCTGATAAATATCTCCGATCCGGAACTCCAGCTGTCCGCTCTGACGGATTCCAAACAGATCTCCCGGTCCCCGAAGCTTCAGATCCTCCCCTGCTATAAAAAATCCATCATTCGATTTATTCAAAATCTCCAGTCTTCTGGAGGTCTCTTCCTCTTCATTTCCCTGCATAAAAATACAGTAAGACTGATACGCCCCACGTCCAACACGCCCTCTCAGCTGATGAAGCTGCGCAAGTCCGAACCGCTCCGCATTTTCTACCATCATCACCGTAGCGTTTGGCACATTTACCCCTACTTCCACTACTGTAGTAGACACCAGCACCTGGATTTCTCCCCTTGCAAACTGTTCCATGATTCCATTCTTTTCCTTGGGCTTCATTTTTCCATGGAGCATTCCAATGGTGATGTCTGATGGGAAAATCTCTCTCAGCCGTGCTGTATAGTCCGTCACGTTTTCCCCGTCTGCCCCCTCGCTTTCTTCTACCATAGGGCAAATCACATACGCCTGGCGCCCTTCCCGCACCTGCCTTTCTATAAAGGAGTAGGCTTTCGGGCGATAAGACGTGCCAACTACACAGTTCTTAATCGGGAGACGCATGGCAGGAAGCTCATCTATAATGGAAATATCCAGATCCCCGTATACAATGATTGCAAGAGTTCTGGGGATGGGAGTGGCACTCATAACCAGCACATGCGGCGCATTTCCCCTGGTAGTCAGTGCCTCTCTTTGCTTCACGCCAAAGCGATGCTGCTCATCGGTGATCACAAGGCCAAGATTCTCGTACACCACTTTTTCCTGGATCAGGGCGTGAGTTCCAATGATCACATTTGCCTCCCCGGATGCGATTTCTCCATAGATTCTTCTTTTCTCTTTCTGGGTGGTTGAGCCAGTAAGAAGAACCGGATGGCAGGATGAAATCTCCTGTTCCTCTATCAGCTTTGTAAATGCTTCAAAATGCTGATTTGCAAGTACCTCTGTGGGCACCATCAATGCTGCCTGATAGCCATTTTCCACAGTAAGGATCATTGCCAGAAAAGCCAGAATCGTTTTTCCGCTTCCAACGTCGCCCTGAACCAGCCGGGACATAAGGGTATGCCCGCAAAGGTCTCTTTCGATTTCATGCCAGGCGTTTAGCTGCGCCTTTGTCAGATGATAAGGAAGACCTTCCATAACCTGTTCTGTGGTCCATACCGGCTTCATGGGAAAAGCGTTAGGAGCTTCTTCTGTTTTTCCCTTCAGGATCTGTACTGCCAGAATAAACAAAAGAAATTCGTCAAACACAAGGCGTTTTCGTGCCACCAGAAGTTCCTGCATATTGCCTGGAAAATGGACAGTTGAAATAGCATAATTATCATCTGCCAGGTGATAAAATTCCTTAATCTCATCTGGGAGAAATTCTGTCTGCAGGCTCTGTTCATCCAGGATCTGATGCATCAGCTTGATTATCAGTTTGTTTGTAAGCCCTGCAGTAAGTCCGTATATGGGCTGCATGCTGTGAAGGATTTCTTCATAAGCCGCCGGTGTGAAAATCTCCGGATGCTCCATCTCCAGGTGACCTTTTTTTCTGGAGATTTTGCCGCGGAAAATAAAGCAGCTGCCTTTTTTCAGAGTGTTTTTTAAGTAGGGGACATTAAACCATACCACAGGAAGTTTTCCGGTGGTATCTGCCACAGTGATGGAGATCACCTGAAGATTACGGATCCTGTTTACATAGACTCCGGCAGTGACAGTTCCACGAACAGACACCACGGAGTTCTCCTTCAAAGAACCAATTTCCTCCGGTGCCTCATATGAGTCGTAATTTCTTGGATAATAATGGAGCAGATCATCTGTTGTGGTGATACCGATCTTCTGAAATAGTTTTTCCGTCTTTTCTCCTACTCCTTTTAGTTCCCGAAGAAGCTTTGCCACTGTTTTTCCTCTCTTTCTGATCATTCATCTCTGTTTCCGGGTCTTTCTTCATTTGCCCGAAAAGTGTTCTCATTATTTTACAACAAAGACTGCCGATTTTCCATACTTATTTCACTTTGCACATGCTAACCACTTCGAACTCAATAACAGCTTCACGGTGCGCAAAAAACTTAATATTACCAATGAGCCTATGTTTATTGTTAAAGAAGACAGGGCGGAAATCTTCCACCCTGTCTTCCATCTCTTTATCACTCGCCGCCCTGCAGCTATTCATTAGTTACTGTTCACTCCGTGACCAGTAACGCGCTTCGCGATGCACAGAAAAACGAACCTTCTTGTGACAAGCACAAGAAGTAGCGTTTGCTGCGCAAACTTAATTCTCGGGTTTTCTGTGAACTTTGTTCACAAAAAACACCTCGCGGAACGTTATCACTGAACAGTAACATTCATTACTCAACAGAAATAATGTAATAATAAATCGGCTGTCCGCCCATATTTACCTCTACTTCGCAGTCCGGATATGCTTCCTCCAGCTCTGCGGCAAGGCTCTCGGCATCCTCTTCTGTGGTCTCAGCACCGTAGTAAATACTGATCACCTCAGAATCCGCGTCTACCATAGCTGCCACCATCTCTTTGGCAACATTCTCACGTCCCTTGCCTACTGCAAGAATTCCGTGATCACCGATTCCCATAATATCGCCCTCGTGGATTTCTTTCTCATCCAGTCTGGTGTCGCGGACTGCGTATGTTACCTGTCCGGTCTTCACCATGGATACAGCCTCCATCATGGCTTCCAGATTCTCTTCTCCGTTCATTTCCGGCTGGAAGCTGATCAGAGCTGTGATTCCCTGCGGGATCGTCTTGGTAGGAACTACCACGATCTCTTTGTCCTCGGTAAGGTCTCTCGCCTGGTTTGCAGCAAGAACAATATTCTTATTATTCGGGAAAATATAAATAGTATCTGCATTTACTTCAGCGATGGCATTTAGCATGTCCTCTGTACTTGGGTTCATGGTCTGACCGCCCTCGATGATATAATCTACATTCAGCTCTTTAAACAGGGTGGAGAGTCCTTCTCCGACGGAAACACTGATAAATCCGTATTTCTTATGCTCTTTGGCGGCTTTCGCAGCAGCTTCCTTCTTCTCCTGTTCTTCCTGCTCCCGTGCAAGCTTCTCGGCATCCTTGATCAGCTTCTCCTGGTGTTCCTCACGCATGTTATCAATCTTCATGCGGGAAAGTGCACCGTAGGTAAGCGCTTTCTCGAATGCCTGGCCAGGATGATTGGTGTGTACATGTACCTTCACGATTTCATCATCTGCTACCAGTACAATGGAATCACCAATTGATGTAAGGAACTCCTTGAAGCTGTGAAGCTCCTCGTCCGGAAGAGGCTTGTTCAAAAGAATGATGAACTCCGTGCAATATCCAAATTTGATATCTGCTTCTGCCTGCTGGGAAATCCTGGTCACTGCCGGGCCGGAAGATACTTTCTCAAATGCAGAATAGTCGATTTCTTTTCCAAGATAACCATCAAATGCACCACGGAAAACTTCCAGAAGTCCCTGTCCGCCTGAGTCTACTACACCTGCTTCTTTCAGGACAGGAAGCATTTCCGGTGTGCGGGCAAGTGTCTTCTCAGCATGCTCGAAAATGGCACGGAAGAAAAGCTCCAGATTTGCAGATTCCTCTGCAATCTCAGCAGCCTTTACTGCGGCCTCACGTGCTACTGTAAGAATGGTACCTTCCTTCGGCTTCATAACTGCTTTGTATGCAGTCTCTACAGCCTTCTCCATAGCAGCTGCGATCACAACTGCATCCATTTCTTTATGTCCCTTGGTTCCCTTGGTAAAGCCTCTGAGAAGCTGGGAAAGAATAACGCCTGAGTTACCTCTGGCTCCACGCAGGGAACCGGACGAAATAGCCTTGGCGAGTGTCTCCATATCAGGATCTGTAAGACTGCTTACCTCTGATGCAGCTGACATAATAGTCATTGTCATATTCGTACCGGTATCTCCATCCGGAACCGGGAATACATTCAACTCGTTGATCCATTCTTTCTTCGCTTCCAGGTTCTTGGCTCCTGCCAGAAACATTCTGGAAAGTATCTTGGCATCTATGGTCTGTCTATCCACCACAAGTTTCCTCCTCTAATCCTAATCTATTGCACGAACACCTTCTACGTAAATGTTGATTTTCTCAATCTCCATTCCTGTAAAAGCCTCGACTTTATATTTCACATTGTTTACAAGATTATCTGCAATAGTGCTAATATTCACACCGTACGCCACGATTACATGAAAATCAAGGCGAATCTTATTATCTTCTGTGATCTTAACATTTATACCATGCTGTAAGGAATCTCTCCTGAGCAGCTTTACAAGGCCGTCCTTCATGCTGACAGCGGCCATACCGATAATACCAAAACATTCTACTGCAACGCTTCCTGCATAAGTCGCGATTACATCCGTATCAATAATGATCTGGCCAAGGCCGGAATCTATACATCCCTTCATATGGTTTACCTCCATTAATTTGATTTTCAAAATGTATATACCATATTATACCCTTTTTTCATTCATAACACAATGTCCAATTTTAGCACGCATCCACGCAAATAGCAAATTTATTTTAAATTGTTTTAAAATTTTCCTTTTTTTGCTTGCAAAATGTTTTTCCATCTGTTAGAATATGAACTGTTGAAAAAAAGCGTCAAGGAGGTGCTATCATGGCTAAATGCGCAATTTGTGAAAAAGGTGCTCATTTCGGAAATAATGTGAGTCATTCCCATAGAAGATCCAATAAGATGTGGAAATCAAACGTGAAATCCGTTAAGGTTAAAACTGAAGGCGGAGCTAAGAAAATGTACGTATGTACTTCCTGCTTAAGATCCGGAAACGTTGAAAGAGCCTAAGAAACACCTGCCCTCACAGTTTTGTGGGGGCTATTTTTTTGTTTCCGAATAAGTATTTTCTAAGTGTGGTTGAAAATCATTCCCGCAAAGTATGGCGCACATTTTGCAGAAGGCCTTTTTCAACAAACTCCAGAGCAGCTTCTCCCAGACAGAAATTATTTTAATAAAAAGGATAGTTACATAAAATGTAAATGGGTATGAAAGGATTCGCTGATAATCTTTTCATACCCATTTTATTTACAAAATAAATGATAGCCACACAGCATACACAAAGCTGCTGCAATCAGAAGTGCGGTGGTCTCGGAGACAAGCAAGCCGATCACCATTCCAAGTCCGATGAAAAACAGCATAAAACCAAGAGCTTTTCCCATAATTCATACAGCCTTGCCTCTTTGGTTTAGTATATTTTATGCTGAAATGCCACATCTGAACACATTAACTTCTAAAATAACCGCCTGCAGCTTTTATAATCAGTTACTCGATCAGACACGATCTAGTTCTCTTCAGAATCTACAGTTTCATCCGCGCTGTTATCTCCGCCAGGTGCGAAGCGGTTTACAAAGTCAGGAACCATATCCAGAACTTTAGTAAGACCATCCTGGTTCTTTACGTTTACAAGCTTGGTGGTACCATTCTGGATTACCAGAACTGCGCATGGGGTCATCTTTCCGGCGAGACCTCCGCCGCCATTGTTCTTTTTATCACCTGCAAATGCACCAGCGCCTACACCAAAGGATACATCCACCAGGGGAAGTATAATGGTGTCTCCTACATGGATCGCATCTCCTACCACTGTCTTCGCAGATACAAATCCATCCATTCCCTTAAACAGGGAGCTTACGGTTTCTTTAAAGTTGTTTTCGTTTTCCATTTCTAGTCCTCCTTATGCTTCCATCGGTTGATAACGTATTTTATATTTTTATTGAAGTAAATCTCTATTGCTGCCTTGATAAGCACAATGCCATAAATACGACCTTTCAGAAATACATTTCCAGTCAGCTGGTTCTCTCCATCAAAAAGCGGATTCACATGAATCCTGTTCTTGTGAAATGGAAAGGTCATACCAAGCACTGCCAGAACTGTCCCGGTAATGGCCGGATCATCGCATCCAAAAGTAACATCACCTTCCAATTTCGTTGGAAGTACATGATGGAGCAGACCTTTTACATCTTTCCATATAAGAGAAATTGCAGCCTTGGTCCGTTCATTGGTAAGAAATTCTTTCCACCAGCCAAGCTTATCTGTGATTCCTGAAATTGTTTTCTTTATATTTTTAATTTTCTCAATTATACCTTTAATTATTGAAATAACCTTATTCCACAGATTACCCGGGAATCGGATTATTTTGCTTAGTATTTCCCAAATACGCGTAATTAAGCCGGACTTTGAAGCAGATTTGATATTTTCTTCCTGCTTCTCTGCTGATGGCTTCCCTGTCTGCGGTTCTGCTGTATTATTTTCCAACAGCACCGCCTCAGTTTTTGGTGCATGATCTTGAAAATTCTCTGCTGCATGTGCTTCAGGCTGAGATGCTTTCTTCTCAGTTTCTATGCGAGACTCTGCCATCTGCTTAGTTTTCTCTTCAGCAACAGCATTACTCACATTCGACTCTTCACCAGAAGCTTCTTTTACATCTGGCTTTTTTGTTCTGTTCTCCTGAGATATTCCCTTCGTTTGCGCAGATTTCTTTTTCCTCTTCTTTGCCTTACTCCTGGAGGTTTGGCTGACGGAGTTCTTTCTTCTGCCGCCTTTTAGCTTCTTAAGCCAGCCTTTTATAGTTTCTAATGAAACTCCAAAAAACAGGATCACCAGCTTTCCTTCTCCATTATGAAAGCAAAACCTGACGCCTATGACGTGGAACAGCCAGGTAATTCTGGCTTCCAGTTCTGTCTCCTTGAAGCTGCCGGTCTCCTTCACAGCCCTCGCCTGGTAGCGTACCGGGCAGAACAACAGAAGAAGCACTGCCAGAAGCGCAAGTCCCAGCAGGATTCCCAGTATGATCAATATAAACTTTATGAGGATCCACAGTATATGTAACATGCGCTCACCTGTTCTTAAAATATTCTTTTACCTGAAATGCACCTGTCTCCCCGTAAATATTCTTCACAATATCTACTGCCAGATCAATGGCTTCGTCTTTTCCCTTCGCCATGCCAACAATCTCAGGACATCTGGCATAATAGCTCTTCTGGATCAGCATGTAGGACGGTACAATTTCAAGAAGATTTCCCGGATTCTCAGACAATGTAACCAGATAAACACCAAAAGCCACCCTGCCTGCGTCAATCCTCTTCCGTGCTTTTGCCGCGTCTTTGATTCCTTCTCCCACATAATAGTCTTCTCGCCATTTCAGCATATTCGGCACAACTCTCCTTTGTTATTACTGCTTGACATACACCTTTTGTTATATTAATGATTCCCTTCTCTGGAAATTTTAAACATTTTGCAACTATTCCGCAAAGCATTTCTTGTGAACCTCGTTCACAGAACGAACCTGTCAGATGCTAGAGCGTGTTTGAAAAATCATTCCCTAAAGCGTGTTTGAAAAAGGCTTTCTGCAAGATGTGCGTCACAATTTGTGGGAGATCTTGTCCGGAGGAGGGCGCCGTAGCGGGCTACGGCAACCGAATTCGGGCAAAATATACCGCAAAGTGGGGCGTGCAGATTGCGGGAATGCTTTTTCAAACAGGCTCTAGCAACATTATCATATAATAAAGGCTGCGTAAATCAGCTACGCAGCCTTTATTCTCCCCATGAATCAGAAATATTTCTGCTGCCTGTCCCATAATCCGGCACTTCGCAGTTCCAGATATTCCTGGTACGCCTTCTCAACGATCTGCTTCTCGTTTGCAAAACGAAGCAGATGGTAAATCTCGTGAAACTTGTAATACCCGGAGTCCACGAAAAATTCCTCTCTTTGAGGCTTGCTATGATAATTATCCGCCGTCATAAGATACCAGTGTACCTCTTTATTGACCATGTCTTCCGGCACTGTGAAATTGTACTGGCTCTTGCCTACATACTTCACAATGGAAGCTCTGACATCAGCTTCCTCCTTCACTTCCCGCAATGCGGTCTGCTCATGAGTCTCTCCTGGCTCTACGGTTCCTTTCGGTAAAACCCAGCCTTCGTAACGGTTTTTGTAAGATTTATATAGTGCAAGAATCTTACCTCGATGAATTACCACACCGCCACAGCTCGTTGCTTCTATCATGCTGCAATCCTCCTGTAATGCGTGTGTTTTCTAAACTGTATATAGTATACCTCTTTTTCAGAAAACTGGCAACAGGGAATATCATATAGATTGCTGTTAGCTGGCGTGATAAGCATCAAAAATCTGTCCTGCAATCGGAACTGCTGCCTCACTGCCGGAGCCGCCATTCTCCACGATCACGGCAACCACCAGATCCGGATCATCCACATTGGAATAGCCGATAAACCAGGAATGGCTGTGTCCTTCCTCGTCAAACTCTGCGGAACCAGTCTTACCTGCTACTGTATAGCTTCTGCCGGAAAGTGCGGAAGCTGTACCGGAATCAACCACCTGTTTCATTAATTTGCCAAGAAGATTGGCCTCATTGGAACTCATCAGCCGTTTATAAGCTACCGGTTCTGTCTTTTTTACTGAATCGCCATTGTCATTTACCACCTCGTCAATAAGATAAGGTTTCATCAGAACACCGTCATTTGCAATGGCACAGGTGATCAATGCCATATGCATAGGAGACACAAGAGTATTGCCTTGTCCAATGGCAGTCTGCATGATCAGAGGCGTTACGGAATCTGCATCAAGGGAAAAGCTGCTGGTTCTGTAGGAGTTCAGAGGCAGACTCTTGTTAAACAGAAGATCCTCCGCAGTCTCGCGAAGAGACGCACCCCCAAGACCAACTCCAATATCTGCAAATGCACAGTTACAGGAATTTGCAAATGCAGAATAGAAATTCTCCTGCCCGTGAACCGTATTGTGATAACAGTGAATCGTGTGATCCTGCAAGGTGATACTTCCCTCACAGAGATAATTGTATCCCTCAAAAGTTCCCTTTTTGCGGAAATAGTCAAGTGCAGTCACAACCTTGAAGGTGGAACCTGGCGGATATGCACCATTTGTGGCTCTGTTCAGAAGACTGCTGTCATTCTCGTCGTTTACCAGATAGTCCCAATTATCCCCAATGGTATTGGGATCAAAATCAGGCTTGCTCACTTCTACAAGCCTTTTTCCGGTAGATGGTTCCATTACCACAACAGCCCCTCTTCTGTCACCCAATGCATTGTATGCAATGCTCTGAAGATTGGCATTCAGGGTAGATACAACCGTATCTCCGGTATTCTTCTCATTAAGGAACTGATTCTTCATCTGAGTCAGAAAAAAGGAATGGGAAGTCAGAAGGGTAAAGTTCGCCTCTGATTCCAGACCGCTTTTTCCATTGGTATCATAACCCACAACATGGGAGAACATATTGGAATATGGATAATTACGTGTCTCAGTTCCATCCTCACTTACATTGGTCTGCGCCAAAATCTGTCCGTCAGAAGACAGGATCTTACCTCGTACTACACGGTCGGAAAAGGAATCCTGTCTGGTATTGTAAGGGCTGTTAATAAAATCATCGCTTTTAAAGCCATCGAAATAAATCAGATACCCGATCATACTGATAAAAATAATCCCAAAGAAGATGGAAACAAAGGTATATTCTTTATTTCTGGCTTTGCGCTTTTTAGTAATCTCTTTCTTCCGCTGCCTCAACAGCTCTCTGTCTCGCTCTCTTTGCTGCCTCTCGTCGATGTCTCTCAATTTCTTCGTCCTCGTCCTCTCTATAAATATACAAGCCCTGGATAATAGCGATCATCAAAATCATACACATAATGGAACTTCCTCCATAGCTGACCAGAGGAAGAGTCACACCTGTCATAGGTATGAATTTGGTAGCACCTCCAATGGTAAGGAACACCTGAAACGCATATTCCGCACCAAGACCAATGGCGATCAGTTTATAAAATGGATTCTTGATCTGCAGGGCAATCTCCACGATAGTAAGGAAAAAGCTCATACACACAAAGATCAGGCAGATGGCAAAAATCCCGCCAAGCTCCTCGCAGATCGCACTGAAAATAAAGTCGTTTTTTACAACCGGAATTTTCTCCGGAGAGCCCTGGCAAAGTCCCATTCCAAACCATCCGCCTGTACCAATGGCAAACAGGGACTGTACAATCTGGTATCCTTCATTCTGATAAACTGCCATAGGATCTTTCCACGCACTGACACGCTGCCTTACATGACCAAACAGGTGATATGCCACTACAGCGCCTGCTGTACCGCCTGCAATTCCAATGCAAAGGTATGCCGGCTTCCTGGTTGATACATAGATCAGCACCAGATAAGCTGCAAAAAAGATTACAGCGCTTCCAAGATCTCTTGAAAGCACCAGGATTCCCACATGGAGACCTGCCACAACAGTAGCCAGCACAACTTTCTTAAAAGTTACCTCTCTTGCCAGAAGGGATGCCATAAAGAACACAAAGGTGAGCTTGATCACCTCGGAAGGCTGGATTCCCATCAGAGAAAGCTTGGCGCCGTAGCTTGTCTGTGCCAGAACAAGAACTGCTCCAAGAAGAACAATCCCAAGCCCTGCATACACCCAGGTAAGATCCTTGAGAAATTTCATCTTGCGGATCATAACCGGGATCACCAGCGCCACTGCACTTCCGCACGCAACGATCAAAAGCTGCTTATTGGCAGAGGCAATATCCAGCCTGCACAGCATTATAAATCCAACGCTTAAAAGCATGCACATGTTATTTAAAAGCAGCATAGACGCATTTTTATAAATTCTGCGGTATAAAATAAGGATCGCAGCAAAATATATCATCATTTCTGCATAGAAGATGACAACCTTAAAATCAAAGGTTTTCAGAAAAATCACAACAAATGCGGTAAAATCCAGAAAAAAGGTTAAGGTGATCTGACTTCTTAAAAGTCCTTTCCTGTCTGAAGCGTGTTTCCCCACAACAAGGTAGTAGCACAAAACTGTGTACACGATCATCAGTGTCAGGATCACATATTTGGATAATTCAACAACAATATTAATCATACGCCTTTACTCGGCTCCTCTTTTAAAATGACCTTTTGTAAACTCATATTCGTGAGATACCTGGCTGCCATGATATGCAGCCACAAAGTCTTCCACGATCCGTTCTGTTTCTTCCCTGCTTTCTATGGTAAAAGCCAGTCTTACAGATGAAACACCAAGCTCTTTCACCCTGTCAGCTTCCTTCAAAAGACCGTATGGCAGACTGTTATAGATGATATTATAACACGACTCTGCCGCCTTTGTATTTCCCATTTTCCATGGACGACAATAACAGACTACAGGAAATTCCTTGTCATAACGGTCTTTCAGAACAAGCCTCTCCTCCTGTCCATTGCAGCCGAAAGTATTCTTTCGTACACACTGGGCGCTGTGCATAAGAGGCAGACGGCCGTAGACAATCATCTCGCTGCCTGCATTTTCTCTGTGGCGAAGTTCCTTCTCATTCAGCTCCAGGGGAACTGTATTTCGAAGGATTCCCTGATCTTTCCAGAAACGGATGGCTTCATCATTCCAGGTATACAGGGAGTGATCCAGCACACACTTGTCTGCCAGTCCCATCTGTGCCAGTGCACTGTAGGACTCCAGATTCCGCACAAGAAATCCGCTCAGCCCTGCTTCCAGCCACTTTTTCACCTGCTCCATATAGCCTTCCGGTGGATTTTCTCTTGTAATGTGAGGAAGAGAAAGATACATTTCTTTTCCATTGTCAAGACCTGTCTGCAAATGTTTCTCTATTAATGCGTAAGGAAGATAAATACCCTGGATTCCGTCTTTTTGGCAGAGGACTTCAGAAGCCTCCTCGCTTTCACAGGACACGTAAACCGGAATGTATTCCTCTTTTTTGCGGGGAACATTATCACAGGCCGCAATCGCACTGATTTTTGCCGGCGTCTCCTCCGCAATTCTCTTAACCCGCTCGTCTCCCACGTTTCGCCTGTATTTTTGTAAAAGCTTCTCCTTCAGATCCTCTAATGCCTGATGCCGCGCTTCATTTAAAGTCTTCATGGGAACAAAAACGGAATTTTCCATATAAATTTCCAGTTTTTCCCATATAAATGAGGTGTTTCCCAGCTTGTCCATCTGCTGACGCACCCTCTCTTCCGTTACCGGCTGGCTCTTTGCGTATTGTACTTCTCCAACACATTCATATGCATCTTCCCCCTGACAGGAAACATGAAGAAGAACCGGAGAACCGGGGACAAGGTGAAGTTCGCCTGTAATTTTCTCTTTCAGCTGCTTCGTTTCCAGAAAAACTTCCCCCGTTTTTTTCTCATTTGTAAATGCCATCATCTGAGGACCATTTCCCATCTGATAGTAGCCTGTACAGGAACCGCCTCTATTAAACAGATCCAGAAGATATTTTTTATCTTTTTCTATCACGTGATAATTCGCAGGTCCTTTTTCAAAAAGAAAATCCAGATATTTCCGATACATACCGGTAACGCCAGCAGTGTAAGCCGACTGCTTCATTCTGCCCTCTATTTTCAGAGAGGTAACTCCCGCTTCTATAATTTCAGGTAAAATTTCAATGGTACAGATATCTTTCAGGCTTAACGGGCAGAATTCTCCTTTTCCATACTCTTTTGCCCTGAAATTCTTCACCTGGTATGGCAGACGGCAAGGCTGGGCACAACGACCTCTGTTTCCGCTTCTGCCTCCCAAAAGACTGCTCATCAGACATTGTCCTGAATAGCTGTAGCAAAGTGCTCCATGGACAAAAGCCTCTATCTCAATTGGGCAGGCTTCATGCATACGGGAAAGTTCCTGAAGGGAAAGTTCTCTTGCAGCTACCACCCGGGTCGCCCCCTGATCTGCCAGGAATTTCATTCCTTCCGGACCAGTTACAGTCATCTGCGTGCTGGCATGAAGGTGAAGTTTCGGAAATTCTTTTTTCAAAAGGGAAAATACTCCCATATCCTGGACGATCACTGCATCCAGGCCTGCATTGTAGTATGGTTCCAGATAGGAAACCAGTTCTTCTTTTAATTCTCTATTTTTTAACAGGGTATTGACCGTAAGATACAGCTTCTTACCATGAATATGCGCCACATCAATGGCGCGAAGAAGCTCTTCTTCGTTAAAATTCTGGGCATATGCTCTGGCTCCGAACATTGCACCGCCTACGTACACAGCGTCCGCACCTGCTCCAAGTGCAACTTCAAAGCCTTCGTAGGAACCGGCAGGAGCCAGCAATTCTATGTTATTAGGATTCAAAGTTTGTCCTCCAATTTTTATGAGAATTTAAGGTTTCTTCAATGAAAACAGCCTCCACAATTCACAGCTTTTTCCTTTATGTATAGCAGGCCTAAATCTGCAAATTGCGAAAACGTTTTTTACACACTTTGATAAAGGAAAAGAGGAATCACCTAAGCAATCCCTCCTGCTATTATTTCAGCATTTCATCCAGTTCTTTTTCCAGTTCTTTTACTTTACCCTCCAGAAGATTCTTCTCGTCAAGGGCTTCCTGTTCATTCTTCTGTGCCTCTTCAATCTGCATACGAAGAGAAATAAGCTCATGCTTCAGATCATACATCTCCTGATCCTTCTGCTGCAGATCAAGTTCATAAGTCTCCACCTGCTTCTTCGCCTTGAAGTAATCGTCGGTAATGTTCAGGCTGAGAAGCATATGCTTGGTCTCCATAGGCTGTCTGCCGTATCCTGGCACAGTCTCCAGCTCTCCTATCTTCTTATTCATATATGATGCAACCTGCTGGAAATATTCCTCTGATTCATATCCTCCAAGGGTAATGATCTTACCCCCGATGATCACCTGTGCTGTATTCTTGACCGCCATTCGTTCAAGCCTCCTGTATCTTTATACTACCAGCTTCTCCTTACACTGTTACCCACAAATAATCCGCTGCTTTTCTTCTATAGACAGTAACCGTATCGCGGAATATTAGCAGAAAACAGCAACTTCATATTGTTACTGTTCACTCTGTGACCAGCAACACAATATGCCCGGAAAAACCAGTCTGTTTATTATCTTTTCGTATTACAATTTATGTAAGCACTCCTATTATAATCGAAAAATGTTGAAAAGTATAGGATTTTTTACAAAAGTTTATCTTTTATATTTCCGGAACAGGAAAACCAAGGTGTTCGTAAGCAAGTGCGGAGGCCATCCGCCCTCTCGGGGTGCGGTTCAGAAAGCCATTTTTCAGAAGGTACGGCTCATACACATCTTCTAAAGTACCGGAATCTTCACCGATGGCTGCTGCCAGAGTGTCAAGTCCAACAGGGCCGCCTTTGAAATTTACAATAAGAGTAGTCAGAATCTGGCGGTCCAGTTTGTCCAGACCATATTGATCTACCTCCAAAAGGTTCAAAGCAAAACATGCTACATCGTAAGTGATCCTTCCGTCATATTTCACCTGGGCAAAATCACGGACACGCTTTAACAGACGGTTTGCAAGACGGGGCGTTCCCCGGGAGCGCATGGCGATCTCTCCGGCACCTTTCACGTCAATTTCTACTCCAAGTACCTGGGCAGAGCGCATGATAATTGTGGTTAGTTCCTTCTTACTGTAAAATTCCAGATGATGAATCACACCAAAACGGTCACGGAGCGGCGCAGAAAGAAGCCCGGCTCTGGTGGTAGCACCTACAAGGGTAAATTTCGGCAAATCCAGTCGGATCGACCTGGCGGAAGCGCCCTTCCCGATCATAATATCGATGGCGAAATCCTCCATGGCAGGATAAAGCACCTCTTCCACCTGTCTGTTCAGGCGATGGATCTCGTCTACAAAAAGAATATCCCCTTCCTGAAGATTATTCAGAATCGCCGCCATTTCTCCAGGCTTCTCAATTGCAGGGCCGGAAGTCACTTTCATATGCACACCCATTTCATTGGCAATAATACCGGAAAGGGTAGTTTTTCCAAGTCCCGGAGGACCATAGAAAAGGACATGGTCCAGGGAATCGTGACGCTGTTTGGCAGCTTCAATATATACTTTTAAGGTATTTTTGGTTTTTTCCTGGCCAATATACTCGTCCAGGGTCTGTGGGCGAAGATTCCCTTCCAGAGAAAAATCCTCTTCCATAACATCAGTGGTTATGATACGATTGTCCATTTTTTACCTCTTGAAATTAGTGTTTGCATTTATATACCGGGATGCATTTCATTCACGATAGCACCCTTTGCGAAAAAATTTATGGAATCTAAAAATTCTTCAATGCAGCTTTCAGGATCCCTTCTACATCCGTCGGCTCCACATCTGTCACCTTGCGCACTGCGCGGAGGGCATCTGTACTGCTGTAGCCAAGTGCCACCAGTGCTTCTACTGCTTCCTGTCTGGCATCTGTCATTCCTGCTCCAGCTGCAGCTGTAGTAGCCTGAACCTGTTCATTGGCAAGCTTCTGCTCAAAGGCTTCTTCCAGACTGAGCTTATCCTTCAGCTCCAGGATCAGCTTCTGGGCTGTTTTTTTACCGATTCCAGGGGCTTTTGACAAAGTTTTCACATCATCGGAAAGAACAGCAAAGCGAAGCTCATCTGCAGTGATTCCTGCCAGAACTCCCAGAGCAGCTTTCGGTCCAACTCCGTTTACACCAAGAAGAAGTTTAAACACCTGTAAATCATCTTTATTGAAAAATCCATAGAGAACCATTGCATCTTCTCTTACCTGAAAATAAGTATGAAGCTTCACTTCCTGTCCAATGTGCAGCTGTGCCAGAGCGTTTCCGGTCATATTTATTTCAAATCCGATGCAATTTAATTCTATGATTGCAGAATTCTCGGTAAGGTCTGCTACTGTTCCTCGGATGAATGAGATCATGGGGAGGACCTCCTGTTTTATCTATTGTAAAGAGTTATATTCGAAATTCTTTGTCATCATACCATATTCCACCGAAAAAAGCAAACATTCATTCGATTTTTTCAAAAAGGACGCGCCGGCAAGCGATATATTTTCTTTTCATAATAATAAAATACTCCTTTCAGTTGCAGGAAGGAAACTTGCGGGCCCTTATTTCCTTGTCCGAAAGGAGTATAGCACTTTAATTTTCAGAAAATAATAGTAAAAGTGTAGTATTATTTTTTCTTTGTAAGAAGCCAGGCACTTGTCAGGGCTGTAAAAGGGGCAACTGTCACAAGCCCGAAGCTTCCAACTACAGTATCCAGTAATTCAGCTGCAACATACTTGTAATTCATAATATTATCAATTGGTGTTCCCTGCGCCATAAACGTCATCAAAAGAGCAATATAACCGCCAGAATAAGCAAGAAGCAATGTGGTAGTCATAGTTCCCATTGCTGCTCTGCCAACATTCATTCCTGATCTGGCTGCTTCTTTCCATCCAATATTCGGCTTTTTACAAATTACTTCATTTACTGCCGAAGTAATATCAACGGACAGATCCATCATAGCACCTGATGCTCCGATAAAAATACCGCTCATATAAATCTGAGAAAGATTCAGATTCTGATAACCAGCGTACAAAAGACTTTCCGAATATGCCATAACTGCTCCGTGAATTTTAAAAGCGTCTGTAAAAATACACCCCATAACACAAGTCACAAACACCCCCAGCAAAGCACCTGAAGATGCAGCCAGTGTTTTCCTGTCAAATCCGTACACCAAAAATATAATAAGAAGAGTAAGAAAGGCAGTCAACGCAATTCCCCACCATATTGGATTCGCACCTTTTAAATAAGCTGGTGTCAAAATTTTCCAGATTGCCAGAATTGTAATGAGAAACGAATATACTGCTCTTAAACCTGTTTTTCCCGCAAACCCGATTAAAAGCAAAACAAATAATCCAGCCAGAATAGCTTCTTTATCCAGACGATAATGGTCACTCATCATAATTGAAAGAATCTTATCTTTGCTATAACTAATTACTACATGAGCAACATCTCCTTGCTGAAATATTTTGTCCGCTTCCAAAGAGCCACTCAGCATATTTACTGCATCTGCAGTCTCATTTTTAAACTTTCCATCAAGTATTTTCACCTTACAATACTGCTCGCCTGACTGAATCAAGCCATTATTAATCACAGAGCTTTCATCTGTGGAAATCACCTTTGCTCTTACTCTGTCTGTTCCCTTATAAATAGCAGCATCCTCATAGCACGTTGGAAGAACTATGAGGATGAGGATTAACAATATTGCTATTATAGAAACAGAACTTTTTTTAAGTCTGTCTCTTACCATTTATTTTACTCCTGTAATTGCAGCCACTTTATTGAAAATATCGGTATTGTCATAATAGCCTTCAAACTGCTCCTGTCCGACTCCCATGGCAAATACTTCCACCGGAAGTCCTGTATGTGCATAAGATGCAAAATTAATGCCAGACTTGTTGTTCAGAATATGAGTAATTGTTACAGTAAGTGGTTCATAGCTTCCATACATCAGATATTCTTCCTGACCAAACTCTTCCTCTTCTCCTGTTCTGCTCATTGTTTCCTCATAAGCATTCTGAAGCTTCTGATACTCATAATCTGTCATTACAAGACTTCCCTTATCTTCTTCGCCTTCTGGGTGCACATCCTTGCTGTCAGCCTGATTTGAGGACTCTGTTGTACCAGTAGGTGCCTGCAGACCAAAGAGTTCTGTGATATCAGCCATTACTGTATCAAAATCAGTTTTGTTTTCTTTATATGCCGCTACATAATCAGAATCAAATTTTGCGTAAGAGATTTTCTGATTACTGATATTTGCAAGAAATGTATCATAGTCGGTGCCTGCAAATCCTATGGTAAGACCACCTGTCTCGTGATCACCTGTTACCAAAATCAAAGTTTCGTCTGGATGCTCGTTATAAAAATCAACAGCTTTTCCCACTGCCTCATCCATTGCAACAGTATCTGTAATAGTTGCAGCTGCATCATTTGCATGACAGGCCCAGTCAATTTTTCCTCCCTCAACCATCATGAAAAATCCAGTATCATTATCCAGAACTTCAATACCTTTTTTCACATAGTCAGAAAGACCCCATTCGCCATCTTTCAGATCCATATCATAGCTCATCGCATCGTCATCAGCAAGTGTCTCATCAATTACAATTGCTTTTCCATCTTCTGCAGTAAGATTTTCTGCCTCTGCTTTTGTCTTAATCACTTTATATCCAGCTTCCTGAGCAAGCTCATATAAATCTGTCTGGTCTCCCTCTGAACCAGTTGTTTTCTTAAGACCACCACCTGCAAAATAATCAAAATTACTTGCAATCAGTTCCTGACCAATTTCATAATAGTTATTTCGGGAAGCCTGATGAGCATAAAATGCAGCCGGTGTTGCATGATTTAAGTTTACGGAAGAAAGAATTCCAACCTTATAGCCAAGCTGTTTTTTTAATTTTTCAGCAATTGTCTCATAAGAAGTTTCCATCTTCTCATCCATATTGATTGTTCCACTGTAAGTCTTATGGCCTGTGGAAATGGAAGTAGCTGTAGAAGCGGAATCCGGACAGAATGAAGTGCTGTCATAGGTCTGCGCAGAGCCTGCTACCGGAAATTTCATCATATTCAGTTTGCTTTCACTTGTAAGAATATCATCTCCATCATCTTCAATTGCATTCAGATAATAGTTTGTTGTCTGAACCTGAGGATAACTCATTCCATCACCAATAAACAAGAAAATATATTTCGGAACTTTTGGTTCATCTGCTGCTGCACCCTGTGCCGGAACCGCACAAGCGGTCATTGCTGCTGCTAATAATAATGCGCTGATCTTTTTTGCTTTCATGTACATTTTCTCCTTCTTTTTCATAAAGCGATTAATTCGAACACGTATGATTTTATACATTATTTGTAAAATCCGCTGTTTTCCCCCTGTTAAATTCCGGCAAAAAATAAGCTGTCGGTGTAAAAAATCCTTTCACACTGACAGCATTATTATAACTTCTAGAATTTATATCAAGCAATTATTCGGTTAAAACAAGTCCTTAACCAACCTTCTTTGCCTTGGGATATACCTGCGCCATCCGCTCATCGTCAAAATGTTTGTCCACCCAGCTTTCAAAGCTGTTTTCCGCTTCTATGCCATTGCTTCTGGCATTATAACGCGCCAGTGCAGCGCTGGATACAATTCCGTCAGCAAGCATAAATATAATAAGGAGCCAGGTAATGATTTTTCCAATTTTCACCGGAATCTTCTCGATCAGCCTGGAAACAGGCGGATAGAATATTTTAAACCATGCCACTGCTGCAAATCCCCAGAAGAAGCAATACAGAAGATTAATCCTGCCGCCAAGGTTAAATGGGATATCACTGTAATCCCAGAATACAGTTCCAAATACAATTTCCGTGAAAACACTGCAGATATATTCATAGGCACCGCCAAGAAATGTACCCATCCAGAAAAGGAACTGCTGGGAGCGGTTTCTGTATTTATAGAGAAGGGCTGTAACCGCTGCAATGGCAAGTCCCCACACAATACTGAAATCTCCCCATACCACACTGCTGCGGCTCATCCAATATCCGGCTGTGATCCTGCAGAAAATAGTCTCTGTAATATCTCCAAGAAATGCGCCGATAAAAAACAGCAGTACGATTTTATAAAAGCTGCAGCCGTAGGCAAAAATCTCCGGATGTGCCTCTTCGCTCTCCGTGTGTTGCTTCTGAGGATAGGCTTTGGTAATTCGACGATTTACAACATCATCAATTTTTGCCCCAAGCTTCTTTGTTACAGAGTCAATATCCCGGTCAGCAGCAATCCATCTTTCAGGATTCTTGCTGTGCCCAAAAAGGATGGTCAGTGTGGCAATAGCATCCACTGCCAGAACCCCCAGCAAAACCAGTATGATAATTCTGCTTATAAGACCTGGGAGCATGCCATACAAGGACATGCAAAGCCCATTTCCGATTTTGATCACAAATACACCAAGAATACCCCAGACACAGGAGGTCGGCACACTGACATAGCCGTCCAGATTCCACTTGATCTTGCGGTAATCCCACCATCTTTCGTGATACCACATCTCAATTAAATGACCAGCGATCCATTCAAGCAGGGAAGCTACAATGGCACAGCCAAGAAACAGCCAGATGCCCGTCAGTTCTCTTGTAAATGCAGTAATGAAGAATCCGCCGAATCCATAGATCAGACAGAATGGTCCATTAATAATACCTCTGTTTGCGAATTTCTTCTGTTTCAAGGAAGCAAGGACTGTCTCAAGCACCCATCCTGCAAAGGAATAGATGAGAAACAGCCATAGTAATTTCCAGATCATATGCATGTCTCCTCTTTTGTTTATTGAAATATAAAAACGTTCCGGGAAAACCCGATTAGAATATCATAGCACAATAGAGCGTGTTTGAAAAAGGTTTTCTGCAAGATGTATGTCACAATAAAGGCGCCGTAACGGGCTACGACAACTGAATTCGGGCAAAATATACCGCGGGGTGGGGCGTGCAGATTGTGGGAATAATTTTTCAAACACGCTCTGCCCCCAAGAATAAAGCCTGTATTCCAGCTGCTGGTTCTCATAAAAATTACATTCTATGCCAACAGTCTGAAAATACAGGCTTTTCATTTTTATTTTACGCCTCCCGGATAACCCCTCTCGGACAGGCCTCCTTACATGCTCCGCATCCTGTACACTTCTCATAATCAATATGTGCACAGAAATCTTCCACGGTAATTGCACCGTTCGGACAGGTCTTCTCGCACTTCTTGCAACCGATACAGCCAATCTCACAGGCAGCCATTACCTTTTTGCCCTTATCATGGGAACTGCAGTCCACAGCCATCTTCTGATCGTACGGAATCAGCTCGATCAGATGTCTCGGACATTTGGCAACACATTTACCACAGGCTTTACATGCTTCTTTATCTACTACTGCAATGCCATCTACAATATGAATGGCATCAAATGGACAGACCTTTACGCAGCTTCCAAAGCCACAGCAGCCATATGTACAGGTCTTTGCTCCGCCGTTTGGCACGAAAGGAAGCATCTCGCAGTCTTCCACTCCAGTGTAAATATACTCTTCTTTCGCTTTTTCACAGGTTCCGGAGCATTTTACATGAGCTACCTGACGGGCAGTCTCAACTGCCGCCTGTCCCATAATACCGGCAATTATTTTCCCAACAGGCTCGCCGCCTACCGGGCAACGGTTTACAGGCGCTTCACCTTTGGCAATTGCTGCTGCCAGACCATCACAGCCCGGATATCCGCAGCCACCACAGTTATTTCCAGGAAGAGCTTCTCTTATGGCAACTTCCTTCTCATCAATTTCAACAGCAAATTTTTTTCCGGCTGCTCCAAGAAAAACACCGATGAAGAGGCCTACTGCTGCAACCAGAATTGTTGCTGCTATAATCGCACTAATATTCATCCCGACGCCTCCTTAAATTAATCCTGAAAATCCGAAAAACGCAATCGCCATCAGTCCAGCTGTCAGAAGAACGGTTGGAAATCCCTGGAAAGCTTCCGGAATATCGTTGTAGGCAATTTTCTCACGGATTCCTGCCATCAGCACAATAGAAATGGAGAAACCAAATGCTGTTGCGAAACCGTTTACAGTGCCTTCCAGAATATTGTAATCCTTCTGCACGTTTGTAAGAGCCACACCAAGAACTGCGCAGTTTGTGGTGATCAGAGGCAGATACACGCCAAGTGCTTTGTAAAGAGAAGGCATACTTTTCTTCAGGAACATTTCTACGAACTGCACCAGTGCTGCAATGATCAGAATGAACACAATGGTCTGAAGGTAAGTCAGATCAAGCGGCTGAAGGATCAGCTTGTAGATCACACTTGTTACAAAGGAGGACAAGGTGATTACAAAAATAACCGCACCGCCCATACCAGCTGCCGTATCTGTAGTCTTGGAGACTCCAAGGAAAGGGCAAAGTCCCATGAACTGGCTCAGGACTACGTTATTTACCAGCGCAGAGCTTACAATGATCAGTAATAATTCTTTCATCTTCTCTTACCCCCTTTTTCCCGAACACATGGAATTTCCGCAGGAAGCACAGCCACCCTTGCAATCCGGATTGCTTGGATCGATGCCCCGTTTTGCAGCACCAATCTTGAATTTGTTCTGAAGCGCAGATAAAAATGCAAGGACAAAAAATGCGCCAGGTGCAAGAATAAAGATGGTTACCGGCTCATAGCCCATTTTTCCTGCTGCAGCGTCTGCAAGAGGAAGGATCTGTTTGCCGAAAATACTGCCGGCACCGATCAGCTCACGTACTGCTCCGATGCAGGTGATGCTTAAAGTAAATCCAAGTCCCATTCCAATACCATCAAAAAGTGAGGGAATTGGTTTGTTCTTGGATGCATAAGCCTCTGCTCTTCCCAGGATGATACAGTTTACAACGATCAGCGGAATGTAAATTCCAAGGGAAGAATACAAAAACGGGATAAAGCCCTGGAGAAGCATCTGCACAATTGTTACAAAGGATGCTACAACAACAATGTAAGCAGGCATACGCACACTGTCCGGAATAAAATTACGGAGCAGGGAGATCATCAGGTTGGATGCTGCCAGAATCACCGTTGTGGTAAGTCCCATTCCGATACCATTGATTGCAGATGTGGTGATGGCCAGTGTTGGACACATACCAAGCATCAGCACAAAAGTAGGATTTTCTTTGATAATACCATTTATCAGTCGTTCAGATGGTGTATTCTTTTTCATTTCTGGCTGCCCCCTTTCTCATAACGGAATGCGGCAAGTCCTGCATTGACGCCATTTGTCATGGCATTTGTGGTAATTGTCGCACCACTTAAAGCATCGATCTCATCATCAGAGGTGGCACCAGTTTTTGTGTAGGTAAATTTCTCTACGTTCTTATCCTTGAACTGATTTTTAAAATCATCTGTAGTTGCACGCATACCAAGACCAGCGGTCTCACTGATGGATAAAATGGAAATTCCGTTCAGAGTTCCATCATCCTGAACGCCCATGGCAAACTGAATGTCCCCGCCATAGCCTTCTGAGGTTGTTACGGTAAAGGCATAGCCAAGTTCATTTCCCTGGTCATCCTTTGCCAGCATGACTTCATCAATATTCTGAGCTTTGAAACCGTTTTCATCCAGATAGCTTTCCAGATCCGTATCCTCACCGCTTGTAACTGTCTCGAAGCTGGCTGCATCAGCAAATACTGCCTTATATGCCTCTTCTTTCTCTTTCGCCTGCTGGCTTGCAATCGGACCTGCTGTAATATCGTTTACAAGACCAAGAAGCAGCCCGGAAACCAGTGTGATCACGGTCAGCGCAAGAGTATCTTTTACGATCTTATTTTTCATTTCTTCGCGCCTCCTTTTCCAAAAGCAACCGGACGGGTGAAACGCTCAATCTGAGGTACCAGCAGGTTGCAGAAAATAATCGCATAGGAAACGCCCTCTGCGGAAGCTCCGAAAATACGGAAAATTCCGGTAAGAACACCAAGACAGACGCCATATACATACTGCCCCTTTGGTGTAATGGGGCTTGTAACGTAGTCCGTCGCCATAAACCATGCACCAAGCATAAGACCACCACCACAGAGATGGGTGAGCAGATAATTTACATCAAAGCCTTTGCCGGAAGCGAGCATGTAGATGATCACAAATACTGCAAAGCTGCCGATATAGGTCAGCGGAATTCTGGCGCTGATCACTTTGTAGCAAAGCAGGATTGCTGCACCGATCAGGATGGCAATTACAGAAGTCTCTCCGATGGTTCCCTGGATATTACCAAAAATCAGATTCTTAACCGGAACGGAGGAGCCTGCCACAAAGCCATGGTCACGAAGAGCGGCCAGAGGAGTGGCGCCTGTCACACCGTCAACTGCACCTTTAAAGCTGTCTGATACAGAAAAATCTGTCATCTTGCCGGCAAAGGAAATCATAAGGAAACAGCGGGCTGCCAGGGCCGGATTCATAAAGTTCTGTCCAAGACCGCCAAAAAGCTGTTTTACCACAATAATTGCAAAAATACTGCCGAGCACCGGGATCCAGAGCGGAATTCCTGCCGGCATATTCAGGCCGATAAGAAGTCCGGTTACCACTGCACTGAAATCCTTCACAGTGTTCTTTTTGTGCATAAAATGATCATATAACCACTCTGCAAGCGCTGCTGAACCGGTGGATACCACCAGAACGGCAAGAGCCTTTAATCCATGATTATAAATTCCCATAAGGGCAGCAGGCAAAAGCGCTATGACAACCAGCTGCATGATTTTTGCAGTGGTCATCCTTGCCCGGACATGGGGATTAGATGATACATTAAACATTTGTTCCATTCGTTTCTTCCCCCTTATTATTTCTTCTTCCTGCTTGCCAGAACCATTTTACGCATGGACTTAATGCTCTGGGTCAGCGGACGTTTGGCCGGACAGATGTAACTGCAGCAGCCGCATTCACAGCATTCCATTCCATCAAACTTCTGGAAGCTCTCCATATCGCCGCGCTGTGCAAAGGTCGCAAGTCTTGCCGGAATAACATGTCCGGGACAGACACTTACACAGCGTCCGCAGTTAATGCAGGCTGTCTCTTCCTCTTTCGCATCTGATACCGGGTCACTCTGCATACACAGAAGGGAAGAAGAGGTCTTCACACATGGTACATGAAGATCATACATAGCAAATCCCATCATAGGACCGCCGGAAATCACCTTACCGGCATGCTCCTTCAGGCCACCGGCTGCGTCGATCAGTTCGGCCATATCCGTTCCTGTACAGACTTCAAAATGTGCCGGACGGTTGATGCCCTTACCAGTTACTGTGAAAATCCGCTTCATGATCGGTCTTCCAAGTGCCACTGCATCATAAATACTGCATATTGTTTCAACATTATCTACAATACATCCGGCATCTGCTGGAAGCATGGATGAGTTGATTTCTCTTCCTGTCACTGCATAGATCAGGGTACGCTCACCACCCTGGGGATATTTGGTCATCAGTTCTTTTACTTCGATATTCGGGACTCCGGCAGCCAGTTCTTTCATTCTGGCAATACAATCCGGCTTATTGTCCTCAATGCAGATACAACCCTTTGCATTTTGAAAAAGTCCGACTACGATTTTCAGTCCTTCCACAACCTTCTCCGGATGATCCATCATGCGCCTGTAATCACTTGTAAGATAGGGCTCACATTCTGCACCGTTCACCAATATGTATTCAATCTTGTCAGGCTCCTTGGGGGAAAGCTTCACATGTGTGGGGAAGCCTGCACCACCAAGACCTACTACACCGCCATCGCGAATCCTTCCGATAATCTCCTCACGGGTAAGCGAAGCCGGATCTGCCGGGTGGAATTCCACCTCTTCATACAGTCCGTCATTCTCCACTATAATGGAATCTACCATACTTCCGGTAGCTGTCAGACGTTTCTCGATGCCTTTCACCGTACCGGATACAGAAGCATGAACAGGGGCAGATACAAATCCGCCTGCTTCTGCGATCATCTGGCCTGCAAGCACGTGGTCCCCCTTTGCAACCACAGGCTTCGCCGGAGCACCAATGTGCTGGGACAATGGATACGCCAGATCTGCCTTAGGGAGATATTTCTCCACCGGGCAGTCCTTTGACATTTCTTTCCCCTCGAAGGGGTGTACGCCTCCTTTAAAAGTTAATCGCACTAATATTCACCGCCTTTATATTATTGATCACTGACTCTTTTGTCTGCAGCAACCTGATTTATTGTCTGTTTGATTTATATTATTAATATCACTTTTGTCTGAGTATTTATTCAGCGTCTTTATTTTTCCTGCCAAATCCATATTTCTTATGGAGCTTATATCCACGGTTCAGATTTGGATATGCCTTTACAAAACGCTGCATGTTGTGGCTGACCTTTCCAGCCATAGCCTCTTTACGCTTCTGAAGCTCTTCAGAGATATCTGACATCATAGCAGTTCTCTTCTCTTCCAGTTCCTTGATCAGTGCAACATCATCAAGGCGTCCCAGCTTATTCTCCAGCTGTTTCTTGATTCTATCTCTGGAAAGTCCGCTGCTCTCCTCCAGATTCTCCATCTTCTCACGCGCCTGTACAAGCAGTTCTGCACGCATCTGATCCAGTGCCTGCTCCCATGCAGGAATACGCTCGTGCAAATGGAAAGCGGCAGCTGCAGAAAAAGCAAAATCCACAATGTAAACGACTGTAATTACACAGACAGCCACCTCTCCAGTTCTTCTGGTATACAATTCTGTAAATTCCTGAACTACCGGATGAAGCACTCTGAAAAGCCCAACGGTAAACACCCCCCATCCAAGGGAACAGCCCAGACAGATACGTCCCTGGAAATTAAACTTGTTATCACTGTAATCCCACCAGGATGTGTGGAAAATATTCTCCATCAACACTGCTGTCACATATTCCAGTGCAGTGGCGACTACAACTCCACCCACAAATAAAAGAAGCAGATTATCACTGATGGGAAGAAGAATCAAGTATACAGCAAGAGCTCCACAGCCATATATGGTACACAGGGGACCATTTATAAATCCTCTGTTTATCAATTTGCCCTTTCGCACAGACACGTAGCAGGTTTCCCAAAGCCAGCCAAGAAAACTGTATATGTAAAACCAATTGGCAATGTGATAGAAATCCACTCCATTAATTGCTAAATCCCACATAGGTTTCTCCTTTTCTTTATATATTCTGACTATTCTATACATTCTACTATACCGCATTTTATGAAAAAATTCACTACCTAAAAATAAAAAAATTGTGTATAATTAAATACAATCCATGAAAGGAGTATAAACATGCTGATTGTTAAAAAAATGCCGATTTTACAAGGTTTTCCGGACTTTGAGACTGTTAAAAATTTATCTGGAAATGCTGCTGAGGATGTCAATTTTTCACCATTATTTTATGATATTGAAACCACTGGATTGGGACGAAATTCATCTTTTTTATATTTAATTGGTGCAGTTTGCTATGAATCTGGTTCCTGGCAGCTATATCAGTGGCTTGCACCCGATTTCCGGGAAGAAAAAGCATTATTGGAGGTTTTTTCAGAATTTATAAAAAATTTCAGCTGTACCATCCAATACAATGGAAATTCTTTTGATCAGCCTTACCTTCAGGCTCGTTATAAATTCTATGAGCTGCCAGATCCTTTTGAGGGGATTTCTTCTTTTGACCTGTATAAAGTGCTTCGCCCTCTGAAGGGATTTTTAAAGCTCCCAGGGTTAAAGCAGGAACAGATGGAAGCCTTTCTAGGAGAACAGAAGCGCATTTACTGTAATGGCGGGGAATGCATTAAAATCTATAAAAAATATATGGCACACCAGGAGCAGACAGACCTGGATACGGTTATGGGACACAATATGGAAGATCTTCTCGGACTTGGAGATGTGTTTAAGATGATGGGGTATCTTGCGCTCAGGGATGGTGCATTTACTATTCGCGGAACTGATTTTGACGGTGAAAATCTGATTTTGCAGATGAACCCCCATTACAGCCTGCCCGCTTCCTTTTCTAACGGCACAGAAGAATTCTATATTACAGGTCAGGACAATCTGGTAAGCCTCCTTGTAAAGCCTTTCAATGGCCGTATCCGCCAATATTACAGCGATTACAAAAGTTATGATTATCTGCCCGGAGAGGACATGGCAGTACCTAAATCTATTAGCAAATTTATGGAAAAAGGACTGAAAAAATCTGCTACAAGAGAGACCTGTTATACCTGGTTTCCATGCACAGAAGAATTTCTGGAAAACGAAGAAAAGCAAAAGCAATATTTAATACATACCCTGGAATTTTTATTTTGGAAATTAAAATAAACTTTCAACCCATATTCCAAAATTCCCAAAACCTTTTTCAAACATACTCAAACTTCCAAAGCACGTAAAATCTCACGTAAAAAAGACATCATCCCCAGAGCGTATCTGAAAAATCATTCCCACAATCTGAACACCCCACTTGCGGGAGATTCACCCGAATTCGGTTGTCGTAGCTCGCTACGGCGCCTTCATCCGGACAAAATCTCCCGCAAATTGTGACGCACATCTTGCAGAAAGCCTTTTCCAGACACGCTCTAACAGACAATGTCTTTTTATCAACATCATATTCATGATATCAAAACTAACCGCCATTCACAAATCCTGTGAATGGCGGTTAGTTACATGGGATAAGAGAAATGCACAACACTTCCCTCTTGGTTAAATTATTCCTCTACAGACTCTTCCTCAGCCGGAGCCTCAAGAGCTTTCATGCTAAGGCTGATCTTCTTGTCTTCGCCATTGAAATCAACAACTTTAGCCTGGATTTCCTGTCCGATTGTAAGCACATCAGATGGTTTTGCAACGTGCTCTCTGGAAATCTGAGATACATGAAGAAGTGCATCTACGCCAGGTGCAAGCTCAACAAATGCACCGAAGTCTGTCATACGTGCAACTTTACCAGTTACTACGTTTCCAACAGCGAAATCCTCAGCAGCTGTAAGCCATGGATTCTCCTCTGGGAATTTCATTGTAAGAGCAATCTTCTCGCCCTTGATATCTTTGATCATAACCTTTACAGTCTCACCAACTGTGAAGACTTTCTTCGGGTTCTCTACTCTGCCCCAGGACATCTCAGAGATGTGAAGCAGTCCGTCAGCGCCGCCCAGATCGATGAATGCACCAAAATCTGTAACGTTCTTAACAACACCCTCTACTGTATCGCCAACATGGATACGCTCCATAAGCTCCTGCTGTTTCTTAGCTTTCTCAGCAACAAGAAGCTGTTTGCGGTTACCAATGATGCGACGTCTTCTTGGATTGAACTCTGTGATAACGAACTCAATCTCCTGATCAGCATATTTGCTGAGATCTTTCTCATATGTGTCGGAAACAAGGCTTGCAGGAATGAATACACGTGTCTCCTCAACGTTAACACATAATCCACCGTCAAGTACCTGAGTTACAGGAGCTTTTAATACTTCCTGATTCTCGAATGCTTCCTCAAGGCGTTTATTGCCTTTCTCTGCAGCAAGTCTCTTGTAGGTTAAGATAACCTGGCCTTCGCCATCATTTACCTTAAGCACTTTGGCTTCCATGGAGTCACCTACATGTACAGCGTCTGTGAGTACTACGGAAGGATCATTGCTATATTCACTCTTGGTGATAATACCATCAGCTTTATAGCCAATATTCAGGATAATTTCATCTTCTTTCACATCGATGACCTTTCCCTGTACGATTTCTCCATTTCTGATTGTTTTTACGGAATCTTCCAGCATCTGTTCAAAACTTAATTCTGACATGTTCTTGAACCTCCTCAATAATTTTCTTTGGGGTTGAAGCCCCTGCTGTAATACCTACATAACTACTGCATTGGAACATATCTGAATCCAAGTCTACAGGTGTTTGTATATAGTAAGTATTTTCACATTCCTTTTTACATATTTCAAACAGCTTTTGAGTATTGGAACTATGTCGGCCTCCTACGACTAACATAGTGTCTACCTCTCCGGCTATGCTCTTTGCTTCTCTCTGCCGTTCTTCGGTAGCATTACAAATAGTGTTTAAAATATTAAGAATATTTAAAACAGTATTATCATACCTCTTTTTTGAAAGAATTTCAACTAAATCTTTAAATTTATTATAATTAAATGTTGTCTGAGACACAATACATATGTTTTTGTCAATCGGAAACACAAAATCCAGTGCATCCTGCTCGGTTCGAATTACCGTGTAAGGTCCCATGCACCAGCCGCAGATTCCTACCACTTCCGGATGATCCGGGTCTCCTATGATCACAATATGGGCGCCTGCCCTGCTCTCTTTCTCTACGATCCGGTGAATTTTCAGAACAAAGGGACAGGTTACATCCACATAGGAAAGTCCGTATTCTTCCAGATGGTCATAAACCTCTTTTCCCACACCATGTGAGCGGATCACAACCGTGCTGCCCTCAGGAAGTGTTCTCAGATCATCCTCAGATGCCACTCTGACCCCCTTTTTTTCCAGATCATTCACTACTTCTTCATTATGAATAATTGGACCCAGGGTAAAAAGCCTGTCAGGACAACTGCCGATTAGCTCGTAAACCTTGTCTACAGCACGCTGTACGCCAAAACAAAAGCCTGCTGTTTTCGCAACCTTCACTTCCATGGTTATTCCACCTTATCTTTGTAGATTCCGAGAATTGCAGCTACAACTTCGTCAATATTCATGAAAGAAGAATCTACAAGCACGGCATCTTCAGCCTGCCGGAGCGGGGAAATCTCTCTTGTCATATCCTGATGATCCCGGTTTTCAATGTCTTTCTTGATTTCTTCAAGATCAGCACCCTCGCCCTTGGCAAGATATTCAGCATAACGCCTCTTAGCTCTGGTCTCCACGCTGGCAGTAAGATAAATCTTCACCTGTGCGTCCGGAAGAATTACAGTTCCAATATCCCTGCCATCCATTACAACATCGTTCTTTGCTGCCAGATTTCTCTGAAGATTGAGAAGATGTGCCCTTACCGCCGGGTTTGCAGATGTTTTGGATGCCATGTTTCCAACCTCTTCCGTACGGATATACTGATTTACATTCTCACCGTTAAGAATTACAACCTGCTCTCCATTTTCATATCGAATGGAAACCTCAGCGCTCTGACAGTTATCTGCAACTGCTTCCGCATCTGTTCCGTCAATTTCATTTCTCAGCAGATAAAGTGCTACGGCGCGGTACATAGCGCCTGTATCTACATAGATAAAAGACAGCTCCTTTGCCACTCTCTTTGCAATTGTGCTTTTGCCTGCTCCTGCCGGCCCGTCAATGGCAATGTTACATCCCATTTTCTCTGTTACCTCCTCTTAAATCGCAGTTTTTTCACTTCTTACATTTATAACAGATTTTCATCCATTTTTCAATGCCATGGCTGCCAGATACGCAGTTGACCAGGCAATCTGAAGATTATAGCCACCGGTTACCGCATCCAGGTCAAGCACTTCTCCAATAAAATAGAGATTTTTTACCTTTCGGGATTCCATAGTTCCCGGCTGAATGTCCTTCACAGAAACACCGCCTCTTGTAATAACTGCTTCTTTATATTCTCCCATTCCATTGATGGTAAATGGGAAAGCTTTCACCAGTTCTTCAAAGTGAATTCTTTCTTCCCTGGAAATATCGTGTATCTTTTTTTCCGGAGAAATACCACCCAGTTCCAGCATGACAGGTGTAAGGGATGATGGAAAAAGTACGCCGATCACATTCTTAAACTGTTTATTCTGTCCTGCCTCAAATTCCCGCAGAATCCTGGCATCCAGCTGTTCCATAGTAAGGGCAGGCTTCAGATCCAGATAAGCATTCAATTCTCCGGATTTCTGCAGTTGTTTGCCAATATGTGCGCTTGCAGATAAAATCATGGGGCCTGTCACGCCAAAGTGGGTGAACATCATCTCACCAAAATCCTGGAAGAGCACCTTTTTGCCTGACTTAATCGTAAGTTCGGTGTTTTTTAAGGAAAGTCCCTGAAGTCTTGGGATATAATCCTCTTTTGTCTTAAGAGGAACCAGTGACGGAGAAAGCTCCGTTACTTTATGGCCGGTTTCCTCTGCAAAGCGATAGCCGTCACCTGTGGAGCCTGTTGACTGATAGGAAAGTCCTCCAGTGGCAACCAGAACATGCTCGCCCTCCATAAAACTTCCATCTGCCAGTTCTACACCTGTTACCCGGCTGTGATGTGCCTTTTTCTCATCCACGTCCGGTTCCTCATAGGGACTGACCTTCACCGTTTTCACCTCTGTGCGAAGATGGATATGGGCACCAGCTTTCTTAAGTTCCCGTTCCAGACCGCGGATAATATCTGAAGAATGGTCAGACACAGGGAAAACCCGGTTGCCTCTCTCTGTCTTCAGTGGAACTCCCGCTTCTTCAAAGAATTCCATTACATCCTGGGGCGTGAAAGAATAGAAAGCACTGTACAGGAATTTCGGGTTAGACATAACTGCCCGGAACAGTTCTTCCGTGTCACAGTTATTTGTAACATTGCATCTGCCTTTTCCTGTAATATACACTTTCTTTCCAAGTTTCTCGTTTTTCTCCAGGATGTGGACCTCATGTCCTGCCCTTGCCAGATAAACACCGGCCATCATTCCGGCAGCACCGCCGCCTATGATCAGTATTTTACTCATTTACATACCTTTCATAAAACAGATTTGCAACTATTCAGTAACTACCGAAAGTTACACAAATTTTACTTATATTTTTCAAAAAGACACGTGCAAAAGGCTTCTCTGCACGTGTCTTTCATTATTTTTGTCAGCAAAGTGTCTATAGGCCAGACACTGACAAATTATTCCTCACTGATTAAACCGGATATGCTCCGTTTTTGGTATCAGCAACCGTCTCATCCACCTTTTTCTCCTGAGCCTGACGATACTTGAAGAAGTCAGTAGCAACCTGTGGGAACAGTGCATAGGACAGAACGTCCTCATCCTGCTCTTTATACTGTGCCATCTCGCCTTCAAGTTTGCCCAGCTCATTCTCAAGAAGATCTGCCGGACGGCATGTGATCGGCTGTGTGTCACCGATACATTTCTTCTGAACTTCTGGATTGAATGGTTTTGCTGTAGCACCATATTTTCCGCTGAGAACATCTTTTGTCTCTTTGGTAACCATCTTGTATCTCTCGCCCATGAGAACGTTAAATACAGCCTGTGTACCAACGATCTGGGAAGACGGAGTAACAAGCGGCGGCTCACCAAGGTCTTTACGTACACGCGGAACTTCCTCAAGAACATCATAGAACTTGTCTTCTGCATGCTGCTCTTTCAGCTGGGAAGTAAGGTTGGATAACATACCACCTGGTACCTGATACAGAAGAGTCTTGATGTTTACGCCAAGGTTCTTCGGATTCAGAAGGCCGCTCTCAAGAGCCTCGTCACGCATTGGACGGAAGTAGTCTGCGATCTCAGCAAGAAGCTGCTGATCAAATCCGGTATCATATGGAGTGCCTTTGAAGGTCTCAACCATAACCTCAGTTGCAGGCTGGGAAGTACCCAGTGCAAATGGAGACATTGCAGTATCGATGATATCAACACCAGCTTCAACAGCTTTTAAGTAAGTCATGGAAGCTACACCAGAGGTGTAATGTGTATGAAGATCGATCGGGATCTTAACAGTCTCTTTCAGGGCTGTAACAAGCTCAGTTGCCTTATATGGAAGAAGAAGGCCGGCCATATCTTTGATACAGATAGAGTCTGCACCCATTTCCTCAATACGTTTTGCAATGTTTGTCCAGTACTCAAGAGTATACGCATCACCAAGTGTATAGGAAAGAGCAACCTGTGCATGGCCATGCTCTTTGTTTGCAGCATGTACAGCAGTCTGAAGGTTACGAAGGTCATTCATACAGTCGAAAATACGGATGATATCGATACCATTTGCCAGAGATTTCTGAACAAAATACTCTACTACATCATCAGCGTATGGACGATATCCAAGAATGTTCTGGCCACGGAAAAGCATCTGCAGCTTTGTGTTCTTGAATCCTGCACGTAATTTACGAAGTCTTTCCCACGGATCCTCATGAAGGAAACGAAGGCTTGCATCGAAAGTAGCACCGCCCCAGCACTCAACTGCATGGTAGCCTACTTTATCAAGTTTATCAACGATTGGAAGCATCTGCTCTGTTGTCATACGGGTTGCAATCAGGGACTGATGTGCATCACGCAGAATGGTTTCCACAATTTTAACAGGTTTTTTTTCAATTTCTGCCATAATTGTTCTCCTTATTTATTTAGTTCATCCGGACTTCCCGGTTTCACTATAGAAAGCCGGGAAAAATCCGAATTTCTGGTATCATTATTAGATTCCGTAAATAGCCATAAATGCTCCGGCAGCAACGGCTGTACCGATAACACCGGCAACGTTTGGTCCCATTGCATGCATCAGAAGGAAGTTGGTAGGATCTGCCTCAGCACCAACCTTCTGGGAAACACGGGCTGCCATAGGTACCGCAGATACACCGGCGGAACCGATAAGCGGATTGATCTTGCCGCCTGTAAGCTTGCACATAACCTTTCCGAGCATAACACCGCCGAAAGTACCACATGCAAATGCCACAAGACCTAATACAACGATCTTCAAAGTATCCACATTCAGGAATGCCTCTGCACTTGTGGAAGCACCAACAGATGTACCAAGAAGGATAACTACGATGTACATAAGTGCATTGGAAGCTGTCTCTGTAAGCTGTTTTACAACGCCGCACTCTCTGAACAGGTTACCAAGCATAAGCATACCAACCAGAGGAGCTGTTGTCGGAAGAATCATGCAGACAACGATTGTGATTACGATCGGGAAGAGGATCTTCTCAAGCTTGGATACAGGGCGAAGCTGCTCCATCTTGATCTTACGCTCTTTCTCAGTGGTAAACAGTTTCATGATCGGAGGCTGGATGATCGGAACCAGTGACATATAAGAATATGCAGCCACGGCGATCGGTCCCATAAGAGCAGTCTGACCAAGCTTACCTGCAAGGAAAATGGAGGTCGGGCCATCAGCACCACCGATAATGGAGATTGCTGCTGCTGCTTTTCCGTTGAATCCAAGGAAGATTGCAAGGAAGTAAGCCATATAGATACCGAGCTGTGCTGCAGCACCCATCAGGAAGCTCTTCGGATTCGCGATCAGCGGACCAAAGTCTGTCATAGCACCTACACCCATAAAGATAAGGGAAGGAAGAATACTCCACTCATCAAGGATGTAGAAGTAATGAAGAAGACCACCAACACCGTTGGACATGTCTTCCGGATTTGCCATAATGTCCGGATAAATATTAACAAGGAGCATACCAAATGCAATGGGAACAAGCAGAAGAGGCTCAAATCCCTTTGCAATGGCAAGATATAAGAATACACAAGCAACCACGATCATCAGGTAGTTTCCCCATGTCAGGTTAAAAAAAGCAGTCTGATGGATCAGGTTGGACAAAGTGTCTGCTACGTAAGACATCCTATTACCTCCCGACTTAGTTCATTGTTGCCAGGGTATCTCCATTTTCTACAGAGGCACCTTCTGCAACGTCAATGCTTGCAACGGTTCCGTCCTGAGGAGCTACAACCGGGATCTCCATCTTCATGGATTCCAGGATTACAATGTTGTCACCGGCTTTTACAGCCTGTCCAACGCTTGCTGCGATTTTCAGAACCTTTCCAGGTACGGAAGCTGCAACCTTAACTGCGCCTGCTCCGGCTGCTGCTTTAGGAGCTGCCTTCGGTGCCGGTGCTGCTTTCGGAGCTGCTGCAGGAGCTGCAGCTGCTGGTGCAGAAACGCTTCCTGTCTCTTCAACAGTTACTTCATATGCTGTTCCGTTAACGGTAATTGTATAACTTTTCATTTTAGGATCCTCCTGTATTTATCTCTTTTTACGATTGATTTTGCGGATGGAACGAACAACGAATCCATCTGTAGTGGTTCCCTCAGCTGCTGCAATTGCTGCTGCGATAACCGCGATCAGTTCTGTATCGTCTGCTTCTGCTGCTTCCACTGGTGCTGCCACCGGTGCAGGGGCAGGGGCTGCTGCAGCCTGAGCTTTTTTCTTTGCTTCCGGATTCGGGATAAATCTGAACAGATAGATCAGGAAGCTCAGGAAAATAAGAACGATGAATACGATCGCAATACCCATGATAGTATTCATAACAGCTCTTCTTAAGGTCTCAGCCATGGAGTACTGTACATCAACAGTAAGGGATGTAGGTGTTCCTGTAGAAGCATCGAAAATATAAACGAAATTTGCATCTGCTTTCTCAAAGGAGACCGGTACAGTAACGGTATATCCGTCGTCAGAAGCCTTCACCTCTGTCTCTCCGGTTCTCTCCTTTAAAGCCCCAACTTCATCCTTGGAGCCTGCCCATGCAGTCATTGCTCCAACAGTAAACTCATCAGATGACTTGGTATAATTCTCAATATCTTCATCACTGAGAGCAATGATGGTATCGGTAAGTCCCTCAGCAGTAGTGACCAGGGTCTGCTTTACCGTGTCATCTACCTCATCAGCTGCCCATACGGAGGATACTCCGGTAAGAGTGAGAACTGCCATCATGAGAAGTACTGTGCAAAGGGAGGATACTTTCTTAAAAATCTGTTTCATATGCTCCACCTCGCTTAGACCGTGCCGTGTTTCTTGGACGGACGTTCTTCCCTTTTTGTGAACAGCATTTCAAATGCACCGATCACATATTTTCTTGTATCAGCCGGGCTGATAATGGTGTCAACATATCCTCTTGCTGCTGCAGAGGAAACAGAGTTCTGAAGTTCTCTGTACTCAGCTGCTTTCTCAGTAAGAGCTGCTGCGTCATCGCCTGCATACATGATCTTGGCTGCAAGGTCTGCATCCATCATACCGATCTCTGCGTTCTCCCATGCGTATACCATGTCTGCACCGATTGCTTTGCTGTTCATAGCTGTGTAAGCGGTTCCAAATGCTTTGCCGATCACAACGTTAACCTTCGGAACAGTAGCGTCTGCAAATGCATGAACCAGTGCTCCGACAGATTTCGCCATCATCTTCTCGCCACATACAGTAGCCTTAAAGCCGTTTACATTTGTAAGAGTAAGTACCGGGATCTCGAAAGCGTCACAGAATTTTACGAACTCTGCTGCTTTTCTTGCACCGCGTGCACTAAGGGTTCCATCAGACTCCCATACCTTTTTGCCTTCTGCATCATAGCTCTCGCTTCTGTTTGCAACAGCACCAACGGTAGCGCCGTTCAGTCTGATAAATCCAACAGCAACGCTCTTACCGTAGTTAGCTTTTACCTCGAAGAACTGGCCGTTATCAGCGATTCTGGAAAGTGCAATGGCTGTGTCACCTGTGCAGTTCTCAATATCCTCGCATACACGGTTCAGGTCGTCTGTGCACTCCATGTAAGAATCAGTGTCTTCGCAGTTAGATGGCAGATATGTTACGAGTTCACGGATTTTTCCAAGGATCTCGTCCTCAGTGCCGATTCCGTCTACAAGACCTGTCTCTTCGCTCTGGAATCTGGCTGAGGATGTGTCACATTTGGAAACGTGGTTGCCTTCAAGGGCGTTCGGGGTGTTTACAAACAGTTTGCCTTTCTTCTCTTCAACAAATGTGAAGTCTGTCAGTGCCGGTACAAGTGCCATACCACCACCGCAGGTACCGAAGATACCTGTGATCTGTGGAATCAGTCCGGATGCCAGAGTCTGTTTCATATAAATTTCACCGAATGCTTCCAATGCGTCAGTTGCCTCCTGAAGACGGAGACCTGCACAATCGATCAGGCCGATCACCGGAGCACCGGTCTTCATAGCCATATCATAAAGTCTGGTAATCTTCTTGGCATGCATTTCACCAACGGTTCCGTTCAGTACGGAAACATCCTGGCTGTACACATACACCAGATTTCCATCGATTACACCATATCCGGTAATAACACCGTCTGAAGGTGCTTTTTTCTCAGTCATGTTGAAATCTGTATTTCTGGCTGTTACACTTTGGCCGATCTCAACAAAACTGTTCGCGTCAAGCAAAGAAGTGATTCTTGTGCCCGCTAAACTTTGTGTTGCGTTACTCATTCTTTCTTGCCCTCCATTTTATAATAATTTAAAAGTATAACCAAAAATTCTGCCGATTCTAATTGTACATTTTTTCACACAATTTTTCAATAGTTTTCCGTGTTTTTATGCAAAAAAATCCCTCGATTTTCGGGGGATTTTTTTATATATCATACATATTCCGTCAGGCTTTTTAGTGAAAAAAGTCATGAAACACCTTGTTTGCGCACCATAAATAGGTGATTTTGACAATATTGCGATCTGCTGTCACAAAATAGTTATCCAGGACAAGTTCTCCAAGACCAAAAGTGACCTGACCAATTTTCTGCCCCTTTTTCACAGGTGCTGTCAAATTTTTCTCAATACGCAGATGGCAGGTAATCTTTTCCCCTTCTTTCAGAAGGATCTGTTTCTTTTTGTCAGAATCAGATGCCTGAATCTGGCCATTTATATATACATCTGCGAAACCTGTCCCAGTTTCTGTGAAAATTCTCCCGGAATTTTCCTGGTTTTCCTTACCAGATTCTTTCCCGCTGCTTTCGTCAGTCCCATCCTTTACTGGTATAGCCGGAATCTCCGGCTCCTGCCAATAGGTTTCCTTGTGAAAATTTGCTTTGCCATATTCCAGCAGTTTCATGGCATCTTTCCATTTATATGTCTTATTATTCGGCCAGCCGCAGCCAAGAAGGGAAATAATAAATTTTCTTTCCTCATTTTCACAGGCTGCCACATAACAATAACCCGCATTTCCTGTAAAACCGGTTTTTCCTGAAATGGCATCCGGAGTCATATCAAGAAATGCATTTGCATTATGGACGGAAAACTGACGTTTTCCTGTAATATCAGAAAAAGAATAATCCCTGGTCTGTGTGATATGAAGAAATGCTTTATTTTTCACAGCATAGCTCATGATCAAAGCCAGATCTCTTGCGGTAGTCTGATGAATGCCTCCTGCATCTGCACTGTCAAGACCGTTCGGCGTAACAAAATGAGTGTTCGTGCAGCCAATCTCCTTTGCTTTTGCATTCATCATTTTTGCAAATCCTTCCACAGAACCGCCAATGTGTTCAGCAATTGCCACAGCCGTATCATTATGGCTTTTCAACATTAAAGAATAAAGAAGATCTTCCAGGTAATACTGCTCCCCTTCCTTTAAATTCAGCTTTACTTCTGGTTGAGAGGCCGCATTTTCTGACACCATTACATAATCATCACCGGAGCCCTTTTCCAGTGCAAGGATACAGGTCATTACCTTTGTGGTACTGGCATTTGGGCGAGCTGTATAGCCCTCTTTTTCGTACAGTACCCGGCCAGAATCCCCATCCATAAGAACGGCGGATAAGGCATAGAGATTTCCAGGTCCGTCTGTTTCTTTCATATCAACAGCTGCCGGTATCATCTGCACAATGGAACTGACAGCCTTTTTTTCATCTGTGCCAGTGCTTCCTGACACCTGGGCAGCAGTGCATAAAACAAGTACAAAAGTCAGTGTAAAACAAAAGAATCTGTATCTGCTTTTCATAGTCCACCCCACATTCCGTTTATAGTATTTTACGCGGACCTGTCCCAAACTATGCAAAGCTCACTCTACAAGTTTTGCCTGATAAAAAGAACAGGTATCTTACAAAATACCTGTCCCTGAAATTGGTTCAATTTTCAGTTTGTATATCACAGCTAACCATTGTAAGTCAGATTCCATCGCTCAGACAACAGCATGTCCTCCTGGGAAAGCTGATACAGCTCCAGCAATTCTGCCGGTGCCTCTTTCACCTCTTTTTCAAACAATGTATTCAGCTGTTCCACAGGTTCCCTGCTGCCACCTGCCGGCTGAGCCATCATATAGTGATCGATCAAAGCAGACTGTGCTCTTCTTCCTCCAAGGCTGGAAAGCTTCGACAGACGCGCCCGTCTCGTCCCGCCATCGTCACATACCAGCAGATTTGTCATAAATTTCATCAGTTTAAGGCTCAGAAGAATATCTCCTGTTTTTACAAGAGGAAAAGCCTTGTGGATTTCCGCTGCATTTTTGCGTTTTGCTTTGATACAATCAGAAGGATAAAAGGCATATGGATTTTTCCCATTTTCTTCCATAAGGAAGCGGTCAAATTCAATTTCCAGAAGGCTGTGGGAAATCCTGCCCTTATCATTCATTTCATTTACAAAAGGATGACAGAAAGAGTCCAGAAGATAATGACAGCCAAAGCCAAGAAGATAGGCAAGAAGTGCCTCATCACCAGTCTCTCTGACCTGCGCCATTCCCTGGGCGAAAAATGCCCGGGCTTTTTCTTTGTGCATACGGTATCCTACACTGCTTACGTGATTCTTAAAAATAAAATAATAGAAGAAAATATCCGGTCCGTGAAGACCGATCCGATACAGTTCACCGTTTTTCCGAATAATTTCTTTCACTTGATCGGGCAATTGCCTGTATACTTTCTGACCAAACAAATCATGTGCATATGTTGTGGGCATTTTTTCTCTCCTGTCTTATCGCCAGCAGTTTATCTGCGGCTTACTTGTCCTGTTTCATTGTCTACAGTTTATCCGGGCTTACTTGTTCTGTTATATCGTCTGCAGTTTATCTGTGGCTTACTTGTCCTGTCTTATATATCCAGCTTCAGCTGTACTTCCTCTTCTGCCTCAGCCTTAAAATCCGCCATTTTTACCGGATCCACAGCCGGAAGCTCTTCCAGACCCTGCACACCAAATGTGCGAAGGAATTCTTCTGTAGTGCCGAAAAGAATCGGCCGTCCAGGTGCATCAAGACGTCCAAGCTCCTTTACCAGATTATACTCAACCAGCTTATTTACTGCATGATCGCTTTTTACTCCCCGGATCTTTTCAATCTCAGCTTTTGTCACAGGCTGCTTATAGGCTATAATAGACAGCGTTTCCAGCATAACATCTGTAAGGGCAGGTTTCTTAGGCTGCATGGCAATCCGGATCAGACAGCCATAGTAATCCCGTTTGGTGCACAGCTGATAAGAGCCCTCCAGCTCAATGATCTGGATTCCCCTTCCCTCATCCTTATATTTATCCATCAGATTATGGAGTAGTTTTTCTGTAGTTGGCTTATCCTGCTGGATTGCTTTCGCAATCTGACCTAATTCCACAGATTCACCCATCGCAAACAGGATTGCCTCAACGGCACCTTCTAATCGTTTAATTTCCATACACTATCCTTCTTCCTCTGCAAATTCTGTCAGATTCTTCCAGGTTTCCGGCTCTGTCACAACATTGATCTGAATGTCATCAAAAATCTCTTCCTGAACCACATGAATGTGTCCCATTTTTATCAGTTCCAGCACGGAAAGGAAGGTAACGATTACCTGTACTTTGGAGCACTGCTTTTTCAACAGATCCCGAAAACTGAATTTCCTGTGAGTCTTTGCAAATTCTTTCATCTCCAGCATTTTATCAGAAAGACTGACTTCTTCCTTCTCGATTTTTCCAAACTGACTTCGGATAGGATCTCGTCTGTCGTCCTGCCGCCTGATGATCGACTGGTAAATGGCGTTTAATTTCTCAAGAGTAAGACCAGCCAGAAGTTCTGAGGGATCCACTGGCTCCCGATACTGAAGCACCTCCCTTGGCACATCCGGCTCACGGAAATAAACGCCGCTGGCATCGTCCATTTTGTCCTTCAGCTCATAAGACATATATTTATACATCTTATATTCCAGAAGTTTCTGAACCAGCTCCGCTCTGGGGTCCTCCTCTTCTCCTTCTTCATTGATTTCTTTTGGAAGAAGCATCCGGCACTTGATATCCAGAAGTGTGGCTGCCATGACCATAAACTCACTCATAACTCCAAGATCTTCTTTTTCCATAGCGTGAATGTATTCCATATACTGATCCGTAATCTCCACAATCGGTATATCATAAATATCAATTTTATTTTTATCAATAAGGTGAAGGAGCAGATCAAGCGGTCCTTCAAAAACATTCAGTTTTACGGGAATTGCCATGCGCTTTCCTCTCTCCCTTACGGTTTCATTTCTATAAAAATCAGCTCTCTTGGATTATGGATCCGAAGAGGCACTGTGTGTTCCCCAAGGCCTGCACTTACGATCATACATTTGCCATTTTTGTAAAAATCGCCGCAACAGTATTTTGGAAAAGGTATAAACTGGGAACTGATGGCTCCCACATGTCTGGAAAAACGGAGCACACCGCCATGGTAATGTCCAGACAGAATCAGGTCGGCGCCCCAGCGGAAATAGGTTCTGCCATATTTTGGGTTATGGGCAAGAAGAATATTTATGGCTTCCGGATCTGGCTTTCCCATAAGCTCTTCCATTTTTTCAGAAGTTAGCTTCGGGGAAAAAGGCTTGTGATAGTATTCCAGTGGAAGTTCCAGTCCATTTACCACAAAGGAATTGCCAGCCAGAACAACTTTGCTCTTCTCATTTGCCAGAAAACAGATTCCTTTTTGTTTCAACTCTGCCTGATATTTCAGGTACTCATTCCGATAAAGGTGCCCTTTGGCTTTCATTTTGGTTTCGTGGTTTCCCATGGCGTAAAAGATGGGGAAATTCTTCGCCAGTGTACAAAGCAGTTTTCTGGCAGTTTCCAGGGTGAAAGGATCCATCCGGACCACCATGTCTCCGGCAAGAAGAATGGCATCGGGGGCATTTTCCTGGATTTTTTTCAGCAAAGCACTATTCTCTTCGCCGAAAATGCTTCCGTGAAGGTCTGCAAGAACAGCAAAGCGCACGCTTTTTTTTATTTTCGGGTTATGGACTTCATAGGTTACAGTTCGAAATTTTTCCATAAATCTCCTTAAATACTTTGTAATTTCCAGAGCGTGTTTGAAAAAGGCCTTCTGCAATCTGCACGCCCCAGGCCCTGCTTACTTTCCAAATCCACAATTGGGGAAGGTACAGACTTTGCAGCTCAGGCAGAGACCGCCTTCTCCGTATGCAGCAACTTCTTCCGGGAAAATTTCATCGTCTGCCATGATTCTTGGCAGAACCAGGTCAAATACAGTACGCTTCGCATACATGACACATCCGGGAAGGCCAAGGATCGGAATGCATTTGCCCTCTTTCTCATAGTAAGCGATGAGAAGCATGGCTCCTGGCAGTACCGGTGCACCGTAAGTAACAACTCTGGCTCCTGTATCACGGATTCCTCCAGGTGTACGGTCATCTGGATCTACACTCATGCCGCCGCTGCAGACTACCATGTCTGCACCCTGGTTAATAAATTCCATAATGTCGTCTGTGATCTGTGCCTTGTCATCTCCTGGAGTCGTCTGACCGATCACCTCAGTGGGGTACTCAGAAAGCTTTTCTTTTAATACAGGGGTAAAAGTATCCTGAATCAGACCTTTTTTTACCTCGCTTCCAGTTGTAACGATTCCAACCTTTTTAAAATGATAGGGAAGAATGGAAAAAATCGGTTCCGGGCCAGCGGCTTCCACAGCTCTGTCCATTTTTTCTTTTTCGATTACAAGAGGGATGATCCTGGTGCCAGCCAGTTTATCTCCTTTTTTTACCGGGAAGTCCCCATGGCGGGAAGCAATCATCATCTCCCCCAGAGAATTCACTGCCAGAAGGGCATCTCTGCGGATTTTCAGAACTCCGTCCTCGTCTGCTACCAGTTCGATCTTGCCTTCTTTCACATCAGTTCCATGCATGGAATCTCCTGCACAGATTTTATACAAAATATCAGCGCCCTCATTTTCATGAAGAATTCCCTCTTTCTTTTCCCACACAAAAAGATGTTCTTTTCCAACAGAAAGGAGCAGCGGAATGTCCTCTTCTTTCACAATATGTCCTTTGGAAAACAGAACGCCTTTCTTCTCATCCTTTATAATCTGTGTAATATCATGGCAGAGGATCTGGCCTGCTGCGTCTTCGGTTCTTATTTCTTTCATTCTGCAATTCATCCTTTCGCATATAATTGCTGTTTACGATCACAATCCGGCTTTGCAAAGTTTCGCATATACGCCGTCCTTCTCCATCAGCTCCTGATGTGTACCTTCTTCTGCAATTCCATCTTCAGTCAGCACCAGGATCCTTCTGGCATTGCGGATCGTGGAAAGACGATGGGCGATCACGAAGGTGGTTCGGTCTTTGGCAAGACGTTCCAGAGATTGCTGCACCACCTTCTCACTTTCGTTATCCAGGGCGGATGTTGCCTCATCAAAGATCAGGATCGGCGGATTCTTCAGAAAAGCTCTCGCAATGGAAAGACGCTGTTTCTGTCCTCCGGAAAGCTTCACGCCGCGCTGTCCAATGTCTGTACCATAGTTATCCGGCATTTCCATAATAAAATCATGAGCATTGGCAAGCTTGGCTGCGCGGATGACTTCCTCGTCGGTAGCGTCCGGACGGCCATATCGGATATTTTCCATAATGTTTCCTGCAAACAGGTATACATCCTGCTGCACAATGCCAATCTGATTACGAAGATCCTTCAGTTTGATCTTTCGGATATCTTTTCCATCCAGATAAATGGCACCAGATGAAACATCATAAAATCTGGGGATCAGACTGCAAAGGGTAGTCTTTCCAGCTCCAGAGGTGCCTACAAGGGCAACATAGTCACCGGGCTTCACTTCCAGATTTACGTTAGAAAGCACTTTCTCATTGTGGTCTTCATAGTGGAAAGAAACATTTTCGAAACGGATATCTCCTTTTACATGATCCATAGAAACGGCATCCGGCGCATCCTCAATATCCGGCGCAATGGACATCATTTCCAGGAAGCGGTCATAACCACTGTAGCCGTTCTGGAACTGCTCGGTAAAGTTTACCAGCTTGGTAACCGGCTCTGTAAAATTGTTAATATACAAAAGAAAGGTCACAAGATCTGTGGCGCTTAAATCTCCTGCTGCCAGGAACATGGCTCCGGAAACCAGTGCAGTAACTGTGATCAGCGTGGTAAACGCATCCATGCCTGCATGATAACCTGCCATATAGCGGTAAGTCACACGCTTGGAATCCACAAAACGCTCATTTCCTTTACGGAATTTCTCAATCTCGCGCTTCTCATTTCCAAAAGATTTTACCACACGGATTCCGGAAAGACTGTCCTCGATCTGGCTGTTGATCTCGCCCATGCGCACACGGTTTTCCTTAAATGCACTTTTCATCTTTTTATTATAAATCAGTGCATAGATCAGCATAATAATTACAACTGCAAAACACAGCAGCGCCATCTGCGGCTTTACATTCATAAGAATGATCAGTGCTCCGAACAGCTTGATCACTGAGATCAGAATATCCTCCGGTCCATGGTGGAGAAGCTCTGTAATATCAAAAAGATCACTTGTGATCCTGGAAAGAAGCTGACCGACCTTCTGATTATCATAAAATGCAAAAGAGAGCTTCTGGTAATGGCTGAATATCTCATTTCGCATATCATGCTCAATATAAGCACCCATCATATGTCCATAATAGGTAATAAAATAACGGCTTCCAAGCTGCACCAGGATCAGTACCAGCATTCCCACCCCGATTTTCAAAATCATGGTCTTCGCTTCATCCGCTGACATTTCACTTATGGAATTCATAATATAACGAACCATCAGTGGAATGACAAGTGTCACTGCTGCCCCAAGGAATGCAAAAAAAAGATCTGCAAAAAACAGTCCCTTATATGGTTTATAATAGCCTGCAAGCATCTTTAATCTGCCAGGCTGTTTTTTCTCTTGTTTCATATGTTTTCCCTCCGCTTTTGCTGCTATATTTTTGTAAGACATCAGCAAAAATTTTCATACAGAGTTTATTATAAACCGATGAGGACTGTTTTGTCAAAATGCTTCTGTAATTATTTTCTCCAAACAGTTTTTATAGGTTGCTTTTTCTATGGTTTCAGTGAAAAGAATGTTGATCTCGCCAAGCTTTTGCCCATCTCTGTAGTATTCCAGAGTACCAGCAGTTTCGCCCTTTTTCACCGGAGCCTGCACCTGGGTTTCCAGATTCAGTTTCCGTTCCACTTCGCCTATGGGTTTTCCATCGGTGCTGAGATACTGGAAATTCTTTTCGTATTTTACTTCTGCGGTGGGCTTGGTTCCTTTTCGAACCTCTATCTGGGGAAGCTTTTCGGGATTTTCATCTGTAAAAAGACTGCATTTGGAAAAACCATAGTTCAACATGGCTGCTGCATCTTTAAAACGGACTTTGTAATCAGGAGCCGCCATAACCACGGAAATCAGAGTAATATTATTTCGGGACGCTACAGCAGATACGCAGTACTTTGCCAGACTGGTACTTCCTGTTTTTAATCCTACACAGCCGTCGTAGCTGCGAAGAAGCTTGTTAGTGTTTGTTAATCCGAACTCTTTGGAACCTTGTCTGGTCACATGGGTAATATTTTCCATCCAGATAGAGGAATATTCCAGTATCTTCGGATATTTTGTAATCAGTTCCCGGCTCATGAGGGCAATGTCACGGGCTGTTGTGTAGTGATCCGTGGAATCTGTCAGCCCACAGCAGTCCACAAAATGGGTATTTTGCATTCCAAGACCAGCCGCCCGCTCATTCATCTGCCGCACAAATTCCTGCTCGCTGCCCCCGATATGCTCTGCCATCGCTACACTGGCGTCATTTCCAGAGGCGATCACAATGCACTTGATCATAGTCTCCACATCCTGGGTTTCCCCTTCCTCCAAAAATACCTGGGAGCCACCCATAGACTTAGCGTAAGCGCTGGTTGTTACAAGGTCATCCATTTTCAGTGTACCATTCTCCAACGCATCGAAAATCAGGATCAGTGTCATGATCTTCGTAATACTTGCCGGACTGCGTCTTGTGTCCGGATCTTTTTCGTAAATCACAGTACCGGTACCGGCTTCCATCAGAAGGGCTGAAGGCGCCTGTACAAAAGTGTCATCGGTAGCCACTTTTGACTCTGTGGTTTGCTGCTGTTCCTCCGCATATGTAATCCGACAACCAGCCCCCACCATGAGACTAGCCAGTAAAATGGACAGAACCGCCTTTCTTATTGCCTTTTCAAGCATAGGATGTCTCCTCAAAAATAAGTTCTATTCTATTGTAAAACTCGTGCTTCTATTTTATTCCTCTAATCTCAAACGTAAAAAGCGGCGGCCAAGGAAACTTCCTCTTTGCCACCGCGGATTGCTATTTAGTTGATTAAAAGTTCTTCAATGCGGACGCATTTGGACAATGTGTATTACTCACTCGCCGGCGCAA
>NZ_CAXUBQ010000004.1:30096-207638 GCF_964249465.1 Ruminococcus sp. Marseille-P328 | reverse complement strand
CGAGGAGCCGTATGCGGGAAAGCCGCACGTACGGATCTGTGAGGGGCTAAGATTGAGAGGTCTTAGTCTACTCGACTGTCAGCTTCACATCGGGTCAACTTGCCCCGAACTTTTATAACTAAATACCCGCCGCCCACACAGCGGCACACCGAGCAGGAAATCTGAAAAGGTCTCCTGCTTTTTTTCTGCCCCAAATGAGGTGGTAAAACGCCACCCCATCCACCAATTACCGAAAGGAGGGACACGAAATGCCCTGTCCACACAACGAAATCTCTATTGTTCAGCGCAGCCAGCGGCAGTCTGCGGTTGCCGCCGCTGCTTACCAGAGTGGCGAAAAGCTGTTCTGTGAATACGACCAGCAAGTGAAGCACTACCCGGAAAAGCGTGGTATCGTCCACAATGAAATCCTGCTCCCGGCAAATGCCCCACAGGAATATACAGACCGCAATACCTTATGGAACGCCGCCGAAGCGGTGGAGAAGCAATGGAACTCTCAGCTTGCAAGGCGGTGGGTGCTTACCATCCCAAGAGAGATACCACCCGACCAGTATGCTGTCCTTGTCCGGGAGTTTTGTGAGCAGCAGTTTGTTTCCAAAGGCATGATTGCTGATTTTGCAATCCATGACCCCCATCCGCCGGGACACAATCCCCACGCCCATGTCATGCTCACTATGAGGGCAATGGACGAACATGGAAAATGGCTTCCCAAGAGCCGCAAGGTTTATGACCTTGATGAAAGCGGAGAACGGATAAAACTTCCGTCCGGCAGGTGGAAAAGCCACAAGGAGGATACGGTTGATTGGAACGACCAGAAGTATTGTGAAATCTGGCGGCATGAATGGGAGGTCATCCAGAACCGCTATCTGGAAGCCAATGACCGCCCGGAGCGTGTGGACTTGCGTTCCTATGCCAGACAGGGGCTTGATATAGTCCCCACTGTCCATGAGGGGGCTGCTGTCCAGCAGATGGAAAAGCGTGGTATCCAGACGAATATCGGCAACCTGAACCGGGAAATCAAAGCCGCCAACCGCCTGATGCAGTCCATTCGGCAGCTCATTCAAAACCTCAAAGGCTGGATTACCGAACTGGGAGAAAAACGGAAAGAGCTGCTTGCACAAAAAACGGCGGAGGAAGCGACACTTCTTCCCAATCTGCTGATGAAGTATATGGAGATACGAAAGGAAGAACGGAAGGACTGGACGAGGGCTGGACAGAACCGGGGGACTTCACAGGACTTAAAGGCAGTCAGCGAAGCATTGTCCTATCTCCGGCAAAAGGGACTTTCCACTGTGGAGGACTTAGAAGCGTTTCTGGAATCTTCCGGGAAATCAGCCGCAGATTACCGCAATCAGATGAAGCCAAAGGAAGCCCGAAGCAAAGTGATTGACGGGATTCTTGCCAGCCGGACAGACTGCAAGGAATGTAAGCCTGTCTATGAGAAGTACCAGAAGATATTTTTTAAGAAAACAAAGGAGAAATTCAAACAGGAACACCCGGAGGTTGCCCGGTATGAAAAAGCCGCCGCCTACCTTGCCAAGCACCCAGATGATAAGGACAGTACCCAAAAGGAGCTGCAAGAGGAGCAGGAAACGCTTTTGGAAGAAATCGCAGAGTTGAAAGTACCACTGACCGAGGTACAGGAGGATTTGAAGAAGCTGCGGGACATCCGCTACTGGGTACGGAAAGCCACACCCGGCACAGAGGAAAGTAAAGAGCCGCCCAAGAAACAGCCTATCAAAGAAGTCTTGCAGGATAAGGCTGACGAGAAAAAAGCACAAAGAACTGTCCCGGCACAGACGAAACACAAACAACAGGATATGGAACTTTAACAGGCACTTGCCATTTTCAATCAGAGAATGTCAGGTGCTTTTCTTATTTTCAAGGAGGGATAGATTTGAATGTATTTGAAGCTGTGAAGCAGTCCGTCACAACAAGACAGGCTGCGGAGCATTATGGAATCCATGTAGGTCGGAACGGGATGGCTTGCTGCCCGTTCCATAACGATAAAACCCCAAGCATGAAGCTGGATCGGCGTTATCACTGCTTCGGCTGCGGTGCAGATGGGGATGTGATTGATTTTGCCGCTGCCCTGTATGGGCGGGGAAAGAAAGAAGCCGCCGTACAACTGGCACAGGACTTCGGGCTTTCCTATGAGGACTGGAAGCCGCCGGGAAAGGCAAAAAAGCCCAAGCCCCGGCAGAAATTCCCGGAGGAACAGTTTCAGGAAGCAAAGAACCGCTGCTTCCGTATTCTTGCCGATTATCTCCACCTACTCCGGGAATGGAGAAAAGATTATGCCCCACACTCCCCGGAGGAAGCCTTTCATCCCCGGTTTGTGGAAGCCTTACAGAAGCAATCCCATGTGGAATATCTGCTGGATGTGCTTCTGTTCGGGGAAACAGAGGAAAAAGCGGCTTTGATTACGGACTACGGAAAGGATGTGATACAGCTTGAACAGCGAATGGCAGAGCTTGCAGCCGCAGACGCAGCAAGAACTAAAAAACACCATGAACGCCATGCAGCCGCCCCAGAGCATTGAGGAAATCAAGGCGGGGCTGGAAACCACCGAGAAAGGCGGTGTCCGTCAGAGCATCCGGAACTGCCTGACCGTATTCCAGCGTGACCCTCTGCTTTCCGGGGCTATCGCATACAACATCCTAACTGACCGCAAGGACATCATAAAGCCCATCGGCTTCCACAGAGAAAGCACCGCCCTGAACGATACGGACATGAAGTATCTGCTTCTCTATCTGGAAGAAACCTACGGGCTTACCAATGAGAAAAAGATTGATAACGCCATCGGGATTGTGGCGAATGAAAACAAGTACCATCCCATCCGGGACTACCTAAGTGCCCTTGTGTGGGACGGGACAGAACGAATCCGTTTCTGTCTGCGGCACTTTCTGGGGGCTGACGCAGACGATTACACCTATGAAGCGTTGAAGCTGTTCCTGCTGGGTGCAATCTCACGAGCCTTTCAGCCGGGGTGTAAGTTTGAAATCATGCTCTGTCTGGTAGGCGGTCAGGGGGCTGGCAAGTCCACCTTCTTCCGTCTGCTGGCAGTCCGGGACGAGTGGTTCTCCGATGATTTGCGGAAGCTGGACGATGACAATGTGTACCGCAAGCTGCAAGGTCACTGGATTATCGAAATGTCGGAAATGATGGCAACCGCCAACGCCAAGAGCATTGAGGAAATCAAGTCATTTTTAAGCCGGCAGAAAGAAGTTTACAAGATACCCTATGAAACCCACCCGGCAGACCGCCCCCGTCAGTGCGTGTTTGGCGGCACTTCCAATGCCCTTGACTTCCTGCCCCTTGACCGTTCCGGCAACCGCCGCTTTATCCCGGTCATGGTGTACCCGGAGCAAGCCGAGGTTCACATTTTGGAGGACGAAGCCGCTTCCAGAGCCTATATCGGACAGATGTGGGCGGAAGCGATGGAGATTTACCGAAGCGGCAGGTTCAAGCTGGTGTTCAGCCCCGCCATGCAGCGGTATCTCAAAGAACACCAGCGGGATTTTATGCCGGAGGACACCAAAGCCGGGATGATACAGGCGTATCTTGATAAGTACACCGGGAACATGGTCTGCTCTAAGCAGCTCTACAAGGAAGCCTTAAACCATGCCTTTGACGAGCCGAAGCAATGGGAAATCCGGGAAATCAACGAGATTATGAACCAGTGCATTTCCGGCTGGCGGTACTTCCCGAACCCAAGAATGTTTTCCGAATATGGCAGACAAAAGGGCTGGGAGCGTGAAAACCCGGCAACGGACTCCGGCAACCCGTCTGAAAAAACGATGGACGGTTTTGTGGAGGTCACAGAACAGATGGAGCTTCCATTCTGAAAATGACAGCCCGTTGCACCCCCTGTTGCTATCCCGTTGCCGAGCCGGTTGCCGGGGAAAATCCCTTATTTCCGGGCTTTTCTCCCTTATAACAACCAAAACAACAGAAAAATAAAAGAAAAGTATAAATAGTAACCATCGCCAGATTGAGATTGTTTGCAAGGTCTTTTGAAGCCCGTTGCCGGACTTCGTTGCCGACACCCTCTGTCTGGCTATTTTCATGTATGGAGGATAACTGCCTATGGCAAAAAACAAAACAGAGATTCATGTTACAACAGTGTTTGACGGGGAGCTGGACGCAACTGATGTGTTCGTCAGCCTGATTTCCCAGAAATACGGAAAGACAAATGCGAAAGAATATCTTGCTAAAAAGAAAGATTTGAAGTATAATGAAGATGAGGTTCAAAAGAGCCAGATACCGTCTGGATTGTGTGGGTAAATGGCTATGATGAACGAAATGGAATACAGAACAATCGGTTCGGCACTTGCCGGAGGGTATCGTGCAGCGGTCTATTGCAGGCTGTCAAAGGACGATGACCTGCAAGGCGAAAGTGCCAGTATCGCAAACCAGCGTGATATGCTGGAAAAATACTGCGAAAAGCAGGGATGGGAGGTTGTGGCAGTCTATCAAGACGATGGCTTCACAGGTCTTAACATGGAGCGTCCTGATTTACAGAGAATGTTGAGAGCCATTGAGCGCAGGCAAATCAACCTTGTCATCACGAAAGACCTCAGCCGACTGGGGCGTAACTATCTGCAAACAGGGCATTTGATTGAGGACTTTTTCCCAAGAAACGGTGTCCGCTATATCGCCATGAATGACGGTATCGACACCCTGCGGGATAACAACGATATTGCCCCGTTCAAGAATATCCTGAACGAGATGTACAGCAAGGATATTTCCAAGAAAGTCCATTCCTCTTATCTTCTGAAAGCGCAGAAAGGACAGTTTACCGGGTGTCTTGCCCCGTTTGGGTATCGGAAAGACCCGGAGGACAAAAACCATCTGCTCATTGACGAGGAAACCGCCCCGATTGTGCGGCTGATTTTCGGATATGCCCTAAACGGTCATGGTCCGAACTATATCCGCAGACGGCTGGAGGAAGAAAAAATCCCCTGCCCCACATGGTGGAACCGGGAACGGGGGCTTCGCAATACCCGAACCAAATGGGAAAAGAAAGACCCGGAAAACGGACGGTATATGTGGGACTTCTCCGTTATCAAAGACCTTTTGATGAATCCCGTTTACACCGGGGCGATTGCTTCCCAGAAAAAAGACTACCGTTTCAAAATCGGCACGATTGGGGAAAAGAAGCCGGAGGACTGGATTGTAGTGGAGGGACAGCATGAACCGCTGATTGACCGCATGAGCTTTGACATTGTGCAGAACAAGCTGAAATCCCGCCAGCGTCCGGGGCAGACCAATGAAATCAGCCTGTTTGCCGGACTGATAAAATGCGGCGAGTGTGGGAAGTCGCTGACGATACGCTATACAAACGCAAAACATCCCCAGCAGATTTATTCCTGCAAGACCTACAATGCCTTTGGAAAGAACCACTGCACCCAGCACCGGATTGACTATGACACCCTTTACAGCCATGTGCTGCGAAAAATCCGGGAATGTGCCAGAGCTGCCCTGATGGACGGGAAAGCGGTTGCCGACCGCCTGACTAATACCTGTGAAGCCGAGCAGCGGGAACAGCGGGAAGCAATGGAACGCTCCCTTACAAGGGACGAGGAACGGATTGAGGTTCTGGATAAAATGGTCATGCGGCTTTATGAGGATATGATTGCAGGGCGTATCAGTGAGCAGAATTTCAACACCATGCTGGAAAAGACACAGACCGAGCAGACGGAGCTTAAAGCAAAAGTGTCCGAGGGCAGGAAGCGGCTGTCCGATGAAGCCCAGCTTGCCAATGACGCAAAACAATGGGTGGAAGCCATTCAGGAATATGCCAACATCACAGAGCTGGACGCAGCCACCCTTAACCGCTTAATCAAAGAAATCGTCGTGCATGAGCGCATTGACGAAGATAAAACAAGACACATTTCTATCGAAATTCATTTTAATCTCAAACCCATCCCAGAGGTGGAACAGGTCACTGCCTGACCTGTCCTACCGGGACGGTTCTCTTAAAAACACCATATAGATTTTTTGTACGCCGCCGCCCGCCATCGAGCAGAGTTTTACACCTAATTGGGGATAAAACAGCTCATGGCGGGCGGCGGCGTTGCCCTTATCGGCGGCACCCTCGTACCTCTGCTTGCCGGACTGTTCGGTTAAGCGGCGGGGTTAGCCTATGCAGAGCATACTTGACGCGATTAACGAATGGATAAAGGAAATCCTCATTGGAGCCATTAACGGTAATCTGTCAACTATGTTCGGGGACGTAAACGAAAAAGTCGGAACTATCGCCGCAGAGGTAGGACAAACCCCGCAGGGGTGGAACGCAGGCATATTTTCCATGATACAGAGCTTGTCGGAAAATGTGATTGTACCCATTGCGGGGCTTGTTATTACCTACGTTCTATGCGTGGAGCTTATCAGCATGGTAACGGAAAAGAACAATATGCACGATATTGACACGTTCATGTTCTTTAAGTGGTTTTTCAAGGCGTGGGTAGCGGTGTATCTCGTTACCCACACCTTTACTATCACTATGGCGGTGTTCGATATGGCGCAGCACGTTGTTTCCGGCGCGGCGGGCGTGATCGGCGGCGATACGAATATCGACGTTGACGCCGCCCTCTCGTCCATGCAAGCCGGACTTGACGCTATGGAAATCCCCGAACTGCTTATGCTCGTTATGGAAACAAGCCTTGTGAGCCTTTGCATGAAAATCATGTCGGTGCTTATCACGGTTATCCTGTACGGCAGAATGATAGAAATTTACCTTTACTGTTCGGTATCGCCTATCCCGTTTGCAACTATGACCAACAGAGAGTGGGGGCAGATAGGCAACAACTACTTAAAAGCCCTGTTCGCCCTCGGTTTTCAAGGCTTCCTCATAATGATATGCGTCGGCATTTATGCGGTTTTGGTTGGCAGCATGATTGTAGCGGACAACCTGCACAGCGCGATTTTCTCCCTTGCAGCCTACACCGTGATTTTGTGCTTCTCCCTATTCAAAACAGGCACACTTGCGAAGTCAATCTTTAACGCCCATTAAAGACCGAAAGGAGGTTTTCACTTGGCGTATGTACCCGTACCCAAAGACTTATCAAAAATCAAAACAAAAGTCGCTTTTAATCTGACAAAGCGGCAGATTATATGTTTTGCGGCAGCCCTCGCTATGGGACTACCGCTTTTCTTTTTGCTCAAAGACAGCGCGGGAACAAGCATGGCGGCATTTGCAATGATTGTCGTTATGCTTCCCTGCTTCCTCTTGGCAATGTATGAAAAACACGGGCAGCCCCTTGAAGTCGTGATAAAGAACGTCATTCAGACAAAGTTTATCCGACCAAAGGAACGCCCCTATCAGACGGAAAATTTTTATGCCGTCATAGAAAAACAACGAAAACTGGAAAAGGAGGTATCGGCTATTGTCAATGGCAGAACGAAAAACCATGACCCGCGCGGTAAAAAATTCCGTGAAGCGTAAGCTGACCCGCGCAGAAAAGAAAGAAATCGCCGCCGTGATACAGGCGGCAAAGGGCGACGGGAAGCCCCACACCGCGCAGCAGACCATTCCCTACTTGCAGATGTACCCGGACGGGATTTGCAGGGTAACGGAAAAGAAATACAGTAAAAGCCTTGTCTTTGAAGATATTAACTATCAGCTTGCACAGGCAGATGATAAGACCGCCATTTTTGAAAACTGGTGCGATTTTCTCAACTACTTTGACGCTTCCGTTTCGGTGCAGCTCTCTTTCATCAATCAGGGCGCAAGAAAGGAAAAGGCACAGGCGGCTATCGAAATTCCGGCACAGGACGACGCTTTTAACTCTATCCGCAGGGAGTACGCGGATATGCTGAAAAATCAGCTTGAAAAAGGCAACAACGGACTGGAAAAGTGCAAGTACATTACCTTTTCCATTGAAGCGGACAATCTTGCGGCGGCAAAAGCCCGCCTTTCCCGTATCGAAACCGATGTACTGAATAATTTTAAGGTGCTTGGTGTAACCGCCCGCCCCATGAACGGACAGGAACGCTTGAACGTCCTGCATGGGATTTTCCACCCGGAGGGCGAGCCGTTCCGCTTCTCTTGGGACTGGCTTGTGCCGTCGGGGCTTTCTACAAAGGACTTTATCGCCCCGTCCTCGTTCCGTTTTGGCGACGGGCGCACGTTCCGCATGGGGCGAAAACTTGGTGCGGTATCGTTCCTTGAAATCCTTGCGCCGGAGCTGAATGACCGTATGCTTTCGGACATTCTCGACCTTGAAAACGGGATAATCGTCAATATGCATATCCGCAGTATCGACCAGAGCGAAGCAATCAAGACTATCAAGCGCAAGATAACCGACCTCGACAAGATGAAGATTGAGGAACAGAAAAAAGCGGTACGCAGCGGGTATGACATGGATATAATTCCGTCCGACCTTGCTACTTTCGGCAGCGAAGCAAAAAATCTGTTGCAGGATTTACAGAGCCGCAACGAGCGAATGTTTCTGCTGACGTTCCTTGTGGTAAACATGGCAGACACAAAACGGAAACTAGATAATGACGTATTTGCTACGGCGGGCTTTGCACAGAAAAACAACTGCGCTCTGACCCGCCTTGACTATTTGCAGGAAGCGGGCTTTATGTCCTCTATCCCGCTTGGGGAGAACCTTATCCCCATTCAAAGAGGACTTACCACATCAAGCACCGCTATTTTTATCCCGTTCATCACGCAGGAGCTTTTTCAGCGGGGCGCAGCCCTTTACTACGGCTTAAATGCGCTGTCAAATAACATGATACTCTGCGACCGCAAGCAACTGAAAAACCCAAACGGGCTTATTCTTGGAACACCGGGAAGCGGTAAATCCTTTGCGGCAAAGCGGGAAATGACAAACGCTTTTCTCATTACTGACGACGATATTATCATCTGCGACCCCGAAGCCGAGTATTTCTCCCTTGTGCAGCGTTTGGGCGGGCAAGTGATACGCCTGTCGCCAACAGGAAAAGGTATGGACGGCAAGCCCCAGTATGTGAACCCCATGGATATTAACCTCAACTACTCCGAGGACGACAACCCGCTTGCCTTGAAATCCGACTTTATCCTTTCCCTCTGCGAGCTTGTTATCGGCGGCAAAGAGGGCTTGCAGCCCGTGGAAAAGACCGTCATTGACCGCGCCGTTAGGAATGTGTACCGACCTTTCCTTGCAGACCCCGACCCGGCAAAAATGCCGATTTTGGGCGACCTTTACAACGAGCTTTTGAAGCAGCCGGAGCCGGAAGCTGCCCGCATTGCGGCGGCATTGGAGCTTTATGTTTCCGGCTCTCTGAACGTCTTTAACCACCGTACCAATGTAGAACTGAATAACCGTCTTGTCTGCTTTGATATTAAGCAGCTTGGAAAGCAGCTCAAAAAGTTAGGTATGCTCATTGTGCAAGACCAGGTGTGGAACCGCGTGACCGTCAACCGCGCCGAAAAAAAGGCAACCCGTTACTACATGGACGAGTTTCATTTGCTGCTCAAAGAGGAACAGACCGCAGCTTACAGCGTGGAGATTTGGAAGCGTTTTCGGAAATGGGGCGGCATACCGACCGCTATCACGCAGAACGTCAAAGACCTTTTGAGCAGCCGCGAAGTCGAGAATATTTTTGAAAACTCTGATTTTGTCCTCATGCTCAATCAGGCACAGGGCGACCGGGCTATCCTTGCAAAGCAGCTTAACATCTCCCCGCAGCAGATGAAGTATGTAACCCACACCGAAGCGGGCGAGGGGCTTATCTTTTACGGAAACGTGGTGCTGCCGTTCATTGACCGTTTCCCGACGGACACCGAGCTTTACCGTCTGCTTACGACAAAGCCGGAGGAAATGAGCAAAGCATGAAAATGGACGTAATCATCAACCGTGACGCCCTCTATGCCCTGCGGGAGCTTCCGAGTGAAAGCGTGAATTGCTGCGTCACAAGCCCGCCTTACTATGGACTAAGGGACTACGGGCTTGACGCGCAGATTGGACGGGAGGACACGCCGGAGCAGTATATCGGGCGGCTTGTAGAAGTATTCCGGGAGCTGCGCCGGGTACTCAAAGACGACGGGACATTTTGGCTGAATATCGCGGACACATACTGCGGCAGCGGCATGAAAGCGGGCTGCAAGCAAAAGGATTTAATCGGTATTCCGTGGCTTTTAGCCTTTGCCCTGCGCTCTGACGGGTGGTATTTACGCAGCGATATTATCTGGCTGAAAGAAAACCCCATGCCGGAGAGCTGCCGCGACCGACCGAGCCGCTGCTATGAGCATATCTTTTTACTGACGAAATCAAAGAAATACTACTATGACGCTGCCGCCATTGCGGAGCCGATCGCGCCGGGAACGGCTGCGCGGTACCGACAGGGACGCGGCGCAGGACACAAATACGCCGAGGAAGTACCGGGACAGGGCAAGGTGCAGGGTATCAATCAGCCCCGCAGCGGCGGCTATTATGACGACGCTCTTATACCGACCACAAGGAACAAGCGGGACGTTTGGCTTATCAATACCGTACCGTATAAGGGCGGGCATTTTGCCGCCTATCCCCCGAAGCTCGCGGAAACGTGCATACTGGCGGGCTGTCCGGCAGGCGGCGTTGTCCTTGACCCGTTTTTTGGAAGCGGCACCACCGGGCTTGCAGCGAAAAGCCTTGACCGCCGCTATATCGGCATTGAACTGAACGCCGAGTATTGCGCCCTTGCAGGGGCGCGGATTGGAGGTGGTAACACTTGAAAGACCCATTAAAGCCCCGTGATAAAATCACGCAGAAAATGACCCGCGACGGGGCTATCGCAGAAAATCAGACCACGGGAGACACGGAACGTATCAGCAAGCGGACGCAGGACGCGGATTTTCAGAAATCCCCGGAGCAACAGGCAGCACAGGACGCAGCGCAGCTACAAGGTGCAGCTTCCCCGACTTCTCCCTTGCCCCATGTGCCGGGAGCTGCCCCCAAAGCGGACGCAGGCAAAACGGAGCGCGTCATGGAGCATATCGAAGCCGCCCATACCCGCAAAGCGTCTAAAAAAGCGGTACGAAAGGCACAGGCAGAAGCTACCGCCGGGACGAAATCTTCCCGGCTGCAATTTACCGACGAGGAACGCGCTGCCCCGGAGCTTGAAAAGTATATCAAGAAATCCGATAAAGCCGCCGACCGCTTGGATAAGGCAAAGGCGGCTATCCCCAAAGAAAAGAAACTGGTAAAAGAGCGCACCTTTGACGAAACCACCGGGAAAGGCAAGACCCGCCTGCACTTTGAGGAAAAGGACAAGCCACCCGGATTTAAGGAGAAGCACAACCCACTATCCCGCCCCACACAGGAAGCCGGGATTTTGGTACATAACAAAATCCATTCTGTCGAAAAGGATAATTCCGGCGTGGAGGGCGCACACAAGAGCGAGGAAACCGCAGAACGGGGATTGAAGTACGGGGCGCGGAAAATCAAGCAGGGCTACCGCAGCCATAAACTGAAACCCTACCGGGAAGCGGCAAAGGCAGAAAAAGCGGCTTTTCGGGCGAATGTGGATTTTCAGTATCACAAGACCCTGCATGAGAATTCGCAGCTAACCAGTAACCCCATTTCCCGGTTTTGGCAGAAGCAGAAAATCAAGCGGCAGTATGCAAAGGAAGCCCGCAATACCGCAAAGGGCATCAAGGGCGCGGCAGAACGCACCCGCAAGGCGGCAGCCAAAGCCGCCGAGAAAACGAAGCAGACCGCAGCATTTGTGGCAAGGCACCCGGCGGGTGTGGCAATCGCTGTCGGTGTGCTGCTGCTCTTTATCATGGTTATGTCCGGGCTGTCCTCTTGTGGGGCAATGTTTTCCGGCACCTTAAACGGCGTGCTTGGAACGTCCTATACCTCCGAGGACAGCGACCTTGTGGAAGTGGAAAACAGCTACGCCGGATTGGAAAACGAGCTGCAAAGCAGGATTGACAATATCGAGCGCGACAATCCGGGCTATGACGAGTACCGCTATGACCTTGCAAATATCGGACATAACCCACACGAATTAGCGTCCTATCTGACCGCAAAATATCAGAGCTACACCCGCGCCGAGGTACAAAGCGAATTACAGCGGATTTTCAATCAGCAATATAAGCTGACCTTGACCGAGGAAGTGGAAATACGCTACCGGGAGGAAGAACGCACCGACACATGGACAGACGAGGACGGCAACGAGCATACGGACACCTACACGGTACAAGTGCCTTATGAGTATTACATCTTAAACGTCAAGCTGACGAACACCCCGTTATCCACGATTGCAGAAAACAATCTGACCCCGGAACAGCTTGAAATGTACCGGGTGTACTTACAGACAAGCGGAAACAAGCCCCTTATCTTTGGCGGCGGTTCTTCCGATACTTCCGCGTCCGAGGATTTAAGCGGCGTGGATTTTGTGAACGGAACGCGCCCCGGCAATACCGCTATCGTTGACCTTGCAAAGCAGCAAGTCGGAAATGTGGGCGGCTATCCGTATTGGAGCTGGTACGGCTTCAACTCCCGCGTGGAATGGTGCGCCTGTTTCGTGTCCTGGTGCTACGGGCAAATGGGATTTTCCGAGCCGCGTTTTGCCGCCTGCCAGTCGCAGGGTATTCCGTGGTTTACCTCTCACGGACAATGGGGAGCGCGGGGCTATGAAAACATTGCTCCCGGTGACGCTATCTTTTTTGACTGGGACTTAGACGGCAGCGCAGACCATGTAGGGCTTGTTATCGGCAGGGACGGAAACCGCGTCTACACCGTGGAGGGCAATTCCGGCGACGCCTGCAAGATTAAGAGCTATCCCCTTGACTATGCCTGTATCAAAGGGTACGGGCTGATGAACTGGAACTGACATACAACAACACATTTGAAAATCGAAAGGAGAAAAATCATTATGGCTATGAGTAAAATTGAAAGAATTGAAAAGGAAATCCAAAAGACCCGTGAGAAAATCACGGAGTATCAGAACAAGCTGCGCGGACTGGAAGCACAGAAAACCGAAGCGGAAAATCTGCAAATCGTTCAGCTTGTGCGCTCTATGCGCCTTACCCCGCAGGAGCTTACCGCTATGCTTGCGGGCGGCGGTATTCCGGGCATTGCCCCTATGCCCGCAGACTATGAGGAACAGGAGGACAATGCAGATGAAGAATAAAATTCTTAGAAGCCTTACCGCACTTTGCGCCGCCCTTATGCTCATGGGCGGCTTTTCTGTTACCGCCTTTGCACAGACACCTACGACGGAAGAAACCGACGACAGCGGCGTGATCGTGGAAACCGAACCGCAGCCCCTTACCCCGGAGGGCAACATGACCCTTGTGGACGACATCGACGGGGACGCTGCCGAGGATAAACAGTTTATCGTCGTGAAAAGCAAAGGCGGCAACTATTTTTACATTATCGTTGACCGGGCAGCCGAGGGGGAAAATTCCGTCCACTTCCTAAATCAAGTAGACGAAAGCGACCTTATGGCGATTATCGGGGAGGAACAGACCGAACAGCCCCCGGCTGTCTGCAACTGTACCGAGAAATGCAAGGCGGGCGAAGTCAACACCGCCTGTCCTGTCTGCTCTGTAACTATCAATAACTGCACAGGCAAGGACACCGAGCCGGAAGCTCCCGCAGAGCCGGAGAAACCCAAAAACAGCATGGGCGGGCTTCTCATCTTCCTTGTTGTGGGACTTCTTGGCGGCGGCGCAGCCCTCTACTACGTTAAGTTTATGAAACCGAAGCAGAACGTAAAAGGCAGCACCGACCTTGACGAGTTCGATTTTGACGAATACGACGAGGACGAGCCGGAGGAAGAAACTGACATCGCAGACACCGAACAGGAGGACGAGGAAGAATGAAACTTGTGATTTGTGAGAAACCCAGCGTCGGGGCGGCGGTTGCCGCCGCCCTTGGCGTTACGGGTAAGAAAGACGGATATATCGAAAATGACAAGTACATCATTTCTTGGTGTATCGGGCATTTGGTACAGCTTTCCGAAGCTGCCGCCTATGGGGAGCAGTACAGAAAATGGAGCTATGACAGCTTACCCATTCTGCCGCAGGAATGGCAGTACACCGTAGCCGCCGACAAGGGAAAACAATTCAAAATCTTGAAAGACCTCATGCACCGCGCCGACGTTTCGGAAGTCGTGAACGCCTGCGACGCGGGGCGCGAGGGAGAATTGATTTTCCGATTTGTCTATGAAATGGCGGGCTGCAAGAAACCCTTTACCCGTCTTTGGATTTCCTCTATGGAAACGGACGCAATTCGAAGCGGCTTTGAACATCTGAAGGACGGGCGCGGGTATGACACCCTCTATCATTCCGCACTATGCAGGGCAAAGGCTGACTGGCTTATCGGTATCAATGCGACCCGCCTTTTCTCCTGCCTGTATGGAAAGACCTTGAACGTGGGACGTGTGCAGACCCCGACCTTAAAAATGCTTGTAGACCGGGACGCTGCCATTACAAACTTCAAGAAAGAAACCTACTATCATGTGCGCCTTATGCTCCCCGGCGCAGAAGCGGCAAGCGCGAAGATCTGCGCCGCTGATGAAGCGGGCAAACTGAAAGCAGCCTGCGAAGCGTCGGCGGCTGTCTGTACTTCCCTTGTGAAAGAAAAGAAAACCATTGCCCCGCCGAAGCTCTTTGACCTTACCAGTTTACAGCGGGAAACAAACCGTATTTACGGGTACACGGCAAAGCAGACCCTTGACCTTGCACAGACCCTCTATGAAAAGAAGCTCTTGACCTATCCGAGAACGGACAGCGCATTTCTGACCGATGACATGGGAGAAACAGCGACGGGCATTATCGCGCTGCTATGCGGGAAGCTGCCCTTTATGGCGGGCATTTCCTTTACGCCGGAAGTTTCCCGCGTTCTGAACAGCAAAAAGGTATCAGACCACCACGCAATCATTCCCACTATGGAGCTTGCAAGGGCTGACCTTACCGCGCTGCCGGAAAGCGAGCGCAATATCCTTACCCTTGCCGGGGCGCGTCTGCTTATGGCGACCGCCGAGCCGTACAGTTTTGAAGCGGTAACGGCGGTTTTCTCCTGCGCCGACCATGAATTTACGGCAAAGGGAAAGGCGGTAATCGCTGCCGGGTGGAAAGACATGGAACGGCTTTACCGGGTGACCCTCAAAAAGAAGCCGGACAGCGACGACGAAAACGAACTTGTTTTAGATGTGCCGGACTTTACCGAGGGACAGACCTTTGAAAACCCTGCTGCAAAGGTTACGGAGCATGAAACGACGCCGCCGAAGCCCCACAATGATGTGATATTTTGTGAGCGTAAGGAGTGGATAGGAATTGAAGAAAGGAGTTCAGCATGAGAAGAAAAAAAGATAAAAGCAATGGCATTACTGCTTTGTATGAAAGACTGTCTCGTGATGATGATAATGCTGGAGAGAGTAACAGTATCGTTCATCAAAAGCAAATGCTTGAAGATTATGCTATAAAACATGGCTTTACGAATCTTGTTCATTTTACCGATGATGGTTGGAGTGGAGCGACCTTTGACAGACCTTCATGGAACAGACTTGTTGAAGGTGTTAAAAACGGAGAAATCACTGCCTGTATCTGCAAGGATATGTCCAGAATCGGCAGAGATCATCTGCAAGTAGGTTTTTTCACTGACATTCTGTTTAGAGAAAAGGAAGTTCGATTTATAGCAATCAATAATGGTATTGACAGTGACCGTCAAGAAACCAGTGAGTTTGCCCCTTTTCTGAATATCATGAATGAGTGGTTTGTCAGGGACACAAGTAAGAAAATTAAAGCTGTACTGAAATCCAGAGGTTCTTCCGGCAACGCTCATACAAGTAATATCCCACCATACGGCTATTTGAAAGACCCCGAAAACCCCGACCATTGGATTATTGATGAAGAAGCTGCTGAAGTAGTCCGCAGAATTTATCGCATGACTATTGAGGGAAAAGGACCTTATCAGATAGCAAGAGAACTTTCAGAAGAAAAAATAGAAAGACCGTCTTATTATCTTGGAAAAAAGGGACTTGGAAATCATGCAAGCAACTATGACAAAGAAAATCCGTATATGTGGCGAGGAAATCAGGTTACTACTCTGATTGCCCGACCAGAGTATATCGGAAAGACTGTCAACTTCAGGACATTCAAAAATTCCTATAAGGACAAAAAGACGAAAAGGGCAGACAAGGAAGATTGGGTGGTTTTTGATGATACACAAGAGCCTATTGTCGATGAAGAAACATGGCTGCTTGCTCAAAAGTTAAGACAGAATGTAAGAAAAGCAGATCCTATGGGCGAGCCTAATGTTCTGACCGGAAAGATTTACTGTGCTGATTGTGGTGCGCCGATGTATAATCACAGGCAGCGGAAAGGGCGAGAAAGAATATACTATACTGCCAAAGGCGAAAAAAGGACAAGTTATTCCAATCCGGCAGATTGTTATGAATGTTCCACTTATAATCTTGCTTATCAGAAGTATGATCGTCACTGTACTTGCCACCATATTTCAACAAAAGCACTTAAAAGCATCATTCTGAAAACCATACAGGAGACTTGCCATTATGTTTCTTTGAATGAGCAGGAGTTTGTCTATTCTCTGCAAGAAGAATCGGCGATGAAAGATATTGCTGTTTCTGAAACTGTAAAAAACCGCATTGAAAGAAATCAGAAGCGAGTTCACGAACTGGATATGCTTATCAGGAAAATCTATGAAGATAATGTGATTGGAAGATTGCCGGACAGACTTTTTCAGAGTATGCTTACTGATTATGAAAATGAGCAGAACGAGCTGAACAAGATTATTGAGACTGACACCGCTGATATGCAACGGATTATAGGCGGTCAAAATAATGTGGAGCGTTTTCTAAAGCTGGTCAAAAAGTATGAGAACATTACAGAACTTACTCCTGCCATGATAAATGAATTTATCGACAAAATTCTGGTTCACGAGCCACAAGGAAAAGGTGCAGACCGCACCACAGAGGTGGAGATATATCTTAACTATGTCGGGCAATTTCAAGTACCTGTGGAGCAGCATGAACCAACCGAGGAAGAAAGGATTGCTGCTGAAAAAGAGGCGGAACGACTTCGCAGAAAACGAGAATCCAATCGTAAGTATATGAAAAAGATTCGTGAGAAATCAAAAGAATTTGCGGAGCATGAGCGTATAGCAGAAGAAAAAAGCTCTGATAGCAATGTGTGTGTTGAACAGAACGCCACAAGCAAATCAAATCGGCAAAAAGTGAAAGGAGAAAAAATAGCATGACAGAATTGAAACCACGAATCCATGATGAAAGCAATGGTCTGGACTATGTTCTTGTGGGCGATTACTATGTGCCGGACTTGAAGCTGCCGGAGGAACACCGCCCTATCGGTATGTGGGGCAGACTGCACAGGACATATTTGGAGCAGTACCGCCCTGCAAGGTTATCTGCCCTCTGTTTATCCGGCGAACTGCATACTTACCTTGCTGACCTGAACGAACAGGCAGCGGAAAGGTGCAGCCTTATCATTGAGCGGATGAAACAAGCCGAGGGTGTGACCGAAACCATGAAAGCAGACAATCAGATGTTGTGGGTACAGTCCATGAACTCTATCCGTAACCGAGCCGAAGAAATCATCAGACAGGAAATGATTTACTGCTGATTTTATCAAGTCCAAAACCAACAATTTTATATCGTCAACGAAGCGACAGGTATTTCCTTATGAAGTGTCTGTCGCTTTTCATTTATCAAACTTTAAGGAGGAAAACACAATGAAGATGAACCGGAATGAAATGGAAGCCCTTTATGCCTTTGGCTGTCCGAACCTGAAAGCAACTGTCGAGCGTTTGCGTATGGTGGCTGCCCTTGCACCCGATCCGGTGGCGAAGAAGCTGTTTTATATGCTTTCCGTCAAGCTGAGTGCTGAGGGTGTTGAAAGGTGGTATCGTTGCTTTTACCGCAGGCTGAGGGTGTTGAAAAACCGTAGGGAGGGCTGCTATGACGAGACTGACGAAGATTGAGAAAGAAACAATCGTTCTCTTTAATGAGGGCGAGGACAAGGCAAATATCTACACCCACAACGCCGGATTGAAAAAGAGGTTGGCTGCTTTTGCTAAGAAGTACCCTGACCTTTGCCGACTGGAAAAATCCAATGTTCAAGGCGGTGTTTCTTATGTGCTGGCAAAGTCCCGTCTGTCTATCCGCTTCCTGCCGCCTTACAGCGAGGAACGCAGACAGAAAGCCAGTGAATATGCGAAAAAGCATGGGCTGAACAGCCAGCAGGGATACTGTGATAATCAGGGCTGATATGCGGTTAAAATGTCAGGTGCAAACCTGATGTTTTGACCGTTGCCTATCGCCTGTGAGGAAAGTATCGGAGACTATAAATTTTACGGAAATGTGCGTTACAAGGTTTGAACAGGAACTCTGTACACAAAATTTTTTCTTCCATTCTTTAGGCTGATGAAGTATAATAGACAAAAGATAATTTTAGAAGTGAGCTTTTCGGGAGGCAGTATATATGGAAAAAAGTAAGGTAGAATTTGTATATAAAAATATTTCTTCATTAAACAAGATAAGTATAGTGAATAAAAAAATATTTCGTATTTTGCCATATATTTGTGTGCCATCACTTGCTATAGGGGGGATTGCGGTTTTCCTAAAAGAAATGTTGCCTATAAAAGGAGTGTTGCCTAATTATATTAGACTTGTTTGCTTAGTCATATTTTTCTTAACCTTTTTGATGTGGTTGGTGTCTTTCTTTTTTGAATACATTTTCCTGTTTTTATGGAAATGCCCTGTATGTAAAGGAAAATTTCCATGGTATAAGACTACTTTGGGATATTTAGGAGAAGAAGGAGGTAGTCTTGTAAATAAAGAAGTTAAAGATATTTGTGACCGCAAGAATAAGAAAATATCTTTAATTCAATATGAAAATAGCAATTTAATCATTCCCAAAAAGTGTCCGCATTGTGGTGAAGTTATATGGAAAAAATAATTTTTGTAGATTACCTGTAATCTGCCACAACTGAATATGACCGTTAAGGTCAGATGAAGAAACTGATGTATTGAGCGTAAAGCGATCATGCGTCGGTTTTTCTTATTTCATGAGCTGACAGAATTCCGACTGTATATCACCCGTGAGGAAAGTATCGGGGACTATGGGGTTTGCGGAAATGTGCGTTACAAGGCTTGAACAGGAACTCTGTACACAAAATTTTTTCTTCCATTCTTTAAGTTGATGAAGTATAATGAGATATGAAAAATTGAGGTTTTTAATACTCGATTTCAAACAATCATTTTTATATAGCTGGAACTATGGAGGGCAAAAAATGAATGATTTTTTACGAATGTGTTTGAATATAATTACACAAATAGGCCCCTATTTAGTTGTACTTCTTCTTTTGAAATATCTTGTAAATCTTCAACAAAAGAGAGCTAAAGAACGAGAGGAAGAACAGAAAAAGGGAATAATAAGGACGCATTATATAATAAAAACAGAGAAATTCCTTGTCGTGGCATTTATCGTAGGTACAATATTTTTTGCTTGTTGTACGGCTATGAGTCTTAGGGAAAAAGAAGATATGTTTGTCATTTGTATATTTGGAATATTTTTTTAGTAGGCATAAGCGGAATAGTCAATATGGTAATGTGGAAACTGGAAGTGAACGGAGATGAAATCACATGGCGGTCAACTTTTGGAAAAAAGAGAACTTTTCGTTTTGGGGATATTACCTACTGCGAGAGAAAAAAAGGTTCTGTGCGTGTATATGTAAATGGGGAAAAGCTATTTACCATTGATAGTAATATCGATAAAGAAGAATTTATGGAGGACATAAAAAGAAGAAGAATCCCTGTAAAATCTTACTGGGCAAATCAGCATAAGAAAAATCGTAAATGACATAGATTTTATAACAGTACGATGTTAGACAACTGAATATGACCGTCAAGGTCAGATGAAGAAACCGATGTATTGAGCGTAAAGCGATCATGCGTCGGTTTTTCTTATTTCATGAGCTGACAGAATTCCGACTGTATATCGCCTGTGAGGAAAGTATCGGAGACTATGGATTTTGCGGAAATGTGCGTTATAGGTAAGTAAAAAACTACTTGATAGAGCGTGAATTGAATTGTTCATATCGGTATGATATAATTTACTGAAATGAAGCAAGAAGGTGGACTTTTGTATGAAAAAATTTTTGAAAATATTGCTAATCATTGTAGGAATAGTTTTTTTGATTTTTGCAGCGCTGATATGTATTGGACTGTTTGTTGATTATGATGACCATATTGAAAATGGTCGTTATACTTATGTTCCGGAAGATGACAATAAAGACAATGCATATGTCGAATTCAATTTGAGTGATTACGATAAAAAGGATTCTGAACTCATATATTATAGTTCTGTCGAAGAAGCTATTTTGAATTCTCCTTTGAATGCTGAAAATGAAGAATTTTCTGTTCCAGAAGATTTTCTTAATCATGTTGATGAAATATTGCATATATGGAATGGCAAACAGTATGATACTATTTTCTATCGGGCAGGAAGTGATAACGATCCCGTTCAAGGTTTTGTGATTGCACGCTGCAAAAAAAAGATAGAAAATGAAAGTACACAATATGCGTTTGTAAATGCTACACCAGCTACCACTACACCAGATACCACTTATGGGGGAGACTTCAAAAAATTTATCCATTTATCTTTAACAATAAGTGATATTCAACAAGACTTAAATCCAAATTATCCGGATACCAGATTCGTTTTTGGCTATGCACATGATAAAGAAATTTACTCATTAGAAGTAGAAGGTCAAAAGCCAGATGGGATTATAGAATATGAAGAATATGGTAGAACGATGTATATGTGGTATTATAACGATTTGAAAAGCAATAAAAGAGGCGATTGTCTGAGCTACTCAGTAGATGTGCCAGAGTAATTTTTCAAATTGGCTAATCTGCCACAACTGAATATGACCGTCAAGGTCAGATGAAGAAACCGATGTATTGAGCGTAAAGCGATCATGCGTCGGTTTTTCTTATTTCATGAGCTGACAGAATTCCGACTGTATATCACCCGTGAGGAAAGTATCGGGGACTATGGATTTTGCATAAATGCGCGTTACAAGGCTTGAACAGGAACTCTGCACACAAATTTTTTCTTCCATTCGTTAAGTTGATGAAGTATAATGAAAAATAAGATAAAGTTAATTCTTGGAGGTGTTATTCATGTTTGGTTTTAAGAAAAATGAAAAGCCAACGCTCATTATTGAAGCAAAAGATCTAATGGAAATTATCAAGTCTGATTATGATAATGATATGGCTTTTACTCTTATTGAGTTTTCCTATAATGAGAAAAAATATGTGATGGGTTCCTGTGTTTTACCTGCTAACGCAGAGGAATGTAAAGAAAATATATCTTTTATATTTCAAGACAGAGTTTTTGAAAGTTTTGAGGAATTTCAAACTGCTATTATTATAGATAATAAAAACATCTTACAATTAGAAAAACCCCTTGAAATTTTAAGAGCAGGAATTATTGATAATGAGCCTATGCTGAAAACGCCATGGGGAGATAAAAGATTAGCTGATAAAGCTGTTAATAAATAGCGTGTCGCTTTGAAAGGAGTACAAATTTATGGCATTATTGATGTTTAGAACTTTTGGAGTGATTATAGTATCATTTATAGTCTTAATTATGTATGTTTTGCATAGAAAGAAAAATGGGAAGTTTATAAAACGAAAGGCTGTCAATGAAGAAGAAAAAATAAAATATCAAAAATGGGAAAAAATAATCAATGTGATGGCAGTTGTTGGGTTATTGATTCTCGGTATATTTATAACTGTTCCTTGTTGCTTGGATATACCTTATTTACTATCTAACAATTTAGTTGAAGTTACCGGAGAAGTTACACAAGGTGCAATGTCAGGAGAAAACTCTAATAGTGAAAGAAGAATACATATTAGAGATGAGAAAACTGGAGAAGAACATTCATTAAAATATTGGGGAACAGGTAGCGATTTAGGAGATAAGATAACTGTAAGGTATTTACCACACACAGAATATGGGTATGTAGTTGAATAGAATAAAAATAAATATCCTATTTTGTTTTGGGAAATTTGTAGATTACCTGTAATCTGCCACAACTGAATATGACCGTCAAGGTCAGATGAAGAAACCGATGTATTGAGCGTAAAGCGATCATGCGTCGGTTTTTCTTATTTCATGAGCTGACAGAATTCCGACTGTATATCACCCGTGAGGAAAGTATCGGGGACTATGGATTTTGCAGAAATGTGCGTTACAAGGCTTGAACAGGAACTCTGTACACAAAATTTTTTCTTCCATTCTTTAAGTTGATGAAGTATAATGAGATATGAAAAATTGAGGTTTTTAATACTCGATTTCAAACAATCATTTTTATATAGCTGGAACTATGGGGGGCAAAAAATGAATGATTTTTTACGAATGTGTTTGAATATAATTACACAAATAGGCCCCTATTTAGTTGTACTTCTTCTTTTGAAATATCTTGTAAATCTTCAACAAAAGAGAGCTAAAGAACGAGAGGAAGAACAGAAAAAGGGAATAATTAGAACGCATTATACAATAAAAACAGAGAAAACATTGACTATTATATTTGTTTTTGGAATTTTATTTACAGGAGGTTGTACTGTAGCAAGTGCTATCCAACAGGATGATATATTTCCTCCCTTGGTATTTGGCATTGCATTTGTTGTGTTTTTTATAGGCTCATTGAATATGATTATGTGGAAACTGGAAGTGGATGAAGATGAAATCACATGGCGTTCAACTTTTGGCAGAAAGAGAACTTTTCACTTTGAAGATATTACCTATTGCGAGAGAAGGAAAGGTTCTATGCGTGTATATGTAAATGGAGAAAAATTATTTACCATTGATAGTAATATTGACAAAGAAGAATTTATGGAGGACATAAAAAGAAGAAGAATCCCTGTAAAATCTTACTGGGCAAATCAGCATAAGAAAAATCGTAAATGACATAGATTTTATAACAGTACGATGTTAGACAACTGAATATGACCGTAAAGGAAGATGAAATATGAAAAAAGAGTTGAAACAAATATTGCTTATATGTTTATTTTTAATTATTGGTTGTGTACTTGGTTATTTTGTAGCACTTAATCAAATGAATCAACTTAGTGACCCTGAGTACATTGCGTTTTGGACAAGTCAAAATATGTCTGTTCCTGAACCATTAGGATTTACAAGAAGTATTCTTTCTTTTGGATTGCTTTTTGCTGGAATACCAACAGGTTTGATTTTTTATAGTGGTTTAGTTAAGAAATGGCTAACTCCTATCGCACCTAAAATTATAATTGGATTTGTTACTTTCCCGATTTATACACTTGCTGGAGTAATCGGTTCAATTCCTTTTATCATCTATAAAGGAATTTTTCTATTCAAAAATAATAGATGTAAATGACAACGAGCTTTTCAAGAGTAGGGTGTTTATCAACTACTTTTTAAGGCAACCACGCAAGGACGATCAGCTACATAGTTGGTCGTTTTTGTTTATCCATTTGCAGATTATCCGTAATCTGCCACAACTGAATATGAACGTTAAGGTCAGATGAAGAAACCGATGTATTGAGCGTAAAGCGATCATGCGTCGGTTTTTCTTTTTGCAAAATAGTCCGGTGGACTGTTTTGTAAAACCGAAGGAACTGACGGAGCTTGGGACGGGGCGAAGTCAGTTTGTTCGGGCGGGAGTACGGAGGGTGCAACCCTTTGTGCATGGGTACAGGGAATGCAATATCCCTGTGCAGGTCAAGGGCGGCAGCCTTGCCCAGTTAAGTGGCGTTTCGCCACTTAGTACTGGGTATTACTTGACGCAGAAAGCCGCAAGGAATCAGCTTCGCTGCCCTTCTCCCCTGTCGGGGAAATCAAAAAGAAAAGGAGGAACTCATGTGAAATTAACAAGACACAATGGACGAGCCGGAAAGAATGGCGTTTATAATCCGAAGCACAATGACCGCAGTTTTGACATTGCCAACAGCGAACACATTGATGAAGAACGAGCCAAACAAAATCTCTATTGGGACTGTTACAATGGCTTCCGCAATTTCAAAAATCCCGAAAAGGAAAATGAGCTGTCTGCCACTTTTGAAGATGTGGAACAGCTTTTTTATCATCAGCGGTATCGTGATTTTGTGACAGGACAGAACGAAAGAAATGTGAAGAACAGACACCCTGAAAGGAATAAGGAAACCGGAGATTTGCTCAAAAGCAAAAAGACCTGTCCAGAGGAAACGGTCTATCAGATTGGAACGCTTGATAATCATGTTCCGCCGGAATTGCTCATTGAGATCGTCACAGAATTTATGGAAATCGTAAATGAGCGTTTCGGCTCTCATGTCCATATCCTGAATTGGGCGCTGCACTTGGATGAAAGCACCCCTCATATTCACGAGCGTCATGTGTTCGACTGTGAAAATCAATATGGGGAGATTGCCCCACAGCAGGAAAAGGCTTTGGAAGCACTGGGGTTTGAACTGCCGGAACCGGAGAAGCCTGTCGGAAGAAAAAATAACCGCAAGATGACTTTCGATTCAGCTTGCCGAGTGCTGCTGTTTGATGTGGCGAAAAAGCATGGCTTACAACTGGAAGAAGAACCGGAATATGGTGGTCGTGCTTATCTGGAAAAACAGGATTATATCCTTTTCAAGCAAAAGGAGCAACTGTCAGCACAGGAGCAAAAGCTGGAAGAACTCACGATGAAGATTGAGGATGTGGAAGCTCTGGTGGATGAGGTTGCCGATATTGCCTATGACAAGGCGGTTGAGGTCGTTGCTGATACTGTAAAACTGGAAACGCACAAGGAGGATATTAAGCTGGTGGAGCAGTCTAAGGCGTGGGTTCTCTCCCCTGAGCGTAAGGCTTCAAAGAAAGAAGTTGAGTATGCAGTGAAACGATTGGATGGCGTGATTGCCAGAATCACAAATGCTATGAAATCAACTATTCAGAAAATCCAAACTACGCTGATGAAACCGGAGGTCAAAAAAGCCGGAACGGAGCAAATCAAGAAGAAAGCCAAAAGTTCCATTATAGAGCAGTTGAGCCGCAAGAAGAAGGAAATGGCAGAGCGTGAAGTCAGCCGGACAATTCCGGCGAAAAGCAAAAAACAGGATATGGAACTTTAAGGCACTTGCTGTTTTCACTTTGAAAATGACAGGTGCTTTTGCTTTAGGGAGCAAGAAATTATCTTCCATTCTTTAGGTTGATGAAGTATAATGGAGATACACTATTTGAAAATCTTAAAGAGGTAACAGCTATCATGAAAAAACTATTAACATTGATGTTACTTGTTTCACTGTGCTTAAGCGGTTGTGCATTAGGGAACAATGTATCGGATATATTAAAGATATGTTAAAAGATTTTTTGCCAATAGAAAACAGTGATGATTGGATAATGTCGATATTAAGCAACAATATTAAGGTCGATAAAGATGGTGAAGAAACGTTAGAAATTTGTGGAGTAATGGGATAGGAGACCAGCTATGAATATTAAAGAACTTGTACTAGTAATCAGCATTCTTTTATCCATAAGAATAGCTGAATACGCTATGAAAAAATATAAGGAACAGAAAGACGTTGAGGTAACAAAAAAGCAGAAATCCAGAAAGCAGACAAAAAAATATATAATTACAGCACCCAGCATCTTGAAAGTAGGATTACCATGCGGAATATTTTTTGGTTGTACAACTATTGCTTTTATTTTAAGTCAGATCTTCAAATGGGAATTTGTACAACAGATAGAAAATTGTTATTTTATGTTGATTTGTTTGTTGGTATCTATAGGATTTACAGTATTAGGAATTGTTCTGACATTATATGGATACATATGGAAGATAGAATATGACACACAAGAGATTATCTACCGTTCTGCATTAGGAATTACAAGGAAATATAGAATTGAAGATATTACAAGATGCGTAGGAAAGAGAAGAAATCAATATCGCTTTTATCAAGGGGAGAAAAAGATATTCCAGTATGAAATGGATGCAGAAGGAGATGTTTATGATTTACTAATTATTTTGAAAAAAAGGGGGATAGATGAAGAAGAATTGATTCCATCTACGAAAGAGCACTGCATAGTAGAGCCAATGATTATCCGGAAAATATTGCCTATCATAGGTTTCTGCATTTATACTTTTTTTACAATTGTATTATTTTTGACTCGAGATGGGAAAATTTGGATGTATCTGTTGCTGGGAGTGATAGATTTACTGTTGCTTTATTACAGCGGTGTCTATTGGTATGATCAACTGGAAGTACAAGACAAACTTTATAAGAAAGATTTTCTAAAGAAAATGCGGACAGTTGAATTTAAAGAGATTACAAAGGTTGAGCAACACAAAAGTATAATAGAAAAGGAGTACATAATTATTTATGTAAAAGGAGAAAAACCAATAAAAATAGACAGATATAATGAAAATGTAGAAGTTTTGCTAATGAGATTAAAGGATGAAAAAATATCTGTAATGTGATTGATAAATAATGTGGAAGATTAGGATAAAGAAGAAGCAGTACTTATTCGGATAAAAAAGGAAAGCGGAGAACACCAGATCTCTTACTGGTACAATTTTCCAGTATTGAAACGTATATTGGTTCAGCATTTGGTGGTGCATTAGGTGGAATTTTGGGAGCACCTTCAGCTATAGGAAAAGTAGGTACAACTATAGGCGCTTCTGAAAAGATACTAAATTTTTTATCAAAGCCCTTTATTATTGGAGGGATTTCAAGTGGAACATCAACATTAGTTGGGGAAAGTCTTGAAACGATGACAGGAACAAATAAAAGGGGAATAGAACAAATCGGCTTGGATGTACTTGAAGATTTGATTTTAGGAGGTATCTTAGGCGGTATAGGATCAAAAATAAAAATAAAAGGATTAAATGCAGGAAGAAATAACTATCAAGCAATTTTTGCAGGAGGAATAACAAGGCTTATTAATGGGACAGGTGCAATGCATCTTAAAACATTATTAAAAGGATATATTGCACAATTAGTTGAATCGATAGGAGATGGAGTAGCAGGAGAGATATATGATTATATAAAAACAGAATTATTTGGTTGTGGGGAGGCATAAAATGGAATTTAGTATTTTTAGACTTGAAATAAGAGGGATATTGTTTGGAATAGCAGTATTATGTTATATAGTGTATTGTATAAAAAAAAAAGTTTTTATTTGCACTTTTTTTTAAGAAAAAAAGTGTTGTAGAGCAATATAAATATAACGGTAGAAATGATATTAAATTACTTAGAGGTGCTAATTTAATGTTATTAATAACGGTAATTTTTATTTTAGTATATATAATGAAAATTATTTTTGATATTCCGTACATAATTAATAAAGAATATTTTTACATTAAAGGCTATACTATTGAACAAAGTCATGGTGGTGCGGATGTTTCTCATGAACGTAGAAGCATTTTTGTAAAGGATGAAGATACAGGAAAAGTATTTGAAATTACGGTTTTTTCAGAATACATTGATGAAAACGATTTTTTAGAAGTTGAATTTTTGCCACATACCAAATATGGAGCAATTATTTCGAGAGAAAAATCGAGATGATTAGGTTAATTGGAAGTTACCATACGAGGAGAAAATGCTATGACAATATCTGATTTCAAGAAAGACACAAGCCTGACAAGTATACCGGAAAACAGCAGCAATCTTACAAACTTAGATTTAGAACCTGTAATCGCCTATGGCAGACTGCGTGCATTATTTGGAGAACCCAATTATGAAACACAGAATTTTGAAGACGCTTACTCTTATATTCTATTTGTTGAGTCGGAGTCTTCTGAAAAAATTTACTTGGAAGTGTATGAGGGAAGCAGCGGACCGGCGATTGGTGGTCTGAACAATGCTGAGAGTTTGCAAGCTGCTGAAACTCTGAAGAAATTGATAGAGGAATCAGAAGAAGTGGCAGATTATCAGTATGAGGGATACTATTTGGATTTAGATTCAAAAATCACTATGGGTATCAAAGATGGCGTGCCTTATTATAACGAGGAATTTTGTGAGGAAATTCCCGATTTTCACTAATTAGACGAAATAATTATCATTTAGAAGAAGCAGGAAATCTGAAAAGGTCTCCTGCTTCTTTTGCACCCAAAATTGAATATGGAACTCTAAGGCACTTGCTGTTTTCGTTTTGAAAATGACAGGTGCTTTTTTCGTTTCAGGAAAGGAGTCACATGAATGTATTTGAAGTTGTAAAAGAAAATGTTACTGCCCGACAAGCCGCAGAAGCCTATGGCTTGAAAGTGGGTCGCACAGGTATGGCGTGCTGTCCGTTTCACTTGGATAAGTCCCCCAGTATGAAGCTGGATGAACGCTATTACTGTTTTGGCTGCGGAGTGACCGGAGACGCTGTTGATCTCACAGCGAAGCTATTCGGTATCGGGCTGAGGGAAGCTGCTGTCAAACTTGCTGAAGATTTTGGTCTTAACTATGACAGCCGACAAAAGCCCAGTGTCCGCCCTCGTATTCGTGAGCCGACACCGGAACAGAAGTATCAAAAAGGAGAAAATCATTGCTACAAGGTGCTGACGGATTATTTTCATCTTCTTAGAGAATGGGAAAAGAAATACGCTCCTAAACAGCCGGATGAGGAATGGAATCCTCTGTTTGCAGAAGCACTGTATAAGAAGAACTATATCGAATATCTGCTTGATATTCTTCTGTATGGTTCATTGGAGGAACGAAAAGCACTTGTGGCAGAACAGAGAAAGGAGGTGTTGAAACTTGAACAGCGAATTGCAGAACTGTCAGCAGACAGAACCATGCACAGTAGAAGAAATCCGAAACAGCTTAGAGCAGAGCGAGAAAGGTAAGGTTTATAATACTGCCGCAAATTATAAGCGTGTTCTGCAATATGACCCACTTTTGAAAGGGGCTATCCGAAAAAATCTTCTGACCGAAAGAATCGACATTGTGAAGCCCCTCGGCTGGTATCGTGACAGCCCGACATTGACGGATGTAGATGTGAAATATCTGCTCCTATATTTTGAAGAAAACTATGGATTGACCGTAGAGAAGAAAATTATAGACGCAGTTGCGGTTATTGCCAATGAAAACCGTTACCACCCTGTCTGCGATTTTCTCAATGCCCTACACTGGGACGGAACGGAACGCATACGCTTCTGTCTGCACCGCTTTCTCGGTTCTGATACAGATGATTACACCTATGAAGCATTGAAGTTGTTTCTGTTGGGTGCTATCTCACGAGCCTTTAAGCCGGGGTGCAAATTTGAGGTAATGCTCTGTCTTGTAGGCGGTCAGGGAGCCGGAAAGTCCTCTTTCTTCCGTTTGCTTGCGGTCAATGATGATTGGTTTTCTGATGACTTGAAGAAGCTGGAGGATGAAAATGTGTACCGCAAAATGCAGGGGCATTGGATTATTGAAATGTCGGAAATGATTGCAACCGCCAACGCTAAGAGCATTGAAGAAATCAAATCCTTTCTGAGCCGCCAAAAGGAAACCTATAAGATACCGTATGAAACACATCCGGCAGACAGAAAACGACAATGTGTGTTTGGAGGTTCTTCCAATACCCTTGACTTTCTTCCCCTCGACCGAACAGGCAACCGCCGCTTCGTTCCGGTTATGGTCTATCCTGAAAGGGCTGAGGTTCATATTTTGGCAGACGAGCAGGCTTCCAGAGAGTATATCAATCAGATGTGGGCAGAGGCTATGGAGATTTACAGAAGCGGCAATTTCCGTCTGAGATTCAGTCCGGCTATGAACGCTTATCTGAAAGCCCACCAAAAGGACTTTATGCCGGAGGACACAAAGGCAGGACAGATTTTAGACTATCTGGAACGCTATTCCGGCAGCATAGTCTGTTCCAAACAGCTTTACAAAGAAGCATTGGGGCATGATTATGACGAACCGAAACAATGGGAACTGCGAGAGATCAACGACATTATGAATAACGCTGTCACAGGCTGGAGGGCGTTCAGCAATCCGAGGTACTTTCCAGAGCCTTACCGCCGACAAAAGGGCTGGGAGCGTATCAGGAACGACAACGAGCCTGACAACAGCATGGATGGTTTTCAGGAAATCCCGACAGAGGAAATGGAACAGTTAGGGCTTCCGGAAGAATGGTTAAAGCAGAAATAAAAGTCCGTTGTCGCTTCGGTTGTCGAGCCGGTTGTCGGTCTGGTTGTCGGGCGAAAATCCCGAAAGCCTTGATATTGCGGCACTTTTCCCTCTCTGACAACCATGACAACCAATATTATAAAGAAAAAGGAAATAGTAAAAAGATAGTATCGCCCGATAAAGAAAAAAGGTTTTCTGATGTCCGTTGTCGGAACTTCGTTGTCAGACCTTTCCTTGTCGGGCTTTTTCATTCAAGGAGGAATATCGTATGACAAATATTGTGAACAGTACACTACCCACCCCAAATAACCATTCGGAGAAAAACAAACCGGATGGAGTTTTTGTGATTAAGCAAGGCAAAACAAATTATAAAGTCAAAGTGTTTTTTGACCATAGTAGCGGTTTGACTGCTGAGGACAGATTGAAACGCATTATTCAGGCAGAAGCAGAGAGAGAATCTGCGTAAGCAATATAAAAAATATCCACGCACCCCCTTGACAAAAGCTTTCAGAAGCGTCCTTACTTTCTGCTATGGAACGCGCTGGGAATGAGGACACCGACCCGGACGCAGAACGCCGGGGGCTTGGGACGCCCGCTACCCGCGCCGCTGTCATTGAAAAGTTAGTAAAAGGCGGCTTTATCGAGCGCAAGGGCAAGCAGCTACTTCCTACCAAAGACGGCACAAACCTTGTGTGCGTCCTGCCGGACAGCTTAACTTCTCCGCAGCTTACGGCTGCATGGGAAAACAATCTGACGCAGATTGCAAAGGGTAACGCTGACCCTGCCGCTTTCATGCAGGGTATCGAAGCAATGACGCAGGAGCTTGTAAAAACCTATGCTTCCGTGTTGGGTGAGAAACAAGAGCTTTTCAAGACAGAAAAAACAGAGCTTGGGAAGTGTCCCCGCTGCAAGTCCCTGGTCTATGAGGGAAAGAAAAACTACTACTGTTCCAACAAAGAGTGCGGCTTTACCATGTGGAAAAATGACCGCTTCTTTGAGGAACGAAAAACCGCCTTTACCCCGAAGATTGCCGCAGCACTTCTTAAATCCGGCAAGGCAACAGTTAAAAAACTGTACTCTCCGAAAACGGGCAAAACCTACGACGGAACGGTACTTTTAGCCGACACGGGCGGTAAATATGTGAATTACAAAGTAACCATTTCAAAGAACAAAGAACTTGAATAGCAAGCATAGGAAGCGGGTACCCACTTCCGTAAAATCCCTGCCACTCATGTAGAGCTTGGCGGGGATTTTGCTTGTTGGGAAGTTTCCCAAACCCTCTAAAAATCCTCAAAAATCTTTGGCAGAAATGCGGGCGCACCGTAGTGGGACTATGTAACCACAAACGCAGCGTCCGCGCTGCCATACGCGAAAGGAGGTTTTACACATGGCAAGTTTGCGCGACAGCGTAAAGGACTATCAAGAGGAACTTAGGGACGGTATTGCATGGGTAGCATTTTGGAAAGAGGGACGTTCATGGAACGCCGAGCTGTTTCATCTTGAAGTGGACGGTACTTTAGAACCGTTTGACAGGAGCCGGTTAGAAGAAATCAAAGCGGCTGACCCCACCGCCGTTATTCTAAACGGCTACTACTGCGGGCATTTAGGCGAGAATATGAGCCTTGACGAGTTGACCGCCGGAGTGCGCTATCACTATGAAAACAGCATGAACGACCTTGACGGTTTTATCGGGGCGCATGACGACAGGCTTCCCCCGGAGGTTATCGAGGAAGCAAGAGCCGCCGCCCATGCAGCGGGGCTTCCCTTTTCCGAAAAGCCCTACCGGGACGGGGAAGATTTTGACCCTTATGTATTTGACGGAAGCATGAGCATTGAGGACTACGAGCTTATGCACCGCATGATTGAAAAAGAAAGGAGCGAGCAAATGGACGAATGGAAAACAGGTTATTCCTCATACGACCGCGACAGACTGGACGCCGCCGACAAGATGAAGATTGAGCGCGGTATCTATTTTGAAACGAAAGACGCGGATATTTCCCCGCTGACCGCCTTACCCCTTGCCGAGCTTATGAAGCTGCGGGAGGAAAGCGCGGCTGCGGAGCAGACCGTATTTGAAAATCTAAAAGTACAGGCTTCCGCATGGGAGGAACAGGCGGGAAAGACCCTGCTATTTGACAAGGCGATTGAGTATGCGAGAATACCCGAAGTGAAGCATACGGCGAACAAGTGGCAGGACGAGGACAACGACCGCCACACCATCAGCAACCGGGTATATAAAATGAGCTACCATGTTTACGAAAATACCCGTTACGACAAGGCAGCACAGAAGTCTATCCCGTATTCCTATACGCTGTCTTGGAACGTCTACACCAACAGCCCCCACGGATACGGACAGGCGAAAATCGCCGGACAGGACAGAAAGGTATTTGCTGACCGGGCAGCTATGGAAAAATATCTGAATGGGCGTATCAAGGCGTATGAAAAGCTCTTTACGGAAATCTCCCCGGCTATCCCGCAGGAATACGCGGAGCAGTTTAAGGTAAACGGGCAGCTCTTACCGGGCTATACCGTAGAGGGCGAGGAAATCAAGCAGCCCGCTGCCGACATTCCCGCCGCTGCACCGAGAACCGAACCGGGACAGGATACGGAACAGTTTGCAATCCTTATTGACAGCCGCACCCGTTTTGAAACGGGAGAACCGGGCGGCTGCTGGTTATCCATGCCCGCCACAAAGGAAGAACTTCACGAAGCCATGCAAAGCGTCGGCATTACCGCAGACAATCCGCAGGAATTTTTCATTCACGGCTACTCTGACCGGGAGGACAGACACATTGCCCTGCCGTATGACATGGTATGCGCGGCACAGGTGGACGAGCTGAATTTCCTTGCGGCACGACTGGAAACCCTTGACGCTTCCGGGATTACCGCGCTGAACGCCGCCACGCAGCGCAGGAATGGTTTTGAGAATATCGGGCAGCTCATTGACTTTACCTATAACGAGGACTTTTTCGTGCATATCCCCGAAGTACATAATCTCCGCGAATTGGGCGATTATTACCTTAACAAATCCGGCATGGTGCAAATGCCCGCTGAATGGAAAAACAGCATTGACCTTATCGCCTTTGGACGAAACGCCGCCGCACAGGAAAAAGGCAGCTTTACGGAATACGGCTACCTTGTGGAAAGCGGCGACGCATGGGAGCAGCACTTTGAGGGGCGCGATGTGCCGGAGGACTACCGCATTATGAGCTACCCGCAGCCAACCGTCGAACTGGACGCAGCCCCGGCAGTACAGGCGACTGTTCCCGAAGCAACGCCGCAGGAGCCGCGCCCGGTTATCCCCATTGTCTTAACTTCCGAGAAGCCCGCCGAAAAGCTCAAAGAGATAACCGACCGCTTGGAGCAAGGCATTACGGAACTGTTCGACAGCGAGCGTTACAAGGAATATCTGCGCGTCATGTCAAAGTTTCATAATTACAGCTTTAACAATACGCTGCTGATCGCCATGCAAAAGCCCGACGCTTCCCTTATCGCCGGATTTTCCGCATGGAAAAATAACTTTGGACGAAACGTGATGAAAGGACAAAAGGGTATCAAAATCCTTGCCCCGTCGCCGTTCAAGATTAAAAAAGAAATGGAGAAAATCGACCCGCAGACACAGAAAGCCATTATCGGCAAAGACGGAAAGCCCGTAACCGAGGAAAAGGAAATCACAATCCCCGCCTTTAAGGTGGTATCGGTCTTTGACGTATCGCAGACCGAGGGCAGGGAAATCCCCGATATTGCCGTAAATATGCTGACCGGGGACGTGGAGCATTACAAGGAGGTTTTCGCTGCCCTTGAAAAGACTTCTCCTGTTCCTGTCGGCTTTGAAAAAATCGAGGGCGGCGCACATGGTTACTACCACTTGGAGGACAAGCGTATTGCCCTTGATGAGGGCATGAGCGAGCTGCAAACCTTAAAGACACTTATCCATGAAATCGCCCATGCGAAGCTGCACGACATTGACCTAAACGCCCCTTTAGAGGACTTGGAGAACAGACCCGACCGCCGCACCCGTGAGGTACAGGCAGAAAGTATCGCCTATACCGTGTGCCAGCATTACGGGCTTGATACCTCTGATTATTCCTTTGGGTATGTTGCCGGGTGGAGTGCCGGACGGGAGCTTGCTGAACTGAAAAGCTCTCTTGAAACAATCCGCAGCACCGCAGCGGAAATCATCAACAGCATTGATGAACATATCGCAGAGCTGCAAAAGACGCAGGAACAGGCGCAGACTTCCGAGGTACAGGAAGTGACGCAGGACGCGCCGCCGCAGGAGAAGCCGGAAATCCCCGTACCCGACGCCACTATCAGCGTAAAGGAAATGCAGGACTACGGCTATTCTTGGGACGGTATGTTTCCGCTGAAACAGGAAGCCGCCGAGCGTTTGTTTACACAGGACGGTATCGAGGTTTTCCGTATCTATGAGGACGGCACCGAGGGAGCCGTTACCAGTCTGACCGATTTACAGGAACACGCAGAAAAAGGCGGCTTGTTCGGTGTAGAAAAGGAAACTTGGGAAGCCCTGCATGAATACAACGCCATGAAGCAGCAGCTACGGGAAAGTGTGCCGACAAAGGAAGCCCTTTTACTCTACGGCAAGGAGGACAGCTACGGGATTTATCAGTTAGCCCGCGGCGACGCCACAAGGGACTTGTACTTTGAGCCTTACGACCGCCTGCAGGCGACGGGACACACCGTAGACCGGGCGAATTATGAGCTTATCTATACCGCGCCCCTTACGGCAGACGTTACCCTTAACAGCATTTGGGAAAAGTTCAATATCGACCACCCGAAAGATTTTAAGGGACACAGCCTTTCCGTTTCCGATATTGTGGTGCTTCATCAGAACGGCGAAAATACCGCCCACTATGTAGACAGCGGCAGTTTTCGGAATGTGCCGGAATTTTTGCAGGAGAAGCAGTCGCAGCTTATCCCCGACGAGCATTTGACCGGGAAACAGATTAGAACGCCGCGCGGCAGTTTTTATGTATCGGATATGAGCGTTGAACAGATGAAAGAAGCCGGGTATGGACTTCATCATCAATCCGACGACGGGAAATATCTGATTATGGGAAACAGTACGCGGGCGTTTGCCGTTGCCGCCGAACAGCCGGAAAAAGCTAACCCGTTAAAACATATCGAGGACACTATCGAGCAGAACGACAATAACTTTGACGGTATCATCAACAACACGCCGCAGACGCCGACCGTGGACGCTCTGGAGCAGAAAGCAAAGGCGGGCGAGGTTATCTCCCTTGTTGACCTTGCCGACGCTATCAAAGCCGACAAGGAACAGGGAAAGACAGCAAAGCCGGAAAAGAAGCCCTCTATCCGGGCGCAACTCAAAGCAGATAAGGAAAAGGCACAGAAGAAACCACAAAAAAGCAAGTCGCAGGACTTAGAAAGGAGCTGACCGATTGGGTAAATTAAGTAAGTTTGAGAATGTGGACGTTATCGCTTCCCTTGAAGCGATTATGAAACAGAATACCGCTTTCTATCAGAGTGATTTTGAGATAGACAAACGGATTTTGCGAGAAGCAGCGTCAAGACCCGCTGCTGAAGAAAAACGGCTGCTATGGTTTTCCCGCCCGTCGGGGACGTGCTGCTTCCGGGAACGCGACGTTTTCCTAAAGGACACAAGGCAGCATAACACATGGCGGTTTTATGGGGAGCAGACCCGCGATAAAATCCTTGCCTATGCGGTGGAGCTGACCGGGAAAGAAAATGGGATAATCAAAGGCAATCTCTATGAGCTTGACTATCCGCAGCACTTCCGGGAAGTAGTCGAAAAATCTCTGCCCGCCGATAATTACACGCTGCTCTATGAGCATGGGGAACGGGTGCAGCCCGCCGGAATGTATTTTGACGGCAACCCCGACCCGCAGCTTGGGAAGTTTGAACGCTTTGAAGCGCAGCCTAATGACCCGGAAGCATTGCATTTTCTCATGCGGGAGGAAAAGCACAGCTATGACCGCTTAAAGCCGGGGGATTTCAAGGCGCATATTACCGCGTTGCATGACAGCCGGATTGAAGCCGAAGCACAGCGCATTGTAGCGGAAATGAAGCGGCAGGACAGCCCTAACAGCCCCAACAAAACACATTTCATGGTGGAGCTTTCGCCTTACTTTATGCAGTTAGCTTCTACAAAGGACACCGACCGTCTGTTTGCTATGCTGCCATACAAAACACTTTCTTTTTCTAAGATTGAGGGCAGGCATGGCACTTTTGCATTTTTAGACAAAAGCGAGGACAGAAGCCGGAATATCCGAAAAGCGCGCCCCTCTGTCCGGGCGCAGCTTACCGCAGACAAGAAAACAACCGCCCCGAAAAAGGCAGCGGCAAAAAGAAAAAATCACGATTTGGAGGTATGAGCATGAATAGATTTACTGTTGAGGAAACAAACCTTTTGAGCATTTACCATGAGGGAAGCAAGGCGCAGCTTATAGAGAACATGACCGCTGCGCTGCCTTACATGGACGCGGGATTACGGGAGCTTGCAAAGCGCACCCTTTCCAAAGTGAACGCGCTGACCGACGCCGAGTACAAAGAACTTTCCGTTTATCCTGCTGATGAAGTATGACCGGGATTAAGCGGCTGTCGCCGCGACAAAGCCGCAAGGTAAACACCCTTGTGAAAAAGGAGTGCTGCAACTGCGAGAATGGCAACTGTATTTTACTGGACGACGGGGACACTTGCGTATGCCCGCAGCTCATTTCCTATTCCCTGCTCTGTAAGTGGTTTCGGATTGCCGTACTTCCTCTTGATAAGCTGCTCTATGCGGAACTCTATCAGACCGAGGACAGAAAGAAATGTACCGTGTGCGGCGCGTTCTTTGCGTCCACCTCTAACAGCGTCAAATACTGCCCGGACTGTCGGAAGCGGATTACCCGCAGACAGGCAGCCGAGCGCATGAGAAAACGGCGCGCTCTTGTTACGCGGTAAGGGCGAAAAAAGCCTTGTTTTACAGGCTTCTGACAACCGTTTCCTCATAGGGCAAGGGCTTTATACCTTTTCCCTTAAAAACGGCGTTCTACTACGTAACATTTCAGAACTGCACCCATAAGAAAACCGGGGCGCGGATAGTCTTTACTGACTGTCTGCGTCCCGGTTTTTCCTTTGCTATTTTTCCATGTTGATTTGAGGGGTTGCGCCCTTATCTGTGGTAAGTAAACGGTATATCGTAAGGGGGATATACCATGCAGCCACGACGAGCCGCCATATCAAAATGACCCCACCGATAATGCCGCCCAAAATGAAGTTGAGGGCAATGATACCCACCGTTCCGGCTATGTCATACCCATGCGGTACAAGCCATACGAACATACGGCGAATACCAAAGGGAATACCGCAGCACAGCCACACATAAAAGTAATTGGTCTGCCCGTCCTCTGTAAAGACGTTCTTAAACATGAAGAATAAAAACAATGCGATAACGGCGGGCAAAACGGTTCTCTTAAAAAAGTCTTTCCAAATTTCCCCGCGTGTCATGGTATCACTCCTTTTCTATTGGGAATTGTGGGATAGCTTCTAACAGTTTCAGTATGAGCGTTTGCCGTAAATCGTCGTCGATTTCCTCTTTTACGCTTCCGTCCGGCTGACGCTTTTTTACCATTGCAAGGCGGTTGATTTCGTCACCGTAACAAGCAAGCACTTTTTCCAACGCCCATTTTTCGCTCACAACGGCGGCGCGTATCGTTTCATAGTCCGGCATTTCCTGTTCCATTCTCTGACACTTCCTTTGCTGAAAATGTATCACTTTGGTATGTAACTACTGTTTTTGATAGGAACTATTATATCATACAAGTATGAACAAAGCTACTCCCCACGTTCTTTTCCTTTTTCCCGTTCCGGTTCTCTTGGCTGCCGTAAAATGCTGTCTATGTTCTGTTTGATAACGTCGTACTCTTTGACCTGTTTTTTCAGTCTGCCATAGTCGGCGTAAAGGGCTTCTTTCTGTTCCTGGAGCTTTTCATATTCCGATTGCAGCGCGGTGAGGTTCGGGAGCTTGGAAACGCCCGCCGCCTTTAATGCCTTTGCCGCTGCTTCATGCAAGATGATTTCGCGCTCATGGGCTGCCCGGTAACTGTCCTTATTTCTTGCTTTGCGGTATGCGTCATAGGCGGGTTTTGTCTTTTGGAACGTGGAAACATTCTTGATAAGCACCGCCATATCTGCAAGCCGTTTTTCCGCGCTCTTTAATGCGTCTGCCGCCTGTTCGCTCTCTGTCTGTATCTCTGCGATTTTTGCGGTCAAGTCGGTGTATTGTTCAATCTTGTGTTCCGTAATAAAATTCATGGTCTTAGCTGCCTGTTTCAGATTGTGGATTTTCGCCCATTGTTCATAACCCCGGCTCTGCGCCGCCTTGATACTGTTTTCAATATCAATGAGCAGGGACACGCCGCGTTCTGTCTTGGGAGCTTTGGCGGTGCGGGTACGCTTGCCCTCTATCCGTTCCCGGATTGCTTCCTCTGTATAATCTGCGCCGAGGGTTTTCAAACGGGTAAACCGTTCCTGTCCCGGAACCAAACAGGACACATATTTTCCCCGTTTGATTGTGAAGCCTTCTGCCTGTAACCGCGCGAGCAATTCTTCAAAGTCGGACACTTGGGGGATAAGGGTATCGACGGCAAGTTTCAATTTTGCTTTGGCGGTTTTCTCTTTCTTATACACCGCATAATTCTTTCCCTTGCCGCCTTTCTCCGGCACAAGGACGGACAAGCCGTTTTCCCGGCACAGCCTGTCGCTGATGTTGCGTATTCCGTAATAGGTGCGCTTGTTGGAAACATACTTGTGGTAGTCTACAAAGTTTACCGCACAAAAAATGATGTGGTTATGGATATGCCCTTTATCTATGTGAGTGGTAAGGACGTATTCATATTGCCCCTTTGTTACCGCGTCGGCAAGCTGTTTTCCGATTTCATGGGCTTTCTCATAATCGACTTCCCCCGGCTCAAAAGATTGTATCAAATGGTGTGCGAGGTTGTTTCCTCTGTCAAGAGCTTGCGACAATGTAAATCCGAACTCAATATCTGCCGTTTCATAGCTGCACCCGAACGAGGACACCAGCATTTTCCCGTCCGTCTTGTCCGGGTTTTGGATATAGTCAAGGGCTTTTTTTAACGTGCTTTTAATAGGCTTAATCTTTGTAACCGCCATATCTCCGCAAGCACCTCCTTGATTTCTTCTATATCCTCTTGGTAGACGCTGCCCGTCGCATTGACGCGCTTTGCAATCTGATTGACATTGACCCCGATTTTCTGTATCTCCGCTGTCATAGCTTTTATGTCGGCATGGTCTATCTGAATGATATACCCGTCGATTGCCATTTTCCGCAAGTAGGCTTCCATGTTCCGGGTAGGGACGAGCTGCATTTTCTGTTCAATGAACGCCCGTTCTTCCTCTGTTACTCTGAATTTAATTTGTACTGTCCGTTTCCTGCCGTTCATCGGCTCACACTCCTTTCCATTCCGAGGGTTTGGGACACTTCCCAACAAGCAATTTTCAACCGACGCGCCGCAGCGCAGGAGGGCGAAAATACGGAAAGGGTACCCCTTTCCTATGCTTGCTAAGAAACTTTCTCCCTTTATCCCTACTACATGGAAAATCTGATTTTGCCAAAGCAGGACAAAAGAAAAACGCCGCAAACTGCGACGTTTCAAACTGCTTTTTCTATGAAGAAACGAGGGAACTTTATTCCCCCGTTATTTCGTTGTTGGCTTCCTCAATCCCTTTTGCGGTAGCTGACAGGATTTTCAAATCCTTTTCGCTCATGCCGTTGAGCATGGTATCAAGCTGACGGCGGCGTGTGGACTTTTCCTGTTCCCGTTCCGGGAAAAAGAACTGGTCTACCGATACGTCAAGCAGGGTTACAAGCTCATACAAAATCTGCAAACTTGGGTGCTGCCCGCTGTTTTCAATGGACGCGATATATCGCGGCGCAATGTTCAGCTTATCCGCTAACTGGTTGCGGGAAATTCCCTTTGCTTTTCTTGCCGCTTTGATAGCCTGTCCGAAAGCCTTAAAATCAAACTTTTCTTTGCTCTGCTTCATAATCATTTCACCCAACTACATTGTATATTTCATCTCTCTTTCAAGATATGATTACACACATCATAGTATGGATAGAAATAGAGCATATCATGTACTTGCTATTATTCGGTTATCCGAGTATAATTATATTGATAATGTTTGAAGAAAGGACGGTTACGATATGGAATATATGTCTTGTCCCGAAGCAGCGGAAAAATGGGGTATTTCTGAACGGCGTGTGCAGATACTTTGTAAAGAAAATCGAATACCTGGTGTTTCAAAAATCGGTTATATGTGGTTGATACCCAAGAGCGCAGTAAAACCATTTGATAAAAGGATAAAAAGGAGTGTAGACAATGAATGAAAAAATTTTAGTTGTAGATGATGAAAAAGAGATAGCAGATTTACTTGAAGTTTATCTTAAAAACGATAATTATATAGTACACAAATATTACAATGGAATTGAAGCATTGGAATGTATTCAGAAAACGGAAATTGATTTGGCGATATTGGACGTTATGCTTCCTGATATAGACGGATTCCGTATTTGCCAAAAAATTAGAGAAAATTATTATTTCCCTGTTATTATGCTTACAGCTAAAATTGATGATGGCGATAAAATAATGGGGCTAACAATAGGTGCCGATGATTATATAACAAAACCTTTTAATCCCCTTGAAGTCATTGCAAGAGTGAAAACACAGTTAAGACGCTATCAGAAGTACAACAATCCAACAAAAAAGCAGTTTTTTCCAAAAAGTGAATATGACATTAGAGGATTGATTATCAATAAGGACACGCATAAATGCTTTTTGTTCGGAAAAGAAATATCTTTAACTCCTATCGAGTTTTCAATCCTTTGGTATTTATGTGAACATCAAGGCAAAGTTGTTTCAACTGAGGAACTATTTGAAAATATCTGGAAAGAAAAATATTTAGATAATAACAACACCGTAATGGCACATATAGGGCGGCTTAGAGAAAAATTAAATGAACCCGCCAAAAATCCAAAATTTATCAAAACAGTTTGGGGGGGAGGTTATGAAATTGAATAAAAATGAACAAAATTATCTGCTTACAATCCTGTTTAAAAGTTATATCTTACAGAGTGTAATTTGTTCGGGAATTATCTTAGTGTGTACGGTTTCGTTAGATATGGGACTTACTTGGGTACTGGATAGATATGTGGAACATTACTACCTGATATATAGGGGACTTTATGTTTATATGGTAGGGCTTATATTATGGGTAGTTTGCATTTTGTATTTGACTTATAAACTTTTGAAAAAGGTTGTTAATTATGTCTACGAGTTACAAGCTGCAACAGGAAAACTATTTGATAAATCAGTAGATTATATTGAACTCTCACCGGAACTAAGCGAAATTGCTATCAACATAAATCGCTTAAAGCAAGAAGCAGAAAACAATGCGCGACTTGCACAGGAAAATGAACAGCGCAAGAATGATTTGATTATGTACCTTGCACATGATTTGAAAACGCCGCTTTCTTCCGTCATTGGCTATCTAACACTACTGCATGATGATGAACAACAAATATCACAGGAGTTAAGAGAAAAGTATCTTTCTATTTCTCTTGATAAAGCAGAACGTCTTGAAGATTTGATAAACGAGTTTTTTGAAATCACACGATTTAACTTATCTAACATAACATTACAATACAGCAACATAAATTTGACCCGTTTATTAGAACAACTTATCTATGAATTTAAGCCCATATTAAAGGAAAAAAATTTGAAATGTACTCTCAATAGTACAAGCGACATTATGCTACATTGCGACGCAAACAAAATACAACGTGTGTTCGATAATCTCTTGCGTAATGCGGTAATTTACAGTTATACAGATACAGAAGTTGCAATAACCACAGAACTTCAAGAGAACACTATTGTAATTACTTTTGAAAATTTTGGGAATCCTATCGCAGAAGAAAAACTAAAACTAATATTTGAGCAGTTTTACCGAGTTGACACATCAAGAAATACTACAAGTGGTGGTGCCGGATTGGGACTTGCGATTGCGAAACATATTGTAGAACTACATAAGGGGACTATTGTTGCTCATAGTAAAGACGAGTGTATAAAATTTATAGTTACACTTCCACTTTCGTAGGAAAATCGTAAGAAATTCCGTAGCAAAAAAGAGGATTTTCTTGCGAACAATCATCAAAATTAAGGCTTTTATTTTGATATAATTATTGTATCAAGGTGAAAGCCTTTTATCTTTAAACGAAATATAATATACAATAACAAGGAGGTATGTTGGTGAAATACCAAAATCGAATTATGGCGTTACCTATGCTATGTATGATAATAATTGTGTTATCTGCCTGTTGTTTTGACGAGCAGAAAAATGAAACCAGTAACGTAAATCCAAAAGTACAATCCGTTGAAACGGTATCCGTTACTCGCGGTAATCTTACTCCAACGGTATCTGCTCACACAACTATTATTCCGGCTTTGGATTTTGTTTTATGTTCTTCTGTTGAGGGTACTTTTGAAGCCTGTTCCTCAGCCGGCAACAAAATTACTGAGGGTGGTGTGATTGGGAAAGTATCTGAAGAAGAAATAAAATCCCCAGTTGACGCAACGATTCTTTCTATTATCTCATCTAATGAGAGTGTTCCCAAAAATTATCCCTTAGCAACAGCTAAGTACACAGGTTTTGCTCTCAATATTGAAGCTGAAAATTTTTTGAAAATATTGCCGGAAAATGCAGCATTAAAAGCAAAGTTTCAAGTAGTTGATGGTGTGGGACCTACGGAAGCGATTGCAGTTGTAGTACCAGTATCAGAAAATGCAGAAAGCACATTGCAATGTTTAATTGGAAAAGATATTGATGTAAAACCCGGACAAAGTGCTACCGTTGTCATAACAGCCGAAACTAGAAAAGATGTGCTTTTGTTACCACTTTCAGTCATTGCGGGCAGACAAGGTAAGGGAATGGTAACCGTAATAAATGACGGAAAACAAATTCAAACAGAAGTTATGCTGGGTGCAACTGATGGTGCATATATAGAAATATTGTCGGGTGTAAATGAGGGCGATACAATTTCTTCTATTCCCCCAAACCTTGACCCAAGGAGTAAGGAGTAATTTGTAACATGGAAAAAACGAATGGAGGAAATTTAATTCAAATAAAAAACTTGGTAGCGACTGTTAATTTGAATAATGGTGATACCTTAGTAACTGTAAACAAAGCAAATATGGAACTAAAGCGAGGAAACAGCTATGCTATTGTAGGCAAATCGGGTTCAGGAAAAACAAGCCTTATATCAATTATAGGTTTACTCAACCACTCATATCAAGGCGAATTTCTTTATAATGGTATGTCTGTTTCCACTTTAACAGATAGCCAGCTATCTATGCTTCGAGCAAGTAATATCGGTTTTGTTTTTCAAAACTATTCTTTAATTAAACATTTAAGAGTTTGGGAAAATATTGAGCTTCCTTTACTTTATTCCAAAAAGAAAATGAATACAAGACAGCGGAAAGAAGCAATACGAAATCTTTTGCAAAGTGTTGGATTAGAAGGAAAAGAAAATGATTATCCATCTAATTTATCAGGAGGCGAACAACAAAGAGTGGCGATTGCCCGCGCACTTGCAGTATCGCCGGAAGCCATTTTATGTGATGAACCTACTGGTGCTTTAGATAAAAAAACCGGAAAACAAATTATGGACCTTTTACATCAAGTTGTGCTTAAAAATGGCATTATGCTTTTAATAGTAACTCATGACCTCGATATTGCAAAGACTTGTAATACAATTTTTGAAATGGACGGAGGGAGGCTTCAATGTGTTAAATATGATTCTTAAAGACCTTCGTATTTCTCCTCTAAGAAATATCTTAACAGGTATATCGATGTTTGTAGGAATTATTGCAATGATTAGTTCTGTCTTGGTGGGAACGCTTGGTAAAGAATATTTGATTTCTGTCAATGCACAGATGTATGGATGGAGTCCTACATATTCTTTTTCAATTACAGGATCAGATTTTCAAGATACCATTAAAATGGAGAATTTTTTTCGAGAAATTTACAATACTGATCATTTTGTGGCTGTTACCTTTTCCATGCTGGAAGAGATAACAGTTGCTCCAGTAGCGTCTGTCTCTTCTCTACAAGACATAAGTGACACTGTTTACAAAAAGACTGTACCCGTAGATGTTGTTTTTACTACAAGCACATATAACAAAATCTATAATTTGCCTATGTCATCAGGGGATTGGTTTGATTCTTCGGAAATAAATAAAACTCTGTGCATGGTAGTAAATAAAGCAGCACAGAATTATTTTGATACTTCATATGCTGTTGGAAATGTAGAAAGTAGTCTTTCATTAACACCATTTAATGTGGTAGGTACTGTGAATGACGGGACAGATATACCAACTGTATATCTTGACGCCCATTCAATAGAACTACTTGTTCCGAATATGTGGAAAGTAAAAAATGCAACTGTTCATTGGCATTCAGAAGCGGGAATTACCATGAGACAGATGTATTCGTCATTACATGACATTTTAGAAGATACAATAGGAGGAAATTTGGATATCATAGGGAAAAGTGATATTGGAGATACTTATAATTCCGTACTTTCTGTACTTCAATTAGGACTTTTGGTAACATCATTTTTATTGTTATTTGTTTCTGTATTAGGACAAATTAACATAGGGTTATCATCCTTGGAACAACGTACTCACGAATTACTAATTAGACGGGCGATTGGCGCTTCTCGTGCGAATATTGTTACTTTAGTGTTAGGCGCACAATTAACTATATCAGTGTTTGTTTGTATTGTTTCAATCCTGATATCCTTTTTCTTGGTTCAAGGCATGGGGTTATTTCTGCCTGTGGATTCTCCCGTAGCGGCACTGGAATATCCTATTCTTTCGGCAGTGGTAGCTGTTATAACATCCGTTGTTGTAGCGTTGCTTGGAGGACTATTGCCAGCGTTAAAAGCTGCAAAGCTTGAACCTGCATTGGCGCTTAGATAAAATAAATTTTATAAAATTGGAGGAAAAACATGAAAATATTATCTATGAAAACAACGATTTTTTTAGGAGCAATGCTTTCTTTATTGGTATGTCTGATGTTTACAGGTTGTTCAAATTCTGAAACAAATTCTACTTCAAGAGGACTCACGGATTTTGCACACATTGAAGAAGAATATCTTGCAACCATTGACAGTTTGAATTGGCCTGATGGCATTACACTTCCTGATAAACTGGAAGATGAAGATACAGGAGCTTCCTTTCAGGTTGGTTATGGAGAAACGAGAGCTTCTTATTTGTGGGAATATTCATGGATGAAAGAATGGCTTGATACTTATAATACAGATCCAGAGCGAGCCCAAAAAGCATTAGAAGAATTGGAAAAAGCCTTCGACATGCCATATATGGGAATAGACCGGTGTGATGACGCAACTCGTAATTATTTGCGCGAAAATATAGATAAAGCAAAATTAGGTGACCCCTCTGGATTTACAGAAAGTATAAGAGCAAATTATGCCAATTAGATTTACCTATTAAATCTGACTGATTACTGTCGGAGGTGCAATTTATGAAAAGAAAATACAAGAGAAGGACGTCTCGTTTCGGAATATTTTTTGTTTTCCTTACTGCTGTAACGATAGCAGGTGTATTTTTCATACCGTGGGCAATGAAACCTGACAATTTTCGCGATGAGAAGAATAAAATCAACTCTTGGCTGAATGGAATTTTCTTTCAAGATTTTTATAATGCAAAATCCCTCATATTAGTTGACCTTTCTAATGACAATATATTTATTTCAAAGCGAGAAAACGAGCAACAGCTTCCTGCCAGCTTAGCCAAATTATTTGTCATTGAATACGCAGCAACACTTGCGGATTTAGATAGTATTGTTCCTGCAAATTATGAAGCAATCCAATTAACTAAACCTGGTTCATCTGTTGCGAATATAGACGCGAAAAAATATTTTCTCCACAATTTGTTTGCTGCCATGTTGGTTCCATCTGGAAATGACGCTGCTTATGTAGTCGCGGATTATTGTGGTTCTATTCTTTCACCACAAGCTAAGAATAGTCAAGAACGTATTAATGTTTTTATGGAACATCTAAATAATTACTTACAAAATCAAGGGTATGAAAACACAATTTTATATGACCCAAGCGGATATGATGTCAATGCTCTCACTACCGTTTCAGACCTAAAATCAGTATCTACTCACCTTTTAGAGAAGCAATGGTTTAGAGATATTGTTTCAAAGAGTAATTATACAGCTACTTTACCTGACGGAAGTACGCAGACATGGAGGAATACTAATACTTTTCTTGACCAAACATCAGAATATTACAATGAAAATGTTAAAGGTATCAAGACAGGTTCCTTATCTAATGACTATAATTTAGTTGTTCTTTATCAACAACATGGAAAGGAATTTTTAATATGTAGTTTAGGCTCTCAATCGGATTCTTCAAGATATGATGATGTGAATTATATTCTTAAAACAATAGATGAATCTGACTATTTAACTAAATGATTTCATCTGCCGGACGACGGCAAAAGAAAAAAAGCCGTCGCAGAGCAGACACATTTTCACGCGCCTACTCTATTTCGGCGGCTTTGATTATCAGAGCCGCCGTTTCTTTTTATCCATCTAAATTCCAACGACGACCCTCTACCATGTAAAGGCATGGCGGCTTTAGGAGGTAGCCGCCATGCACTTATCAACTTATCGACACAAATCGACATTCCCCCAATTATCAAAAAAAGTCTATCCCCTGCAACGGGGTATTTCGGGCATAAAGATGAACAATCACATCATCTAAATACTTTTTATGTTTCCTTTGCGTCTGTCTGCGCCTTGCAGATGGGCGCATTTTGCATTTTACAGAACTTTTTTCAAAGAAATTTTTGCTTTCGTCCGGCGTTTGAAAAAGTCGTCTGTATTATCACGCGAAAAGGGGAGGTACTACCACCTTTCGACAGAAAGGAGGTGAGAACATGGAACCTAATCGCAGAGAATTTCAAAAGCAATGTGCCTTTCAAAGTTTCTGTAAACGGGTGCTGCACAACGAAGCGTGCAACGCCCACGACGAAATCCGGCGACGCAGGAAACGGGAAGTATCGTTTTGCGACCTTGCCTTGCATGAGGAACGGCAGCTTTACACCGTTGACAAGTATTTTCAAGACGAAGAAGCTGAACCGCGTTATCAAATGGCAGGAAAAGAGATAACCCCGAAACTGCTGCTTGAAGCAATCCGCACTTTGCCGGAGGAAAAAAGGACTGCTATCCTGCTGTACTATTTCGAGGGCATGACCGACGTGGAAATCGGAAAGATGTTCAATACGTCGCGCAGCACGATACAGTACAGACGGACAAGCTCTTTTGAACTGTTAAAGAAATATTTGGAGGGACACGCTGATGAATGGGAAGAATGGTAAACAATCCGACTACCCGGAAATCGCCCTTGTTCCCTATCCCGTCATTGTGGCGGCGAGCAAAGGCGACCCGGACGCTATGAAAATAGTCTTGCAGCATTTCAGCGGCTACATAGCGAGCCTGTCCATGCGGAAGCTCTACGACGAGCGCGGCAACGTCTACTATGGCGTTGACGAGGACATACGGGAACGGCTGCAAGCAAGACTGATGAGGGCTATCCTCACATTTCGGGCTGATGAATAGTTGAGCATGACCGTAAAACGTCTTGTAACCCCTTTTCCGTTTTACGGCAAGCAGAACAGCCATCTTGTTCTTTGAAAAAGAAAGCGGCGCAAGAGAACGGCGACGCAGTATAGGGCAAATCGGATACGTTCCTTTTGTGCCGAGCCATACGGCGGGTGCGCCATGACTTCCCTTTCGGGAACGAGCGAACAACACTACACCGCAAAGCAAGTCAGCAGCTTGCGGGCGACGACACACAAGAGGGATAATGATACTCCCTTACAGCCACAGTCCGAGCGTTAGAAGCGTCGCAGGCAATGGGTAGGGCTGCGTGAGAACCATGCAGGAGTGAAATTCTCGTGGAGCTATGCTAATAGCCGTTCGATTAAAGCCCCTTTTATTCAAAAACATACCTTTGAGCCATTTTGAAAGGGGGTATTCCTATGGCTAAAAAGGAAACTACAAACCATGCCGCCCCTGTTTTGCCTATGCTGAAAACAGTAGAGCAAATGAGCAAGGTTAGCGGTATTGGAGAAAATAAATTACGCGAGCTTATGGATAACGGCGAACTGGAATACGTTCAAAACGGAAACCGCCGCTTGATTGCCGATACCGCTATATGGGATTGGTACGAGCGAGCGAAAACCGCCGTAAAGCCCCCGGCAGAGCAAGGGGGTTAAGTTATGGCAATCTCAACAAGACAGGTAAAAAACAAACGCGACAGCAACGGCGTACTGACCGGACGACCCGGCACAGTCTACGACGTAAACATAAAGTACACCGCCCCGGACGGAAAAAAGAAGTCGTATGCAAAAAAGGGCTTTGCCACCAAAAAGGAAGCAGCACAGCATGAAGCGGAAATGAAAACGAAGCTCCAAAATCCGGGGCAAGTTGCTTCTATTACTTCACAGAGGAAACAGACTGTCGCTGCCTATCTCAATGACTGGGTGGAAAGCTATGCAAGAGTGAACTTGCGCCCCTCTACTTATGACGGGTATAAAAAGACGATTGCAAACTATATCAATCCGTATATCGGCGGCGTTACCCTCAATCAGCTTACCCCTGCTATGGTAGACAAGATGTTTCAGCAGATTATAGACAAAGGCTTGAAGCCGTCCACCGCAGCCGGGGCAAAACGTGTTTTGAGTGTGGCGTTGAGCCATGCCCGCAAATACCGCTATATCGAAACCAACGCGGCAAAAGATACCCTTACGAAGTTTGGGAAAGGCGACAAGACCCCTGACCCTTACACGCCGGAACAGGTGAAAGCCTTAATGCAGCGCGTCGAGGGTACTGTTTGGGAAATGCCTGTTATCTTGGGCGGGCTTTACGGTATGCGCCGTTCTGAAATCTTAGGCTTGCGTTGGCGCAATGTGGATTTGGAGAACAACACCTTTGATGTTACCGAGCAGCTACCTTTCAAGGTACCGCCAAAAACAAAAGTCATTGAAGAAATGGCACCGCCGAAATCCAACGGCAGAAAGCTACCCATTACGGAGCTTGCCCGCCCGTTCTTCCTCAAACAGCTTGCCATGCAGGAAGTACAGAAAGAACAGGCAGCAAAAGACGGAAAGCCTTACTATGACAATGACCTTGTTGTAGCAAAGCCGGACGGCGCACCTATCGCCGCGTCGTGGGTGTCCTCTCAATTTGGAAAGCTGCTTGAAGATTTGGATATGCCGCACATTCGTTTTCACGATTTACGACATACGGCAGCGACCAATATGCACCAACTGACAGGCGACTTCTATACGGTTGGCGAAGTCTTGGGGCATACGCTTGCGGGTATCGGCGCGTCGCTTGGGCTTTCCATGAACTTTGAAGCTGTTACCGCCCGTTATGTGGACGTGCGGCTTGAACGAAAAAAAGAAGTTTTGGACGCTTACCATAGCGCGGTGGAAAAAGCAGCCCCGGAGAAACCAAAGGAAGCCGAGCCGAAAAAAGGAAAACGGGCAGCAAAGAAAAAACACAGCGAAATAGACCTTTAACCGCTGTATCTCTTTACTGCTCTTTACAACCTTTTATATGCCCGCGTGGAATTTGGGCACCATTTGGGCACCATTTACGGAAAAAGCACCATGAAAACAGAGGGTAAAAGAAACGCCGACAACTCACAAAAACGTAGTGTTCATGCGGGTTTTCGGCGTTTTCCTATCCCTTAACGGGCTTCTATTCATCTTGTGCGAGAGAGAAAAATTCTACTATTTTTTATATATTGTAGGAATGGATGCAAGAAAGAATGTGGAATTTTCCAATGCGACGGCGATGTGCCTGAAATATCCTTATGTACAATATATTTGTAAGCTGGAAAGACTACGTGCAGCGATGTTGTTGTCAGAAAAGCAAAAAATGAGTCTGCGCTGGGATGAAAAAGTAACAGGGGAGAAAAATCTGGAATTATATCAGGAATTGACAACGAAACATTTGCATGCAATCTATGCGGATCATCCAAAATGTATAGGAACATGTCTGGAAAATGGAGAAAGCTCTTTTAAACTTCTTGGCATAGAACAACAAGTGATGCTTTTATGTGATATTGTTGAGTATACCTCTTTTCAAAAAGGAACATTTTCGCTGCAGGCAATCGGCGGCCAAAAAGAAGTAGGAAGAATACGAATCTCCGGAAATATGACAGATGCAACAGAATTGAAACTGATCCATTATTCGATTACCGGAATGTATAAAAAAGAAGAGGATTTACTGCATATGTAAGAATGGGGGGAATGTTTATGAGCTGGCGGACAGTGGTAATATCCAGTACGGCAAAGCTGGATTATCAGATGGATTATTTGGTGATTCGTAAAGATGATGTGACTAAGATTCATCTTTCAGAAATTGAGAACTTAATGGTTGAATCAACAGCAGTTTCACTGACCGCCGCTCTTTTGTGTGAACTGACAAAGAAAAAGATAAAAGTAGTCTTTTGTGATGAAAAAAGAAATCCATCTTCTGAATTGATTGGTTATTACGGCGCTCACGATACGTCGCTGAAGGTCAGAAATCAGATTGCCTGGTCGGAGGATATCAAGAAACACGTATGGACAGAAATCGTAACGGAGAAGATACGAAAGCAGGCACAGCATCTGAAAATATGGGAACGGAAGGAAGCGGATCAGCTTTACGGCTATATCAGTGAAATCGAATTTGGGGATGCCACGAACCGGGAGGGACATGCAGCAAAAGTGTACTTCAATGCCCTGTTCGGAATGGATTTTACCAGAAGTGCGGAGAATGTTACCAATGTAGCTTTGAATTACGGATATTCGTTATTATTGTCTGCGTTTAATCGTTGTGTGGTGGCAAATGGTTATATCACACAGCTTGGTTTGTTTCACGATAATGTATTTAACCAGTTTAATCTGGCATGTGATCTGATGGAGCCATTTCGTCCATTTGTAGATCTGAAAGTAAAAAGGATGGCATTTCCATTCTTTGAAAAAGAAGAGAAACATGAGATGATCTCATTGCTGAAGGAAGAAGTGACTATAGCTAACCGAAACGAATACTTGACAAACGCAATCAGAATCTACACCAAGAGTGTTTTTGACGCATTAAACGATAATGATATATCACAGATAAAATTTTATAAAACAAATGAGTTATAGATATATGAGAGTAATGGTATTTTTTGACCTGCCGGTGATTACCAGTGCAAACAGGAAAGATTACAGGGAATTTCATAAATATTTGCTAAAAACCGGATTTTTGATGATGCAGGAGTCTGTATATTGTAAACTTGCGCAAAATTCCACGATGGCGGATGCGATTGTGGAAAATATAAGAAAAAATAAGCCGGCAGATGGACTGGTGCAGGTGTTGAAGATAACAGAAAAGCAATTTGGAAAGATGGAATTTATCATCGGTACGAAAAAGAGTGAGATCCTGGATACAGATGAAAGGGTGGTAATCCTTTGAGACTTGTGAATACCAGATTAGGGATGGAAATAGAACTATATGAAAATCAGGTTCTGAATCTGACCATCGAGACACCGGAACGATTTGCAGAAGTTGTATACAATGTTAGTAAACAGGTAGAAGGGGAAGAAGGAGACTTTATTCTTTCAGATATTGAAAAGGAACTCTCTCTGGAGAGAAAAGCAATCATGGTCAGCAATCCTCTGATGGTTAATTGTAATGAGAAAAAATTTTATCCAAACTTTATAAGAATCTGTCAGAGACAATCTCAGAAGATTACGCAGAAGAATTTGCAAGCGTGAATCAACAGATTTTATGCTTTATGGATAAGATTGTGAATACTTCTGCATATAATCTCACATTTGATATTGATTTTCCGGCAGCAGGGCTGATAAAATATTGTAATGTACATGTGGATTCCTGTTATCATAGTCTTGCAGAAAAATTTATAGATTATCTGAGAGCTATGAAAACAATCTGCAATACAGACATTGTGTTTGTGCTGAATCTAAAGCAATATTTCGGTATAGAGGATCTGAGAGAAATTTATAAACATTGTTTTTACACGAAAACTTGTCTGGTCAATTTGGAAGGAATAAAAACCAACCCAATCGAAGGTGACAGATATATAATCGTGGATAAGGATCTTTGTGTACTGGACCTGTCGTATTAACAGCTATCTGTCGAAAGATAGTAATGACTCGGTGAGAATCGGATTTGAGGTTTGAGAGTCTTGTTAATACGGAAGGAATTTAAACGATTCCAACGTCAAGGGTTATCGTGCAGCAGTTTGAGAGTCTTGTTAATACGGAAGGAATTTAAACAACAGAATAATAATGGTATCCTGTGGGTATGTTTGAGAGTCTTGTTAATACGGAAGGAATTTAAACCGTAACGGTGGTTTCGGATCAACTGACAAGGTTTGAGAGTCTTGTTAATACGGAAGGAATTTAAACCTCACCCGTCAAGAAGCTGAGAAGAAGTTGGTTTGAGAGTCTTGTTAATACGGAAGGAATTTAAACGCCCCTGCATGCTGTTTAACAGTCCGTCCAGTTTGAGAGTCTTGTTAATACGGAAGGAATTTAAACAGTCCAATAGAGGATCAGTAGACTGGCGCTGTTTGAGAGTCTTGTTAATACGGAAGGAATTTAAACTTTCGTCGTCGTTTGTCAGCCCTTGCGGGCGTTTGAGAGTCTTGTTAATACGGAAGGAATTACGCTAAAAACCAGCATAAAATATCAAAAAGAGTATGACAGAGATACAGAGCAGGAAATCCTGGCATTATTAGAAAAAAGCAGCAATGCAAAAGACTTTTCCTGGGAATCCAAAATTGAAGAGGTGGATGAAATTCAAAAGGACCGCGTTTATATCAATGATGTAAGGCTGCGGTCCTTTTGTTATATTATTTCAGAAACAGGTGTATCAGTTTGTCGTAAATCCGTCTGTAAGGCTGATATCTCATCGGCAGGTCGATCCATGTCTTTTTGTCTACAATGCTCTTGTAATGGGAAAAGGTTTCGAAGCCTTTCTGACCGTGATAGCCTCCCATACCGCTTTCCCCGAAACCGCCGAATGGCATTTCGCTGGTGGCGAGGTGAATGATCACATCATTGATACAGCCACCGCCGAAGCCACATTCAGAGGTGACTTTTTCGCAGATGGCTTTGTCCTGGGCAAAAATGTAAAAAGCCAGAGGATGTGCCATGGAATTTACATTTCGGATTACTTCATCTATGGAATTAAAGGTAAGGACAGGCATTACCGGACCGAAAATTTCTTCCTGCATTACGGCATCTTCGAAGGTTACCTGGTCCATGACTGTAGGCTCGATCTGTAAAGTCTCCGGACAGGCATTGCCGCCACAGACAACCTTGGCAGGATCGATCAGGTTCAAAATGCGGTTGAAATGCTTTTCGTTGATGATCTTTCCGTAATTTTTGTTATCCAGAGGCGACTTACCAAATTGCTTACGAAGCTGTTTCTGAATCTGCTTCAGAAGCTCATCCTTCACTTCTCTGTGGCAGTAAATGTAGTCAGGGGCTACGCAGGTTTGTCCACAATTCAGATATTTTCCAAATACAATACGTTTGGCGGCAAGCTTGATATTTGCAGATTTATCTACAATGCAGGGGCTTTTTCCCCCAAGCTCCAGGGTAACAGGAGTGAGGTGCTCGCTGGCATGGCGCATAACCTCTTTTCCCACAGCCTGGCTGCCGGTGAAAAAGATGTAGTCAAAGTGCTCCTGGAGAAGGCAGGAGTTTTCCTGGCGTCCACCCATAACAACGGCTACATATTCTTCCGGAAAACATTCGCGGACGATTTCGCAGATGATATTGCTGGTGGCAGGAGAATAGGCGCTGGGTTTTAATACTGCAGTGTTTCCGGCGGCGATGGCGTCTACCAGTGGATCAAAGGTGAGAAGGAAGGGATAGTTCCATGGACTCATGATCAGGGTGACACCGTATGGGGACGGCTTCATGTAACTTCTGGAATGAAACTGGGCAAGTGGTGTGTGCACTGTTTTTTCTTTGGAAAGAGAGCGGATGTGCTTCAGCATATAGGTAATCTCACTGAGAACGAGACCGGATTCGCACATATAGCTCTCGAAGCTGCTTTTTCCAAGGTCTGACTTCAGGGCAGCATTGATCTGCTCCTGGTGGGACTGGATGGAGGTTTGCAGCTTTTTCAGGGCAGTGATGCGAAAGTCAATATTTAAGGTAGCACCTGTATAAAAATAGTTCCGCTGCTTGCGGATGATTTCCTGGATTGCTTCCTGGGTCATGGGAAAGTCCTTTCTGAGTATTTATAATTTATTTGATGATACCAGTGTCAAAAGGTCAAAAAGCTGTTCGTGCTTGCACGATAAGGCTTTTGAGTTTGGGACACGCCAAATATGAGAAAGTAGCGATTTACGCAGTAAATCAGCGGATTTCGAATATTTGGAGGATTGCGGGAGCAGCGTAGCTGCGTAGCAATCCGGGTATCAAATGAGTGTCAAAAGACCTTTTGACACTCATTTAAATTGAGATTAATTCATGTAATGTTATAAAGGTGACAATATGGCATTTTACCAGCTTTTTATTGCACTGTGTTTTCTTTAGCCGGTATCAGCATATAATAAAATTTCTCCAGCTCCTGTGCATCCATCAGTACCGGTACCGGATACAGCGGATTCGCCTCTTTGTCCGCATAATGGGATAGCTTCGGAATGTCTTCTTCTTGGATTTCCGGGATGGTATCGCCGATTCCGAAGCGGGCCTTCATGTCTTTGACCGCCTGGATAAAGTTTAATGCGGCTTCTTCTTCCGGTGTTTCTTTGGAGGCAACACCGGCGGCAACAGCAAGGGCTGCCAGCTTCTTATAAATCGTTTTTCCGTAAGCTTCCAGAACATAAGGGAGAAGTACAGCGTTGGCAAGTCCATGTGGAACATTGTATTGTCCTCCCAGAGAATGGGCAACTGCATGTACATAGCCTACATAGGATTTTGTAAAAGCGCAGCCAGCGAAATAAGAGGCGCGGAGCATATTCCGGCGCGCTTCTTTATTGCTTCCGTCGGTGTAAGCAGTGTCCAGATTTTCGAAAATCAGCTGCACTGCATCCCGGGCATTTTTACGAGTGCCTGGTGTAGTGGAATTACCAATATAAGCTTCCACTGCGTGGGTGAGTGCGTCCATACCTGTAGTAGCGGTGATGAATGGTGGAAGGCTTAATGTGACCTTGGGGTCAAGCACAGCGTATCGGGGAATCAGCGGGAAGTCATTGATGGCATATTTATGCCGGGTTTCGGCGTCCACAATTACCGCTGCCAGTGTAGTTTCGCTTCCGGTTCCTGCAGTGGTTGGAACGGCGATAAGAAGTGGAAGCTTTTTGTGCACTTTCAGGATTCCTTTCATCTTTGCAAGAGACTGATGAGGTTTGGCGACTCTGGCACCTACTGCCTTGGCGCAGTCCATACTGGAGCCTCCGCCGAAGCCTATAATGGCCTGACAGTTATTTTCATGATAAAGTTCAAGTGCCTCAGCCACATTCACAGTGGTAGGATTTGCTACTGTTTTGTCATAAAGGATATAGGGAATGCTGCTGTCTGTCAACACTTTTTCAAGGCGGTCTGTAAGACCAAGCTTATGGATTCCTGCATCTGTAATAATCAGCACATTTTTACATTTTTTCTTTTTCAGCACATCGGGAACGGCTTTCAGACTGCTGATGATCTCAGGATTTCGGTATGGCAGGAATGGAAGGGCAAATTTGAATACATTCTGAAAAATCCGACAGTATATTTTTTTTAAGGGATTCATATGGAAGTTCTCACTTTCTGTTGATACACGCTCTAAAATATAACGTTGTATCAATCGGTTCTATTGTGTAATTGTTCAGTACCTTCACAGCTACATGCTTTGTGGAATAATTACTTTATTATTGTACTTTTTTTATCACGTATGAATTATACCATGTTATCAAATATTGTAAAGATAAAACAATTTTATTATAAAACAAATTTTGGCGTTCATAGCATAACACGCTCTGGTGATTTATTGAAAATAATGAAATAAACACCTGTGTCTCGACTGGCGCCTTCTGTTGTGATATACTGAAACAAGAGATTTTTACAGCAGGAGGCGTTTTCGTGGGTGAACAGTCAGAGAAAATAAAGAAAAATATTTGTATGGGGCTGCTGGCTCATGTAGATGCAGGAAAAACTACATTGTCAGAAGCACTTTTATATTTAAGCGGCAAGATACGAAAGCTTGGAAGAGTGGATCACAAGGATGCATATCTGGATACCTCTCCCCTTGAGCGCGAGCGGGGAATCACGATTTTTTCCAAGCAGGCAGTGCTGGAATTCCCGGAAACAAGAGTTACCATTCTGGATACGCCTGGGCATGTGGATTTTTCTGCAGAGATGGAACGTACCTTGCAGGTCCTGGACTATGCAGTGCTTTTGATTAACGGTGCAGATGGTGTGCAGGGACATACGGTGACTTTATGGAAATTGCTTGAGCGGTACCAGATCCCCACATTTATTTTTGTGAACAAAATGGATCAGGATGGAACGGACCACGATGCTCTTTTGACTGAATTGAAAAAAAGGCTGAATGAGAACTGCATGGATTTTTCAGAAAATGAAAATGCTGATGGAGATTTGGAACCGGAATTACCGACTGGTGAAAAAGAACAGCAGAATTTGATGGAAAATAAATTTTCAGAAGAATTTCTGGAGAGCCTTGCCATGTGTGACGAGAAACTGCTGGAAAAATATCTGGAAACAGGAGAAGTATCCAGGGGAGAGATTACCGGTCTGATCGCAGATCGAAAGGTTTTTCCATGCTATTTTGGCTCTGCACTGAGAATGGAAGGGGTGGAGAAGCTGATCCACGGACTGGACAGGTACACTAGATGTCCGGTATATCCTGAGGCTTTTGGTGCGAAGGTTTATAAGATCGCCAGAGACGATCAGGGAAACCGTCTTTCCTATATGAAGGTTACAGGCGGGACACTGAAAGTAAAAGAACTTCTTATTACCAGCAAGGGAAATGTGGCTGCGGGAGAGGAAGTATGGGAGGAAAAGGCAGACCAGATTCGGATTTATTCTGGCGCCAGATTTGAATTGGTGAAAGAAGTGCCCGCGGGAACCGTGTGCGCAGTGACAGGTCTTTCCCATACTTTTCCAGGACAGGGACTTGGCGTGACAGAGAATTCCAATATGCCAGTACTGGAGCCGGTACTGAACTATCAGATCATTTTGCCGGAAGGCTGCGATGTGCACCAGATGCTGAAGAAGCTGAGAGAACTGGAAGAGGAAGATCCTCAGCTTCATATTGTGTGGGACGAGCAGCTGGGAGAAATCCACGCCATGCTCATGGGAGACGTGCAGATCGAGATCTTGAAAAGGCTGATCTGGGAGCGGTTCCATGTGGCTGTGGATTTTGGAACGGGAAATATTGTATATAAAGAGACCATTGCAGCACCTGTGGAAGGTGTGGGACATTTTGAGCCTTTGCGCCATTATGCGGAAGTTCACCTTCTTCTGGAACCAGGGGAGCAAGGAAGCGGAATGCAGTTTTTTACCGCCTGCAGTGAGGATGTGCTGGACCGGAACTGGCAGAGACTGATCCTCACCCATCTGGAAGAAAAGGAACACAGAGGAGTGCTGACTGGTGCACCGATCACAGATATGCAGATTACCCTGCTTACCGGACGGGCCCACCAGAAACACACAGAAGGCGGAGATTTCCGTCAGGCTACTTATCGGGCTATCCGTCAGGGGCTTAAGAAAGCACAGAATGTTCTGCTGGAGCCTTACTATGAATTTCGGCTGGAAGTGCCGGTGGAGGTTGTTGGCCGTGCAATGAATGATATCCAGAAAATGCAGGGAACTCTTCTTCCTATGGAGACAGAGGAAAATACCGCTATTTTGAAGGGAAAAGCGCCTGTTTCGACTATGCGCGATTACCAGAAAGAAGTAGTTTCTTATACAAGGGGAATGGGAAGACTGTTCTGCAGTTTAAAAGGATATGAGCCTTGTAAAAATCAAGATGAGATCGTGGAACAGATCGGCTACGATTCTGAGCGGGATCTGGATAATCCTACCGGGTCTGTATTTTGTGCCCATGGAGCTGGATTTGTGGTGCCATGGTATGAAGTGGAAGAGTATATGCACCTGGATACTGGGATTATGGCAGAGTTTGAGGATGATCTCAGTGAGGAAGACTGGGAGGATGCTGCATCAGGCTTTGGAAATCCTGCAAGTGGAGACGGTACTGCTCAAAGTGCCAGAAATTCAGCACGCAATGGAGCTGGCAGTACAGGAACTGCCGGAAATACATCTGGAAGTGGAAGCCGTGCGGGAAGTGGTTACCAGCCGCCGGAATCTGCCTACCGTGGAAGCTATGAGGATGACAAAGAACTTCAGGCCATTTTTGAGCGTACCTTTGGTCCGGTGAAAAGAGACCGTGTGTCTTCTTATAAAAAAGTGGTAAGTGCCCTATCTTATTCTGGCAGCAGTTCTTCTGCAAAAAAAGACCAGGAAGAATACCTTCTTGTGGATGGTTACAACATTATTTTTGCCTGGCCGGAGCTGAAAGAACTGGCAGATGCGGATGTCCGTGCAGCACAGACGAAGCTGATGGATATTTTAAGTAATTATCAGGGATATAAGAAATGTACTTTGATTCTTGTATTTGATGCTTACAAGGTGGAGGGACACCAGGAGGAAGTGCTTACTTATCACAATATTCATGTGGTTTACACAAAAGAAGCGGAGACTGCCGATCAATATATTGAAAAAACAGTCCACAAAATCGGCAGACAGCATCAGGTAACGGTTGCTACTTCAGACGGACTGGAACAGATTATCATTATGGGGCAGGGCGCCAGTCGTATTTCCGCAAGAGGTCTGAAAGAAGAAATCGAAGAGACCAGAAAGCAGCTCCGCCAGGAATGGCATCAGCACCGCCAGTCCAGTCATACCTATCTCTTTGATCATGCAGATGCTGAGACTGCGAAGCTGATGGAAGAAGTCCGACTGGGGAAAAAGAAATTATAGGGTTTCTGTTCATGGAGTGAACAATAGCATTATTGGAATTAATGTTTTCCATTGGCAATTTGACAAACTCTTTGCCATCTGTTAAGGTGGTGTGCAAAGTGGTGTTGCAGCTATAAAGGAGATGTATAAAAATGAGAGAGAAGCTCACCAAAAAAGACGTAGAGAAAATTGAACAGGAGATTGAGCACCGTAAGCTGGTTGTCCGCAAAGAGGCAATTGAGGCAGTAAAGGAAGCACGTGCCCAGGGCGATTTAAGTGAGAATTTTGAATACTACGCTGCCAAGCGTCATAAGAACCAGAACGAGAGTCGCATCCGCTATCTGGAGAATATGTTAAAAACAGCAACCATCGTTTCTGATAAATCCTGCAGTGACGAGGTTGGAATGGATGACATTGTAGAAGTTTATTTTGAGGAAGATGACGAGGTTGAGAAATATAAGCTTGTTACTTCCATTCGGGGAAATTCCATGGAGAACAGAATCAGTATTGACTCTCCGATTGGCATGGCACTGAAAGGTCATAAGATTGGCGACAGAGTGGAAGTAAAGGTAAATGATAGTTACAGTTACTTTCTGGAAATCCGCTCCATCGATAAAACCCATTCAGAGGAAGAGGAAATCCGAGGATTTTAAAGGTATCAGAGCCTTGTTCAAACATGCTCTAGAACGAGTCTGATGATGTTATTCCGCGAAGTGTGTAACAGTGAAGATACTGAATCATTACACGTATTATATAAAAATCCCTCATGAGATATGCAACGATAATTGTAAAATTATTCTTCATGTTTCCTGGGGGATTTTTTTGAATGTAAAATTTGGAAAATACGGTAAAATCAACTATCAAACAAATATTTTACATTTTCAACAGCCTGGCTTTACATTTTTCCTGTATAAGAAAATCCAAGATTGTAAAGTATTTTACATATATTTAACATTCTTCTCACCCGAAACTTTACATAGCCCACTTATATTGGTTTTGTAAACAAAAGAAATTAAGAACCCAATAAACTTTTAAAAGGATAAAAAAGGAGAGGAAACGTAATGGATTTTTTTAGCATTCTGACATTGGTCGGCGGACTGGCGATGTTCCTTTATGGAATGCAGGTAATGGGAGACGGTCTGGAAAAGCTTTCCGGCGGTAAACTGGAAAAGATTCTGGAAAACCTTTCATCTAACCGTGTGAAAGCAGTTTTGGTTGGTGCAGCAGTTACTGCAATCATTCAGTCTTCATCGGCAACCACAGTTATGGTAGTCGGCTTCGTAAACTCGGGAATCATGCATCTGTCTCAGGCTGTTGGCTTTATTATGGGCGCAAATATCGGTACTACTGTTACCGCATGGATCCTCAGCCTGGCAGGAATTGAAAGCTCCAATTTCTTTGTAAGACTTTTGAACCCAAACTCATTTTCACCGATTCTGGCATTGATCGGAGTTGTTTTTATTGTCTTCCTTCATGATGAAAAGAAGAAAGATATTGGAAACATTTTGGTTGGTTTCGCAGTGCTGATGTTCGGTATGAATACCATGAGCGGTGCCGTAAAACCTCTGGCAGAGGTACCGGAATTTACAAACATCCTTCTGAAGTTCTCCAACCCTGTTTTAGGTGTGCTGGCCGGTGCACTTCTGACTGCTGTTATTCAGTCTTCATCAGCTTCTGTTGGTATTCTCCAGGCGCTTTGTGTAACTGGTGCAGTCCGTTACGGAGCAGCGCTTCCGATTATCATGGGACAGAATATTGGAACCTGTATTACAGCAATGCTTTCTTCAATCGGTGCTACTAAGAATGCAAAACGTGCAGCAATCGTTCATCTGTACTTCAATATTGTAGGAACTGTTACATTTATGGTTGTATTCTATGTGCTGAATGGATTTTTACATTTCTCTTTCATTAAAGAAGTGGCAGGTCCTGCCGGCATCGCAGTGATCCACAGTGCCTTTAACATCATTGCAACACTTGTACTTCTTCCATTTGGAGATATGCTTGTAAAAATGGCATGTGCAACTGTCCGTGATACAAAAGAGGAGAAAGTTATTTCCGCAGAAGATCAGGAGTTTATGATCCTGGAATCCCGTTTTCTCAGTAATCCTGGTATTGCTATTGAGCAGAGCAAAACAGCTGCCAGGAAAATGGCAGAGCAGTCCAAAACCGCTTTGAACCTTTCCTTTGGCTTGCTGGATGATTTCCAGGAGGAGACAGCTTTCCGTGTGGAAAAGATTGAAGCAAAGGTTGACCGCTATGAGGACGAACTGGGAACCTATCTGATCAAGTTAAATCAGAAAGATCTTTCTCTGGAAGACAGCCACAGCTTGTCCATTATGCTTCACTGTATCGGAGATTTTGAACGTATTTCCGACCACGCCCTTAGCATTATGAAATCTGCAAAGGAAATTTCAGAAAAAAATGCCCGCTTTTCAGACAAGGCAGTGCAGGAACTTCACATTATGGAAAAAGCCGTGTCGGATATTGTGGAAAAAGCGTATAGCGTTTTTGCAAACCAGGACATGAGAGCAGCCGAAGAAATTGAGCCTCTGGAAGAAGTAATCGATGAGCTAAGCCGTGAGCTGAAAAGACGCCATGTAAATCGTCTTCGTGCCGGAGAATGTACAATAGAGATGGGATTTGTGCTTTCTGACATTACAACCAGCCTGGAGAGAATCGCAGATCATTGTTCCAATATCGGAGTCTGTGTGACTCAGGTGCATGAGGATCTCTATGATACCCACAGTCACCTTGACACTGTAAAAAATGCACCGGGAGAACATTTCCATCACGAACTGGAGGTTGCCCGTGTGAACTATATGCTTCCGTAACCGGGAGAGTAGATGTTGCCAGTTGCTGCTCTGGAAAAATTCCTGTGAGAATTATTTCCGGAGGCAGCGACTGGTAATATAATTTTTGCGGCGCGAAAACATGCGAATGCATGATTTCTGTGCATCGCGAAGCGTGTCACTGGCCAGGTCGTGAACGGTAACCTGTTTTCCTGCTTTTTACCGTGACTTTACAGTTGTGCACTTGTATAAGGGGAAAAAAGTACGTATACTAAGAAATAATGATGATTTACAGGTAATGTAAAAAATAGGTAAGACATGGGAGGAGAATACTAAAAAATGATTTTTTGTGTTGAAGATGATAACAACATCCGTGATCTTTTAGTATATACATTAGAGACGACCGGATTTCATGCAAGGGGTTTAGAAGACTCCCAGGAATTGTGGAAAGCCCTCGCAGAAGAGGAACCAGAGCTGATTCTTCTTGATATTATGCTTCCGGGAGAGGATGGATATTCCATTCTGGAAAAACTGAAAAAATCTTCCGGAACCAGAGATATTCCCATCATTATGGTAACTGCCAAGGAAGCAGAATTTGATAAGGTTCGTGCTCTGGAATCCGGTGCAGACGATTATATTACCAAGCCCTTTGGAATGATGGAATTTATAGCCAGAGTGAAGGCGGTGCTCCGGCGCAGCAGCCGCCACGGAGATGACAGAGAGCTTAGCTGTGAGGAACTTCGTATTTTTCCAGGCCGTCATCAGGTGTATTGTGATGATCAGCCTGTGGAGCTTACCCGCAAGGAATTTGAACTTCTTCTGTATCTTATGGAAAACAGAGGAATCGTTATGACCCGTGACCAGATTTTGTGCCATATATGGGGCTATGATTTTGACGGGGAAACCAGAACTGTGGATGTACATGTGCGGACCCTGCGGCAGAAGCTTGGGGATACCGGAAGACTGATCGAAACTGTCCGCGGTGTAGGTTACAGAATGGCAGATAAGGGAGGCAGTCAGGGATGAAAAAGAAAATCCTCAGCCACACCGGTTTTATGATTGTTCTTACAGCAATTCTTACCTTCATAGCAGCCAGCTTTTTAATGTACGAAAAGTTTGATGATGTTATGAAGAGGACTGTCAGAGATGAAACGGAATACGTAAAAGCAGGAATGGAGAAAGCAGGAGAAGACTATTTAAGCAAGCGTGTGGGAGATAATACAGGAACGCGAATTACTTTGACGGATGAGAATGGAAAGGTTCTCTATGACAGTGAGGCAGATGCTTCCAAACTTCCCAATCACAGCAATCGTCCTGAATTTGTCCAGGCCATGGAAGAAGGCCATGGGGAAGTAGTACGCTATTCGGAAACCCTTGCACAGCAGACCTTTTATTATGCAGTGAAGCTGGATGATGGGAAAATTCTTCGTCTGGCAAAAACCACAGACAGTGTTTTTCATACATTAATGGGCAGTCTTATCTGGCTTGGACTTTTGATGATCGTAATCATCCTGATAGAAATCATTTTGGTACAGAGGCAGACAAAAAAGCTGATCAAACCCATAAACAGCCTGGATCTGGAGCATCCTCTTGATAATGTGTGTTATGAGGAACTTAAGCCCCTTCTTACCCGTGTAGACCAGCAGAACCTGCAGATTGCATGTCAGCTTGAAGAACTGAAAAAAACGGAGGCTGTGCGAAGAGAGTTTTCTGCAAATGTTTCCCATGAGCTGAAAACCCCGCTGATGTCGATTTCCGGTTATGCAGAGCTGATGATGAATGGAATGGTGCGTCCGGAAAATATTGCGGATTTTTCAGGGAGAATTTACAAAGAAGCCAATCGTCTTGGTAATCTGGTGGCAGATATTATCCAGCTGTCCCGGCTGGATGAACAGCAGGATGAAGTGGTTTCCATGGAAAGTGTGGAACTGAATGAGCTTGCAGAAGATGTAGTAAACAATCTCCAGGATCAGGCCCAGAAGAAGAATATTTCCCTGAGATATTACGGTCATCCGGTTACAATTCAGGGAGTGCGTCATGTGCTTTATGAAATGCTGTACAATATAGCGGACAATGCGGTTCGTTATACGAATCCAGGTGGACATATTTATATTTACGTAGGAAAAAACAGAGAGGGAAAAGCTTATTACCGTGTGGAGGATGACGGAATCGGAATACCGAAATCTGAACAAAAAAGAATATTCGAAAGATTTTACCGTGTTGACAAAAGTCATTCACGTCAGACCGGAGGCACCGGTCTTGGACTGTCCATTGTAAAACATGGGGCGACCTTGCATCATGCTCAGATTCACGTGGACAGTGATCTTGGAAAAGGTACAAAAATGGAGCTGCGTTTCTAAGCAGCTCCATTTTTGTATAAACATAAATTTAACCGAATCAAGTAAGTCCTCTTGACAAATTACAGCTCACTCAGTGCATCCTCATCTGCCACAATAATTGCATTGGGATGGAACTGAAGGATGGAAGCCGGGCACTGTGGGGTAACAGGTCCTTTGATCGCAGCAGCGAGAGCCTTGGCTTTATTCTTGCCGTTAGCTACAAGAAGAATGGTCTTTGCGCTCATAATATTGCCGGTTCCCATAGAAATAGCCTTGCGCGGTACATCCTCCTCGCTTGCAAAAAAACGCTTATTCGCCTGGATGGTAGCCTCTGTAAGATCTACACAGTGAGTGCCAGCCTGGAAATGGTCGTCTGGTTCATTAAATCCGATGTGGCCATTAGGTCCTATTCCAAGAAGCTGAAGGTCTGCAGCTCCCATATTCTTAAGCAGTGTATTGTAAGCTTCGCAGCAGGCCTCTGTATCCGGATTGGTTCCGTCCGGAACATAGGTATTCTTAATATCTATATTGACTCTGCTGAACAGGTTCTTGTTCATGAAGTAACGGTAGCTCTGGTCATTGGATCCGTCCAGTCCTACATATTCGTCCAGGTTCACAGACTTTACATGGGAAAAATCCAGTATTCCCTCTTCATACATAGCAGCCAGCTGATCGTAGGTACCTACCGGGGAAGAACCGGTAGCAAGACCAAGGATACAATCCGGTTTGGACAAAATAACACCGGCGATAATGGTAGCTGCAGTACGGCTCAGCTCTTCATAATTCTTAACTTTAATTACTTTCATTTTACCTCTCCTTCTTTGTCAATAAGTGAGTATGATCACTTTAACAAGGTGCAAAAAAATAACGGCATTATCAGAATGCTGTCATATAAAAACCCTGCCCTTGTTCTTTCAGACAATAACAGTATACCCTATATTTAGGTGAAATGCTATAAATATTTCTGCTTTTTATTGCTTTTTTTGGTGAAAACTGATTGCAAGTTTCGAAAGCTTTTCCTATAATGAATTTATAATATAGAAATTTACCCTGGGGATAAATAAAATGAAAAAAAACTACACTCTGAAAAGGGAACTTACATTTCTGATGATACTGACCTCTGTATGTACTTTACTGTCTGTATGTGCAGCTGTTTTCTATGTCTTTTTCTCTTTCTTCTTTCAGAAAACACAGGAAGATATTGAATATGTACTTCGATATACCAGTCAGCAGTATGAGGCTCATATGCAGTTTATTGAGGATAGTGTGATCGCCATACGTCATAATACGGTACTGGATGACTTTTTTCAGAAAGAAGAATACGACCTGGAGGAAATAGAACCACAGCTTTCTTACAGCATGGAGCTTTTTTCAGAGCGGAATATGGTGGAACGTCAGCTTCCTTTTGTTACTGGAATTTATCTGTTTAATAATGGGAATGAATGTATTTATGAGCACTATTATGCCACCACACTGGCTGCCGGGAGAGAACAGAAGCGAAAATACGAAAACATGCAGCAGGAATTTAAAAGTACCAGTGACCAGTACGCCTGTTTGTCTGATAAAGATGAATTAAATATTTTTTTTAGAATTTATGATGAAAATATGAGGGAAAAAGGAATCGGAGTCGTGCAGATCAGTCAGAGTGCGGTAGCGAAAGTTCTGGAAACGGTACAGCTGTATCATAATGGAGGATGGGCTGTCCTGGATAAAAACGATCAGCTGCTTGCCTCAGAAGGAGCTCAGGAGCTGGTGAAAAAGCTGCAGACCTCTGAGAATTCATGGAATGGAACAAAAGACCTGGCGGGTACGAAGGTGATTGGTTATGGAAATTCCTGTGGATTTGGAGTACGTACAGTGATCTCAGTAGGGTATGGGAATATTTTTTCTATTTTGAAGCCCACTCTTTTTATCGTTCTTGTGGGCCTTATTGTGGTACTGGGAATTGCATTTCTGGTTGCATATGCTATCAGCTACCGTTTCACCAAACCGGTTACCAGGATGATCCAAAGTATACAGGCTTTTGGAAAACCGGATCTGAATGCCAGAATGGAAGATTCCTCTATTCAGGAATTTCATGACATGGGAATCGTGTTTAATGAGATGGCAGACAGGATTGAATATCTGATCACTCAGGTTTACGAAAAAGAAATTGTGGCAGCCAGGTCTCAGGTAAAATATCTGCAGTCCCAGATAAATCCGCATTTCCAGTTTAATATTCTGGCCATGCTGAGTCTGAAAGCGAAAATGGCTGGAAACGAAGAAGTTTACGATGGACTGAATGCTTTTTCCAGACTGATGCAGGGTAAGATATTCCGGGAAAAAGAGATTAAGATAAAGGTAAAAGAGGAACTAGAAATAGTTCAGTTTTATTTATATCTGCAGAAAAGCCGTTACCAGGATAAACTGTCTTATGAGGTGAAGCTTGAAGATGAAAAAATCGGCGAAGATCTGATTCCCCGTCTTCTTATTGAGCCACTGGTGGAAAATGCAGTTTCACATGGTTTGGAACCAAAGCGTGAAAAAGGAAATCTGCAGGTCCTTTTATATGAAAGGGAAATGCTCTACATCTGGGTAAAAGATGATGGAGTAGGCGTTTGTCGGAATCAGACGAAGGCAGAGGAAAATAAAGAAAAAACTCCTCATACCCATGTGGGCTGGGAAAATACAAAGAAAATGCTCCGGATCCTGTATGGAGATCATTACAAGTTTCAGGTCTGGAGTGAACCGGGAAAGGGAACGGAAATAGAAATTGCAGTTCCAATTGAAAGAGGTGGAAATTATGTGGAAAGTGATAGCAGCCGATGATGAAGGATACATCAGAGAGGCTTTGCAGAAACTGATAAATTGGGAAAAAATGGACTGTTCTTTGGAGAGCGTAGTCAGTGATGGACAGGAACTATTGGAGAAGATCCGGGGAGAAATGCCGGACATTGTGATCACAGATATACAGATGCCTGGTGTTGACGGATTAGAAGTATGTAAATATGTATACGAAACCTGCCCGGAAACCCAGGTGATCATCCTTACCGCATATTCAGATTTTGAGTATGCCAAACGTGCCATTAAATACAGTGTATGTGAGTATGTGCTTAAGATTTCCATTATAGACGAACTTCCACTGGCAGTGGAAAAAGCAATTGGAAAGCTATCCAGACTGAAAAAGGAGATCGAAATCCAGGAGCATACGAAGGCAGAAGAACCGGAATCACTGCTTGATCAGATTGAACAGTATCTGGAAGAAAATTTTCGCAAAAAGATCACGCTGGATGATATTGCAGATACCCTGCATGTGAACCGCAGCTATCTCAGCCGTTATTATAAGAATAAAACAGGTGTGAATCTGTTTGATGAGATTTTAATGAAAAGGGTGGAAAAGGCAAAAGAATATCTGCAGAATACAGAGATGAAGACTTATGAGATTTCAGAAGCGGTAGGAGTGGAAGATGCTGGTTATTTCTCAAAAATGTTTAAAAAGATAACCGGGGTATCACCAAAAGAATTCAGGAAAAGAGAACAACATGAAGAGAAAAATTAGAGGCCTTTTCTTTAGTATCGGAATAGCAGGGAGTCTGATCCTTGGAGGCTGCGGGAAAGAAGAAAAAGAGCCTGTAACTATCACAATGATTCATGCATGGGGTGGAACAGGTGAAGATCATGTAGCTATGAGGGATATTTACGATGGATTTCAGAAGGAGAATCCGGACATTGAGGTGCAGCTGATCTCCATGCCAGGAAGAAAGGAAATGCTGCGTAAGGTGGAGGACATGATCATGGTGGGAGATATGCCGGATGTGATTACCTTCAGCGGTATGGGACAGAATACAACCTATGATTTTATTGTAGAAAATGATATGGCGCTGGATATTATGCCCTATGTGAAAAAAGATGAAGAGTTTGCCTCCAATATTTCCCAGACCAATCTGAACTATTGGACCACAGAAGAAGGGGAGCTGTTTACAGTGTCAGATGTTTTGTCCTTAAGTGGTGGTTATTGGTATAATGAAGATATTCTGCACGCAGCTGGCGTAAAGGAAATTCCCAGGACCTGGGATGCTTTTCGCGGTATGTGCTACAAAATCTGGAAATGGTCGGAGCGTGAGAATAATGAAATTGCTTCGCTTCAGACATCTCCGGAGGGCTATCTTTATTTTATGGATCATATGCTTCTGGAAGAAGGTACAGAAAAGGACAGAAACGATATCGGTACAATTTCAGAGGTGTTGAAACGGCTGCAGGAAATTTATGTATATTCCACCTCCGAAAATGCAGAATACAGTTATTTGGATGAGACCAGATTGTTCAATGAAGGAAAGCTTGCCATATATGTGAATGGCGTATGGGGCGCTTCCCTGATTTCCGAAAACATTAATGCCAAGTATGCACTGCTTCCAACTACATCCGGGAAGAATCTGTCTTGCGAATCTGCCTGTTTTGGTTATGTGCTTGGAAAAAGTGGAAACGAACAGAAAGAGGAGGCTTCCATCCGGTTCCTGAAATATATGCTAAGCAAGAAGGTGCAGACGCGGATTTTGGAGGAAACAGAGCAGATTCCGGCGAATAAGCAGGTAGTTCTGGATTCTTACGAGAAGGAAATGCCGCGGCTGTTTCAGGCTGCTTCCCTGGTGTTAAGTGCAGAGGATAAAATTGAAGTTCCGGATAATCTGTGGACTTATGAACAGAAAGCCTATTTTACAGAAAACATTTTCAGAGAGCTTACCGGTAAAATTTCACCGGAAGCTTTTACCCGGCAGCTGGGTGAAATGAAAATAGATAAATAGGGAAAATAAAGATAAGGAAAATATTGCCGTCAGGTAAATATTTTCCTTATTTTTATTGTGAAAATGTCAATAAATACCTGTAAATTGCAAATGGGATTCATTCAAAAATACCAAAAACAAGGGTAAAATAAGGACAGTTAAAGCAAAGACGTATAATTTATGAAGGAGGATTTTTGTAATGAAGAAAAAAATGGTAAGTGTTTTACTGGCAGCAGCAATGGGGACTACTGCATTGGTTGGATTTGGAACGACTGCTTATGCAGATGATGATGTTCTGGAATTTTACCATGGATATTACCAGGATGAGAGCGAGTGGGCTGCAGCTCAGGTTATGAGGGATATCTATGATGAGTTCGCAAAGGAACATGCTGATGGATCAGTTACATTCAAACCAATCGCTGTAGAAAACAGAGATGACATTGTAAGTGCACAGGTTGCTGGCGGTTCCTTCCCGGATTTGGTAGATGTAGGCGGGGGCGGAGTTCCGCAGGCAGCACTTTCCCAGGATCTGGTATACGATCTGAAACCGTATATCGATGAAAATGGTCTGCAGGATGCAGTTGGTCTTAACTATACACAGCATGATATGGATGGTCATATTTATGCAGTGCATGATCAGATTGAGAGCCGTGGCTTATGGTATAATTCCGATATTTTTGAAAAAGCCGGAATTACAGAGGAGGCGTTTGCAGACTGGGATTCTTTTGGAGAAGCAATGGAAAAAATCCGTGCTCTGGACGAGGATGTGTACGGATACATTGCAGGACAGGGCTCCAGCTATATTGTAAACACAGTTATGGCTTCTACAGATGAAGGAAAGAAAATGCTGGAATCTGAGCTGACAGAGGACACCATCAATTCAGAGGAATTTGCAGCTGCATTTAAGACTGCTGCAAATCTGGATCAGGCAAATGGTTCTGAGCATACTACAGATGATAACGGAAATCTTATGGCAGAATTTAATACAAATGGTAAGGCTGGTGTTCTTTTCAATGGTGTATGGAATGCAAGTGGAATTGATGCGTCTTTAACAGATGCTATTGAGCCTGCTTTATTCCCTGGAAATATTGCAATCGCTTCTGCAGGCGGCGGACTTGCTGTGGCAAATAACATGAGTGATGAGAAAACAGAGCTGGCACTTGAATTTATCAAATATATGACAAGTGCTGAGGTTCAAGAAAAAATCTTCACTGGCGTACAGGCAAATCCATGTAACACAACAGTTGATTTGAACGCACTTGCAGAAGAGAGTGATGACGCAGCTACAAGAAAGCTTGCACAGGCTTGCTCTCAGGTAAATGAAGCTGATACTGTAGTGATTGACATGAACTATACCTGGGGATCTGACGTGGACAAAGCTATCATCAATGCATTGATGGAGTGTGCGGTATCAGGAACAGATATTGATGCAAGATTTGCAGCACTTCAGACAGAGCTGATCGCGTTGGTGGCTTAAAGCACACAGCTGTGATGAACAGAAACTATGAATGAAATAGAAGAGGGAGGGGAGAAATCTCTTCCCTTTTTGGAGGTATGAATTTGGAAAATCAGAATGCTGCGAAAAAAAGAAAGAATAAGCTGGGTACGCGGAGAAAAGGATTTATTATAGCGTTTCTTGCGCCTACCCTGATCGCATTTTGCGTATTTTATCTGTATCCCATTATTACGGTGTTTATCACTTCTTTCTGCAAATGGGATTATACAAATATTACTAGTCCGGAGTTTTTCGGCTGGAGCAATTTGTGGGATAATTATGATTATATTTTTAACAAGTATCCATTTTTCTGGGAAGCACTGAAAAATTCAACTACCTGGGCCATTCTTGGAGCAGTGGTACAGATTCCCATTGCTGCTTTGATCGCTCTGGCCCTGTCCAGAAAGGTAAAAGGTATTAAATTTGTACGAAATGTTTATATTATTCCGAATATGATCTCAACTGCCGCTATGGGCATTGTATTTTTACAGTTGTACAACCCTTCTTATGGAATTATCAACCCGATCATTCGTCTTTTCAACAAAGAGTTCAGGGATAATATCCTACTTCTGAAAGGACCGGCTTTTGTGGCCATGACCTGTGCCTATATTTTCTTTACAGGAACTACAACTTTAATGATTTTGGGGAATATTATGGCAGTGCCGGAAGAGGTAAGAGAAGCAGCTATGCTGGATGGGGCAAGCGGTCTGAGACAGGACTGGTATATTACAATCCCTATGATCAAAGGAACTTTAAAAACAGTATCCGTTCTTGCTGCAACCTCCGGCTTCCTTCTTTATAACGAGGTTTATTTCCTGACAAAAGGAGCTGCAGGAACCTACAGTATCAGTTACATTATCCGCGAGCTTGCCATTACCAGTCCGAGAACCCAGTTTGGACGTGCCAATGCAGTGGCAATGATCCAGATCCTGGCTGGGATGGTGATCATTCTGGTGATTAATTTTGTATACAGCATTTCTTTCAGGAAAGAGAAAGAATAAGAAGGAAAAGAGGATGAATATGAAAAAAACAAATACCCTGAAAGGTGTAAATAGTATGCCGGCGGGAACCAGGATCGTGACTTACATTTGTCTTGCGTGGGCGCTGATCGTGTCGTTGCTTCCCATTGGCTGGCTGGTTTTATCCAGCCTGAAAAAAGATCCTATGGCGAGACCTGGCTTTCAGCTTCCGGAATCCATTTGTCTGGATGGTTATATTTCCACATTTAAAGATTTACATGTGATGAGATATTTTGGAAACAGTCTTTTTGTCGCAGGTGTTTCCGTGGTGATCAGTGTGGTGATGATTTCCATGTCTGCATATGTGGTAGCGCGAATGGAATTCAAAGGAAAAGCACTGGTAAATGTACTTTTGTATTCCACCATGTTTATCCCAGCCACAGCCCTTACTTATCCGGTATATAATCTGGTAAACCGCCTGCATTTATATGATACAAGATCTGCGCTGATCCTGATTTATTCCTGCAGTGGAATTGCAGTGAGTTTTTTTGTGATCAAAAACTATTACGACAATATCCCAAGAGAGCTGGAAGAGGCGGCGAGAATTGATGGATGTGGGTATGTACAGACCTGGATGAAAGTAATTTTTCCAATTGCACGTCCGGGAATTATGACAGCAGCTGTGCTTGCGTTTTTGAATAATTGGAATGAGTATTACTGGGCCTCTCTTGTGCTGATCACAAGGGAAAAGCTGACAGTACCGGCGCTTTTGTCTACTTTCACAACAGCCTTTAACACCAATTATAACGGACTTTTTTCCGCTATGGTGATTATCATTCTTCCGCCTGTGCTTCTGTACTGTATTTTCAGCAGATTCTTTATTGAGGCACTGTCTGGCGGAGCCGTGAAAGGTTGACAGGTGAAATGAAAGTTTTTTGATAAAAATGCTGAATATACAAAATTTTCTGATATAATGAAGAAGACAGGAGAATAGAAACATGAATGAGGAAATAAGACAGCGCACCAAATGGTTTATGGAAGACAGATTCGGTATGTTTATCCATTGGGGATTATACTCCATTCCGGCATGCGGTGAATGGATGATGTCACAGAAAGAAATGACAATTGAGGAATACAGTAAGTATTTTGATCAGTTTGATCCTGTGGATTATGATCCGAAGAAATGGGTTCGTCTGGCAAAAAAAGCAGGCATGAAGTACGTGGTACTTACAGCAAAGCACCATGACGGATTTTGTCTGTTTGACTCTAAACTGACAGACTACAAGTCAACAAACACAAAAGCAGGCAGAGACCTGGTAAGAGAATTTGTAGATGCATGCCGGGAGGAAGGATTAAAGGTTGGTCTTTATTTTTCCATTATCGACTGGCATCATCCGGATTTTCCTAAATATGGAGACAGGCAGCATCCTATGCGAAACAATCCGGCATATAAAGATGAAAAAATTGATTTTGACAGATATCTTGCGTATATGCATGGCCAGATAAAGGAACTTGTAACAGGGTATGGCAAGCTGGATCTTCTATGGTTCGATTTTTCCTATGACGATATGACCGGAGAAAAATGGAAAGCCACAGAGCTGATCAAAATGGTTCGAAAGTATCAGCCGGATGTGATCATTGACAACCGTCTGGAAGGTGCGGGGGATAACCATGGCAGCATTACAACAGAGGAACCACTGATTTACAGCGGTGATTTTGCAAGTCCGGAGCAGATCATTCCGCCAAAAGGAGTATGTGATGACAAGGGAGAACCCATTCCATGGGAACTTTGTGCCACTATGAATAATCATTGGGGATATTGCAATTTCGACCATCAGTATAAGACCCCTCAGATGCTTGTAAGAAAGCTGGTGGAATGTGCCAGCAAGGGTGGAAATATGATCCTGAACGTGGGACCAGATGCCCGTGGAAATATTCCGGAGGAGAGTGTTCAGATTCTCACAGAAGTTGGAAAATGGATGAAAAAAAATGGGGAGAGCATTTACGGATGCGGAATTTCCAAATTGGAAAAGCCGGATTGGGGAAGATATACCCAGAAAGGTGACATCATTTATGCTCATGTTTATGAGACACCGCTTGGAGCACTTCCGCTGTATGGAATCGGCCCGGATAAGCTGGAATCTGTTACATATCTTGCTGACGGCAGTGAGGTGAACAGAGGGGAAGCATGGAATACGGTGCTGTATCCGGATGTGGCCTTTGTTTCCTTCGGAGATGATCCGGTATTTACCTATCCATTGCCAGATGAAAAAGATACGGTTTTAAAAATACGTTTGCGACAGGAGTAAAAGAGTATGAAAAAGGTAACGAGTATTGTAATTGGAGCAGGCCTTAGAGGAGGTCATGTTTATTCTCAGTATGCACTGGACCATCCGGATGAATTTCAGGTGGTGGCAGTTGCAGAGCCGGATAAAGAGCGCAGAGAGAGCTTTGCAAAAAGACACAATATTCCGGAAGAGCTTTGCTTCGAAAGCTATGAAGAGCTTCTTGGAAAAGAAAAGCTGGCAGATTGTGCCATGATCTGCACCATGGACAGGATGCATTATGAGCCTACGATCATGGCTCTGAAAAAGGGATATCATGTACTTTGTGAAAAGCCCATGTCTCCCGACAAGAAAGAAATCATTGAAATGGGAGAGATGGCGAAGAAATACGACCGTATTCTGTCCGTGTGCCACGTACTTCGGTATTCTCCGTTCTTTTCCAAATTAAAAGAACTTCTGGAAGAAGGCAAAATAGGAAGACTTATGACTATCCAGCATATGGAAGAGGTAGGTTACTGGCATCAGGCACATAGCTTTGTAAGAGGAAACTGGAGAAATGCAGAGGAATCCAGTCCTATGATCCTGCAGAAATGCTGTCATGATATGGATATCATGCTGTGGCTGGCAGACAGTAAATGCGAAAGCCTCAGTTCCTTTGGTGAACTGACTTATTTTACAGAGGAAAATGCACCGGAAGGAGCTCCTGCTTATTGTCTGGATGGATGCCCACATAGAGATGAATGTGCTTTCTATGCACCACGCTTTTATCTGGAGAATTTAGATGGCTATCTGGTACGTGCAGTGACCGATCAGACAGATCCGGAGCATGTATTGGAGGCTTTGAAAAAAGGACCTTACGGAAGATGTGTATTCCACTGTGACAATACAGTAGTAGATCACCAATCCGTTGACATAAAGTTTGAAAATCAGGTAACAGCGTCCTTCCTTATGACAGCCTTTACAGACCAGTGTGCTAGACGGATCCGTCTTATGGGAACAAAAGGTGAGATCAAAGGCGATATGGATGCAGGTACTATTGAAATCAGAGATTTCGTCAGTGGGAATCTGGAGACAATAGAGCTTCACACACCTGCAAACGGACATAACGGAAGTGATATGAGTATGATGCATGATTTTGTCCGTATGGTAGGAGAAGGAAGAAAAGGTAAAACAGATGCTGCTGTTTCCGTGGAGAGTCATCTGATGGCACTGGCAGCAGAGGAAGCAAGAATAACGGGACAGGTTGTAAATCTCAGAGGATTTGCCAATGAAAATAAATGAATTTTTAGCTGAAATCAACATGCTGCAGGAGGCCGTGCATCTGCTTAATGAGCTTCAGGAATCCGGACGCATTGGGGAAGAAGAATATCAGGAAAATAAGCTTTTGTATGAGAAAGACAGAGCTTTGTTTAATGAAAAAATTCTTTTGGAAAAGGATTATCGGTTAGTGTTTCTGTATTATTTATGCCGCATGGGCGCTGAAACCTATGATGCTTATGAAAAGCGGGGAATCAGCCGGGAAATTTTCAGGGACACTTTTTACGATCTGACCTTTTGGTGTGAAAACTGTTTTCTGGAATATGGAGAGTATGGAATTGATGAATACGACTGGTTTTTCCGCCATATGAAGCTTACCATCTTCAGGCTTGGAAGAATGCAATTTGAAATCATGGATTCCCGCTGGAATTTTACAGCAGGAGAAAGAATGGTAAAAAAAGGAGATCCGATCATCAGTATTCATATTCCACAGGGCGAAAAGCTCACACTGGAGAGTGTGAGGGAATCCATTATTCAGGGAATGGCTTTCTGGGGAAAAGAGATGCCGTATCTGTGTCATTCCTGGCTGCTCTATCCGGGGCTTAAAGACATTTTGCCGGAGAAAAGCAATATCATTATGTTTCAGAATCAATTTCAGATCGTAGAAACAGATTGGGACGAGCGTGAGGCTGAATGGCGTATTTGGGGGAAAGTACAGCGAAATCTGAATGTATATTCTGAGAATACTTCGCTTCAGAGGGCTGCAAAGAAATATCTGAAATCCGGAAAAGTGCTTGGGAGTGGTCTGGGAATATTAAAACCGGAGTATTTCCTGTGAAATAATTGATAAAAATTGACAAGAAGAGATTTGTCTGTTACCATCGAACCAGGGGCAATTGTTTGTCCCTGGTATCGTTATGAATAAGCAACAAAGCGGATCAGGAATCTCCGCTTTGACAAATAAAAAATGGGAGGCAGCAATAACATGAAAAAGCCGGTATTGGTAGTAATGGCAGCAGGTATGGGAAGCAGATATGGTGGCCTGAAGCAGATCGATCCTATTGATAAGGATGGGGACATTATCATTGATTTTTCTATCTATGATGCTATTCAGGCAGGGTTTGAAAAAATTGTATTTATTATAAAGAAGGAGAATGAGGCTGATTTCCGTGCTGCTATCGGAGATCGTATGAGTAAGCATATCCAGGTGGAATTTGTATTCCAGGATCTGCATAATCTTCCGGAAGGCTTTACAGTTCCGGAAGGACGTGTGAAGCCATGGGGAACCGGACATGCGATCATGAGCTGTATCGATGTGATTGATGGACCTTTTGCCGTTATTAATGCGGATGATTATTATGGACGTCATGCATTTAAGATGGCATATGATTTCCTTACAGAGAATCAGGATAAAGACGGCATTTATCAGTACATGATGGTAGGCTACAAGCTTGAGAACACATTGACAGATAATGGACATGTGGCTCGTGGTGTTTGTGTGACAGACGAAGAGGGATTTCTGAAGGATATTAATGAGCGCACCCATATTGAGAAGAGAGATGGCGGTGCTGCTTATACCGAGGATGATGGTGCTACATGGACAGAGCTTCCTATGGATGCTACGGTGTCTATGAATATGTGGGGATTTTCTGCAAGCATTCTGAAAGAACTGAAGGACAGATTCCCATTATTCCTGAAAGAAAATGTGGAAAAGAATCCTCTGAAATGCGAATATTTCCTTCCATTTGTTGTAGATGAGCTTCTTGGCGAGAAGAAAGCAACTGTCAAAGTTCTGAAATCTATGGACAAATGGTACGGAGTTACCTATAAAGAAGATAAGCCGGTAGTAGTTGCTGCAATTCAGAAGCTGAAAGATGACGGTCTTTATCCTCAGAAGCTTTGGGAGGAAAAATAAGTGGGAAAAACAAAAGATGTAAGCCATCAGGAACTGATGGAAGTAATCAACAGCTTTGATTTTGGCGGTAAACTTGAAGAGGTTGGCATATTCGGAAATGGCCACATTAATGAGACTTACTGTGCTGTATTTTCCACAGAAGCCGGACAGAAGCGCTATATTCTCCAGAAAATGAACAAGCAGATTTTCAAAGATCCTGTTGGTCTTATGGAGAATATCAGTGGTGTCACCTCCTGGCTGAAGAAGAAAATCCTGGAAAATGGCGGGGATGCAGAGCGCGAAACCCTGAATATCGTAAATGACCGTGCTGGAGCTCCTTATTTTGTAGATAAAGAGGGAGAATACTGGAGAGCGTATCTGTTTATAGAAGATGCAACCTGCTTTGATCAGGTGGAAAATGACGAGGATTTTTACCAGAGTGCTCTTGCATTTGGTAATTTCCAGCGCCTTCTTGCTGATTATCCGGCAGATACTCTTCATGAGACAATCCCGGATTTTCATAATACAGTGAAGCGATTTGCCAATTTTAAAAAGGCTGTGGAAGAGGATGCATGCGGACGGGCGGCTGATGTTCAGAAGGAGATACAGTTTGTCCTGGAAAGAGAGCAGCTGGCCCATACACTTGTGGATTTACAGGATGCAGGTAAGCTGCCTCTTCGTGTAACGCACAATGACACAAAGCTGAATAATATCATGATCGATAATGCTACACATAAGGGAATCTGTGTGATCGATCTGGACACGGTAATGCCGGGACTTTCTCTGAATGATTTTGGCGATTCCATCCGTTTCGGCGCAAGCACGGCAGCAGAGGATGAGCAGGATATTTCCAAAGTGTCCTGTGACCTTCATCTGTTTGAGGTGTATGTAAAAGGATTTCTGGAAGGCTGCGGCGGTGCCCTCACAGATCTGGAGGTGGAAATGCTTCCGATGGGTGCAATCCTGATGACCTTTGAGTGTGGAATGCGTTTCCTGGCAGACCATCTGGAGGGAGATCATTACTTCCGCATTCATCGAGAAAATCAGAATCTGGATCGTGCAAGAACCCAGTTCAAGCTGGTGTGGGATATGGAACAGAAATTATCTGAGATGAAATCTATTGTAGAAAAATATAAATAGTGGTATTCTAAAACTGGCAGGCATAAAACAGTTACTGTTCACTCCGTTCACGGTAACATAAAACATGTCTTCCAGGTTACGAATAAAGATTGCAAAGAATGGACATAAACCATCACAGTTGCTGTTTGCAGATAACATTCCGTGTAGTGCTGTGAAAAGAGAAAACAGCAGAAGGTTATTTGTTTATTGATTGTGATGAGTGGTGGGAACTTTGCAGCAAACGAGGAGGAAAATATCATGGCAATTTTAGTAACAGGCGGTGCAGGATACATTGGAAGCCATACAGTTGTAGAACTTCAGAATTCCGGTTATGACGTAGTAGTTCTGGATAATCTGTCTAATTCCAGCGAGAAGGCCCTTGACAGAGTTTCCAAGATCACAGGCAAGCCGGTTAAATTTTATAAAGCAGATATCCTGGACAGGGAAGCCCTTGACCAGATTTTTGACAAAGAAGACATTGACTCCTGTATTCATTTTGCCGGACTGAAGGCTGTTGGAGAGTCCGTTGTAAAGCCTTGGGAATATTATGAGAATAATATTGCAGGAACCCTGACTCTTGTAGATGTAATGAGAAAACATGGTGTTAAGAATATTATTTTCTCTTCCTCTGCAACTGTATATGGAGATCCGGCACAGATCCCGATCACAGAAGAATGTCCGAAAGGACAGTGTACCAATCCATATGGCTGGACCAAATCCATGCTGGAGCAGGTTCTTACAGACATCCAGAAAGCAGATCCGGAGTGGAACGTAATGCTGCTTCGTTATTTTAATCCGATCGGTGCTCACAAGAGCGGAACCATCGGCGAGAACCCAAATGGTATCCCGAACAACCTTATGCCATACATCACACAGGTTGCTGTTGGCAAGCTGAAAGAGCTTGGCGTATTCGGTAATGACTATGACACTCCGGATGGAACCGGCGTGAGAGATTATATCCATGTAGTAGATCTTGCCAAAGGTCATGTAAAAGCGCTTAAAAAGATCGAGGAGAATCCTGGACTTGCAATCTATAACCTTGGCACAGGAAAAGGCTACAGTGTTCTTGATATTGTGAAGAATTTCGAAGCTGCAACAGGCGTTAAGATCCCATATGCGATCAAACCACGTCGTGCAGGCGATATTGCTACCTGCTACTGCGATGCTTCCAAGGCAGCGAAAGAGCTTGGCTGGACAGCTGAGAATGGCATCCGTGAGATGTGCGAGGATTCCTGGAGATGGCAGAGCAATAACCCGAATGGTTATGAAGACTAATGATTCGGAATTTAATTTTTGATGTTGGAGATGTACTGGTGGAGTATCGCTGGTTTGAGATGCTGACCAGGGACTACGGCCTTTCTGAAGCTGAGGCGAAGAGAATTGGCGAGGAAATGTTTGACAATGAGATCTGGGTACAGGGACTTGACGGAGGAAGGCTGAGCCTTGAGGAAGCCATTCATCAGTATGAACTGAAGTACCCGGACGATGTGGATGTGATGGGCTGGTTCCTTCGAAACGGAGAGCAGATGGCTGTAAAGCGCCCGGAGGTCTGGGACAAGGTTGCAGCGCTGAAGGAAAAGGGTTATAAGATTTACCTGCTTTCCAATTACTCAGAAGAGCTGTTCCATGTGCACACCAAGGGAGCGAAATTCCTGAATGTACTTGATGGGGGAGTTGTTTCCTATCAGGTTCATGCCCTGAAGCCAGACAGGAAAATTTATGAAATCCTTCTGGAGAAATATAGCCTGAAAGCAGAAGAGTGTCTGTTTTTCGATGACCGCATGGATAATGTGGAAGGTGCGAAGAAGGTAGGAATTCAGGCGATACAGGTGACATCCAGAGAGATGCTGAACGAAACATTAGATAAAATGCTTACAAAATAAATGAGGCCGCCCCTTCGGGGGCGGCTTTTTCCAGAGCGTGTTTGAAAAATAAAAAATGCCCAGAGCCGGAATCGAACCAGCGACACGAGGATTTTCAGTCCTCTGCTCTACCAACTGAGCTATCTGGGCATTTATAAGTTCTCTGAACTTACAGTGCATATAATAGCATAGAAACTGCTTTGACGCAACAAAAATTTCAAAAAATCTGTAAATTCCAAAAATTTACCTTGTAAAAACCACGCCTTGCTTTTCATATATAGTAATGTTAGAATGGCAGTGTGATAAAAGTCGGGAGGATTTATTGGTGGAAAAAAAATTAAAAAAATATACTTTGCCGTTTATTGCCGCCATTTTAACAGTGTTTGCTCTTTCCATGACGGGCTTGTATGCTGGTTCGGCAGATAATCCGGGAGAAACATTTCTTTCTTTATGCAAGAAAGAGATGACAGGAATCGGAATCGACAAACTGGTGGTTCTCATTGCAATCATTGCATTGTACATGAAATGCTGGAAGAATTTTTGCAGAAGCTGTAAATGGATCACGCATCTGATCGCCGCCATGTTTTCTGTTTTTATGCTGATCGGAATGTCCTTTTCCGTGCAGGGAAACTGGACCTTCTTTACAGCTGGGAGAAATCAGATTCTGATCGCATTGCTTACATGGGCAGGATTCTTTTTTCTGTTTGATATAGTGATCAGTCTTTTATATGCATATGGAGAGAAGCATCCTTTTCTGCACAGCAGGAATATAAAGAAATTTCCGGAATTTATGGAAAAACACTACCTTCTGGTAGCATTTTTGCTGATTTTGGCAGGATGGCTTCCCTATATCCTGATCTTCTGGCCAGGAAGTGTTCCCTATGATGGCTTCCGGCAGCTGAATATGTTTGCCGGAAATCAGAGATTTACAAACAAGCATCCATGGGAATTAAGCCTTATAATGGGAGCCTTGATGACAATTGGAAATGTGATCAGTGATAACTGGGGCATTTTCATGGTGGTTGGCGTGCTGGCACTGATTTATGCGGTATGTTATGCCACTGTTTGTTATAAACTGAAATCATGGGGAGCACCAAGATGGTTCAATATCTGCTGTATTGCATTTTTCAGTCTTGTGCCTGTATTTGGAGCTTATTCCCAGACGATCATTAAGGATGGAAGTTTCAGCGCTCTGTTTTCCCTTTTCATGGTAATCTATGTGGAATGCTGCATTCCCACCCTTCGGGAAAAAAGCGGTCAGTCTTTAAGACAGCAGCTGACAGTGCTGTTTCTGGTTGGCTTTGGCATGTGCATTACCAGAAATAATGGACTTTACATGGTGCTTCCTGCATTTATCCTGTTATTCTTTTTCCTTGGAAAAAAACGCAGACTGTATGCAGTTGGAATGGTGATCCTTGTGACAGTGGGCTACATGGGGCTTCAGAAAGAAGTGGCACCGAGACTATACATTGGTAATTTCCCATCCAGAGTATTTTTCTCAATTCCAATGCAGCAGACAGCCAGATATCTGAAGGAATATCCGGATGATGTGACAAAGGAAGAAGCTAAAGCAATTGACGGGGTGATGAAGTATGATGAGATTGCGGATTTGTATAATCCGGAACTGTCTGATCCGGTAAAGGCAACTTATCGCGGCGGACATATTACCATGGCGAAGCTGAAACGCTACTTTAATGCCTGGTTCAGCATGTTTCTGAGGCATCCGGGGGTGTATATAGAAGCCACACTTCATAACAGCTATGGATATTATTACCCATTTCATAATTGCACCGCGCAGAGCTCCTACCGCTTCTATACAGTAAATGAGCCGCTGATTGAAGAGTCAGATTATCATCAGATCTTTTCCGCAGAGACAAGGAATCAGTTGAAACGTTATGCCGATCTGTGGAGTCAGATTCCAGGTCTTGCGCAGATCTGCAATGCGGGAACCTACACATGGATCGTGATTCTGCTCCTTGGATATCTGATCTACAGGAAGCGATGGAAAGGAATCCTGGTATTGGCTGCCCCGGCGCTGAATGTGGCAATCTGTATAGCTTCTCCGGTAAACGGTCTTCTGCGTTATGCGTTTCCGTTGATGGCGTGTATGCCAGCTGTGATATTCTGGGGACTGGCTTATGCAGAGAAGGCTATAGACGAAAAAAGAACCGACGAAAAATGAAAAGTCTGAATTTCTTTTATGGAAAGTATATTGTCAGGTAACTATTTAACAGGTACTATTCCGGGAAGGGTATAACTGTGAAGATACTGAACCGTGAAATTGTAAGAAAAATAACAATATATGGGAAAGATTGGAATCATGAGAAAGGCAGGTGATTCTGAAGTATATGGAAAAAATAATCATTATCGGTGCCGGACCGGCAGGAATTTCCGCAGCTTTGTATGCTGCCCGGGCAAATATGAATCCACTGGTGATCAATAACGGCATTGGTGCTTTGGAAAAAGCAGAAAAAATAGAGAATTATTATGGTATGGAACATCCTGTTTCCGGGAAAGAATTATTTGAGACAGGACTTGCACAGGCAAAAGCATTAGGCGTGCGGATCCTGGAGGCACAGGTGCTGGGGATTGGCGGGTTTGATACTTTTACAGTAAAGACAACAGCAGGTGATTTTGACACCATCAGCGTGATCCTTGCCACAGGAAGCAAACGAAAGGCTCCTGCAATTCCGGGGATTAAGGAACTTGAGGGAAGAGGTGTCAGCTACTGTGCTGTGTGCGACGCATTTTTCTACAGGGGAAAGGATGTTGCAGTGCTTGGAAACAGCGACTTCGCTCTTCATGAGGCAGAAGAACTGGCACCTATGGCTGGTTCTGTTACCATTTACACAGATGGGAAAGAACCGGAGTTTTCCAGGAAATCTTCTTTTGCGGTGAATACAATGAAAATCCAGTCTGTAGAGGGAGACGAGAAGGTGTCCGGACTGCGTCTGATCTCTCAGTCTGAGACGGATGCAAAATCAGATACTGACGGAGAGAAGAACTTTCAGCTTTTGCCAGAAGGAAAGGAAGCTGAAATGGAAGCTTCAGAGCTCCATAACCCGGAGAGTCCGGTAAGGGATTCCACGGAGACATTTGTCCCGGCAGACGGCGTTTTTGTAGCTCTTGGAACTGCAGGAAGTGCAGAGATGGCAAGACAGATGGGCGCGGCACTTACTGAGAAAGGTAACATCAAGGTAAACGAAAAGATGGAGAGCACCATTCCGGGGCTTTTTGCAGCAGGTGACTGTACCGGCGGTCTTTTGCAGGTGGCAAAGGCAGTTTACGATGGTGCCCAGGCAGGACTCAGTGCAAACCAGTATGTGAGAAACAGACAAAAAAAGTAGAATTTCGGCATGAAATCAGAGAGAAGAATAGACCGATAGAAAGGATGGATCAATTATGGCAAAAGTAATCACAACACAGAATTTTGAAGAGGAAGTATTAAAATCCGAGAAACCGTTTCTTCTTGATTTCTGGGCAACCTGGTGCGGACCATGCATGCGTCAGGGGCCAATCGTGGAGGAACTGGGAGAGGAAGGTTATGCAGTAGGAAAGCTTGATGTGGATCAGAACATGGAGCTTGCACAGCAGTTCCGGGTTATGAGCATTCCTACCCTGATCATTTTCAAGAACGGAGCAGAAGCACACCGTCTGGTTGGTCTTACGGATAAAGAAGAGTTAAAGAAACTTCTGGACGAGTAAGAACGATGAAGATATTACTTGCAGCATGTAATGCAAAATATATACATTCCAATCTGGCTGTCTTTAACCTGAAAGCCTGCGCAAAAGAATATGACAGTAATGTTGTACTTCGGGAATACACCATCAATCAGCAGAAGGATGACATTCTGAAGGATATTTACAGATGTCATCCGGATGTGATCTGCATATCCTGCTATATCTGGAATATTACTTTTGTGCGGGAACTGATGCAGGATCTGAGAAAGATCCTGCCGGATGTTCCTTTCTGGGCGGGAGGCCCGGAGGTATCGTATGATGCAGAGGAATTTCTGAAAAAGAACCCGGCATTTGATGGTGTAATGGTTGGAGAAGGAGAGGAGACCTTCCTGGAACTGGTGAAGCACTATATGAATGGAAGTCCTTCTCTGGAGAAAACCACCGGACTTGTGTACTGTAAACCGGACGGTACAATTCAGAATAACGGATGGCGGCAGATCATGGATTTAAGCAGGGTACCCTTTGCTTATGAAGATCTGAAGGATTTTGAAAACCGTATTATCTATTATGAGAGCAGCCGGGGCTGTCCTTTTTCATGTAGCTATTGTCTGTCATCTGTGGACAAGAAACTGCGTTTTCGCGACCTGGAACTGGTAAAGAAAGAACTTCAGTTTTTCCTGGATCATAAAGTGCCACAGGTGAAATTTGTGGACAGAACCTTTAATTGTAAGCACGATCATGCAATGACCATCTGGCAGTACATAAAAGATCATGATAATGGAATTACCAATTTCCACTTTGAGATTTCCGCAGATCTGTTGAGGGAAAATGAACTGGAACTGATGAGCACCATGCGTCCGGGGCTGATCCAGCTGGAAATCGGTGTACAGTCCACAAATCCGGACACTATTCGTGCTATCCACAGGACTATGGATTTTCCGAAGCTGGCAGGGATTGTAAACCGCATCCATAGTTTTAAGAATATTCACCAGCATCTGGATCTGATCGCTGGTCTTCCTTATGAGGATTATGACAGCTTTCACCGGTCCTTCAATGATGTTTATGCACTTCGTCCCCAGCAGCTTCAGCTTGGATTTCTGAAGGTTCTGAAGGGCTCTCATATGAAAGAGATGACAGAAGAATATGGTATTGTGCATAAAGAACTGGAGCCATATGAAGTACTGGGAACCAGGTGGCTGCCATATGAAGACATTTTGAAGCTGAAAATGGTGGAAAGTATGGTGGAACTGTACTATAATAGTGGACAGTTTCAGAATACCATCGCCTGTGTGGAGCCTTTGTTTGAGGATGCTTTCACATTGTATGAGAAGCTGGGACAGTTTTATGAGAAAAAAGGTTATTCAGAGATTTCCCATTCCAGAATGCGCAGATATGAGATCCTGCTGGAGTTTGTGAAGGAAGAACTGGAAGAACAATCCGCAGGAAAATCTGGAAATCAGGATCCTGAGGTGGAGAATCCTGCGGGAAAAGCTGCGGAAGATTGCAGAGGAATGGAAACTGCGACCTGGGAAAAGGTGGCAGACAGCATGATCTACGACCTGTATCTTCGCGAAAACCTGAAAAGCCATCCATCCTTTGAGTACGACCAGAAGCCCTATGAGAAAGCAGTCTGGGAGTACAGGCGCCAGGAAAAGGTGCCAAGGACAGCACATATTGAGGTGTTCCGGGATGGAAAAATATTGCTGTTTGACTATGAAAACCGGGATCCACTGCTTCATAATGCGGCAGTGAAGGAAATTCAGATATAATAAAGAAAGGGTGTAACTGTTCGGCTGGCCGTATTGACATGGCGTATATTTGTAGTCTGTAAAGTGCCGGATGGTTATGAGAGGTTAAAAAATTATGGGAATGTTTGATCCAAAGAAAAGAAAACTTGTAACTGCGATCATTGCTGTTATTCTTGTTCTGGCAATGGTAGTTCCTGCTGTCCTCTCTCTTCTTCTGTAGGGAAAAGAGAAAATGAGGCTTGGAAAAGCGGCTATGGAAGCACTGCAGGCTGAAATCAGCGGGCTTCTTACGCCTGGAAACGAACTGGTGGTGGCTGGAGCCATTGCTCTTTACGGCACAGCGCAGATTGCAAGGGAAAAACATGAGATTTTAAGAGAGCATTTTTCAGAAGGTTTTTTACGGGAGGCAGAGAATCTGAGAACCCTTTACGGGACTGCGGATGAGATAAATGTAAAAGAGGCTGGCGCTACCGCTTTTTATGCAATGGGGGAGGGCGGTTTTCTGAGTGCTCTGTGGAAGATGGCGGAGGCTTCCCAGGTGGGACTGGAAATGGATTTTTCCAAGGTACCCATACGCCAGGAGACAATTGAAATTTGTGAAATCTTTGACATTAATCCTTATAAGCTGAATTCGGAAGGGGCTGTTCTGATCGGTATTCCGGCAGGAGAAGCATTGGTGCAGGAGCTTCGCAGAATGGGCATGATGGCTGCTGTGATTGGACAGACGAATGCTGGAAATGACAGAATGCTTTACTACAATGGGAATGGCAGGTATCTGGAGCGGCCGGCTAAAGACGAGATATATAAGATATTGCCTTAAAATCGAAATAAAACTGCTGTAATTACAGGAGAGTATAAAAACTATGGGAACATTAAACATTGTACTTCATGAGCCGGAGATTCCGGCGAACACAGGAAATATAGGACGTACCTGCGTGGCTACAGGAACCAGGCTCCATCTGATCGAGCCGTTGGGATTTTCATTAAGTGAGAAAGCACTGAAACGTGCCGGAATGGACTACTGGAAAGATCTGGATGTAACTACTTATCTGGATTATGAAGATTTTCTGGAGAGAAATCCTGGAGCGAAGATTTATTATGCGACTACGAAAGCACCTCAGACTTATGCGGATGTGAAGTATGAGGACGACTGCTTTATCATGTTTGGCAAGGAGAGCGCTGGAATCCCGGAAGAGATTCTCCGTGACAATCAGGAGACCTGCGTAAGGATTCCCATGCTGGGAGAAACAAGATCCCTGAATCTGAGTAATTCGGTTGCCATTATTCTTTATGAAGCCTTTCGTCAGCATGACTTTGCCCATTTGAAACTGGATGGGCATCTGCGCAAATATGACTGGAAATAGTAAAAGACCTGGAGCTTTTTTCAAACACGCTCCAGGTCTTCGTTTATAAAAAGAATTGCTGAATAATTTATTTTGCTTTCTTTAAAGTAAAAATGAATTCTGTTCCAACACCTTCCGTGCTGATCACATTAATATTCTGATTATGAGCTTTGATGATCTCTTTCACAATAGAAAGCCCAAGTCCTGTACCTTTCCGGTCTTTTCCGCGGGAGGTATCTGTCTTGTAAAATCTGTCCCACACCTTGGACAGGCTGTCCTTTGGGATTCCTACTCCATGATCCTTCACAGAAACGAAAACCTTATCATTTTTTACGGATGTTTCAATGTTGATCGAGGAATTGTCATTACTGAATTTGATTGCATTGTCCAATAAATTGTACAGTACCTGCTGGATCTGTTCCATATCTGCCTCTACGAACAGCTCTCTTCCGGAAAGCAGCAGTTCCAGGTCAATATTCTTTTTGGAACAGATTACCTCAAACGTATTGGCAGTATTTTTGATCACATCATTAATATCAAATTTGCGGATATTCATCATCCGTTTCCGTTCATCCAGATCATTCAGCACCAGAAGGCTCCGCGTCAGTTTTTCCAGACGGTCAGCTTCATGGGAAATGATATTTAAATATTTGTCCTGCAATTCCGGGGGGATGGTGCCATCCAGAATTGCCTCCACATATCCTTTGATGGAAGTCAGAGGAGAGCGGAAATCGTGGGAAACATTGGCAATAAAGGTGCGCTGGTATTCTCCGTTCTGGTTGATCCTGTCTGCCATGTAGTTCAGGGTTTTGGCAAGATAGCCCATTTCGTCCTCGGATTTCACTGGAATGCGATAACTCAGATCTCCGTTGGCATATTCGGAAGCCCCCTTGATGATCTGTTGCATTGGAGTATGGATCCATTTCTGATAGCAGAGAAGGAGCAGTCCGCACAAGGCATACACGGCAAAAAAAACCATCTGAAGAATTCCAAGAAGACCGCTTCGTTTCTGATAAAGCTGCTGCATGTCATAATGGTAGGTAACATAGCCTTCTGTTACACCGGAATTTTCCACCGATATCATCACATTAAGATGGGGACTGGAAAAATAGCCATAAAAATTACTGATCTGATATTGGGTATTAAGCCAGAAGTCCAGATCAGAATAGGGGATGGAAATTGTGTTTGCAGCAGAGAATTTTTCAGAGGATGTTCCATTCTCTGGGATTTTATCTGTTTCTGAAGTCTGAACTTCAGAATCGGCAGTGGATTTCGCAGAACTGACGTTATATTCCAGATTTGAGGACTGCACGATCACATGGAAATTTTTATCCAGGATTAGTATCCCGGCTTCCTCTCCGGAAGCCAGAATATCCATAATCTTTTCCAGTCCTTTGCTATCATTGTCTGCAACCTGCTGTACAGTGACAGCATCAGAAGCAAATCGTACAGCACTGTCATACAGCCTTGCGCCAACTTCTTCTTCCAGATAGGTTTCCACGAAATGAGAGCCACCTGCTGTAGCGAAAAGGAAGCCTACAATTCCAATGAAAATATAACTGCAGATCAGTTTGCTGTGAACCGTTTTTCTCATTCGCTTTTTACCTCAAACTTGTATCCGATTCCCCAGACTGTAGAAATAGACCAGTTCGGATGATCTTTGATTTTTTCGCGCAGACGTTTAATGTGAACGTCTACAGTTCTGGTATCGCCAATATATTCGTAGCCCCAGATGTGGTCCAGAAGCTGCTCTCTGGTGAATACCTGATTGGGTGAGGAAGCAAGGAAATAGAGAAGCTCCAGCTCCTTAGGCGGCATGTCTACCTGTTTTCCCATATAAGTAACGGAATAGTTGGTAAGGTTGACAATAAGATCCGGATAAGTGGCACATTTCTCATCGCTTACAACTGCAGCCTGTTTGGGCTGGAAACGTCGTAGAACTGCACGGACACGGGCAACCAGTTCTTTTGAATCAAAAGGCTTGATAATGTAGTCGTCGGCGCCAAGCTCCAGGCCAAGTACCTTGTCAAAGGTTTCTCCTTTTGCGGAAAGCATAATGATCGGCACGTCTGAGGTGTGGCGGATCTCACGGCAGACCTGATAGCCGTCAATACCTGGAAGCATCAGATCCAGAAGAATCAGGTTCGGGCGAAAAGTCTGAAATTCTTTTAAAGCCAGCTCGCCATCGTTTACAATTTTTGTTTCGAAACATTCTTTGGTAAGATACAGAGAAATCAGCTCTGCAATATTGTTGTCATCATCGACAATGAGGATTTTCTGTTTAGCAACCATAGTTTCTCCTTATAAAATATAGTTATTTCTTAAATTCTACAATGGTAACACCAGCATCTCCTTCGCCAAATTCAGCCAGGTGGAAATCTGCCACATGCTTCTGGCGGCGGAGATAATTGTGTACCCCTTTTCGAAGGGCACCGGTACCTTTACCATGTACGATACGCACGCTCTTTAAGTGTGCCAGATAAGCGTCATCCAGATATTTATCCAGTTCTGCCACAGCCTCATCTACAGTTTTTCCAAGAAGATTAATTTCAGTGGAAACACTAGTAGACTTGGACATGCGGATCTTGCCTGCTCCTGTTCTGGAAAGTCCAGGAGTGTTGATAACTGGTTCGTCAACAAGCTCCAGGTCAGAAATATGAACCTTGGAACGGATGATACCCATCTGTACAAAAAGAAAGCCTTTGGAATCGGGATGACTGCTGACAGTTCCTTTCAGATTCATGCTCAGTACCTGAACGGTATCTCCAAGGGAAAGATCCTTAGGCTTCAGCTCTTTTTTCGGTTTCTTTACGGTGGTGTTCATGGACATGCCCTTTTCGGCTTTGTTCATGCGGTTTCTAAGATTCTGGCGTTCTTTTTCAATGGCAGCAGTGTCCACGTGATCTTTCTGGAATTTGTGGAACATTTTCATGGTCTGATCTGCGTATTCCTTAGCATCTGCAAGAATCTTACGGGCTTCTTCGTTGGCTTCACGCAAGATCCGCTCTTTACGTTCGTCCAGCTTCTCCTGCTTGGACTCTAACTCCTGTTTCAGGGAAGCAATCTGGGTTTTATAACGCTCTGCTTCCTGACGCTCGTTTTCGATGATCACGCGGCTGTTTTCCAGGGAGGTAAGTACATCCTCGAAGGACTCGTCCTTCTGGCTGATCTGATCTTTGGCGCGCTCAATGATAAAGTCCGGAAGTCCAAGTTTGGAAGAAATTGCAAAGGCATTACTCTTTCCAGGAACACCGATGAGCAGGCGGTAAGTAGGACGCAGGGTTTCCACATTAAACTCACAGCAGGCATTTTCAACGCCGTCAGTGGACAGGGCGTAAACTTTCAGTTCACTGTAATGGGTGGTTGCCATAGTGCGGATGCCTTGTTCATGCAGGAAAGACAAAATGGAGATGGCAAGTGCCGCTCCTTCTGTCGGGTCGGTACCAGCGCCAAGCTCATCAAAAAGCACCAGAGAGTCCTGATCTGCTTTTTTCAGGAAAGACACTACGTTGGTCATATGTGAGGAAAAGGTACTGAGAGACTGCTCGATGCTCTGCTCGTCCCCGATATCTGCGTAAACCTCACGGAAAACAGAAAGCTCGGAGCGGTCCAGGGCTGGAATGTGAAGTCCCGCCTGTCCCATCAGGGTCAGAAGCCCAACTGTTTTAAGGGAAACGGTTTTACCACCAGTATTTGGTCCGGTTACAACAAGGAGGTCGAAGTCTTCTCCAAGACGGATGTCAATGGGAACGGCTTTTTTTCTGGGAATGAGCGGGTGGCGTGCCTGTTTCAGGTGAATGCGTTTCTCTGTATTGAAAATGGGTTCTGTGGCATTCATATCCAGTGCAAGTCCTGCTCTGGCAAAAATGAAATCCAGCTGGATCATAATGTCAAGGTCTGCGCGAATGGCGTCCACATTCTGGGCGGTCTGTTCACTTAGGGTAGCGAGAACTGCCTCGATCTCTTTCTGTTCCTGAAGCTCCAGCTCGCGGATGTCGTTGTTTAGTTTGACAATCGCCAGAGGCTCAATGAATAAGGTGGAGCCTGTGGAAGACTGGTCGTGGATCATACCTGGAACCTGGCCTTTGTATTCGGCTTTTACCGGGATACAGTAGCGGCCATTTCGCATGGTGATAACGGAGTCCTGAAGGTAATTACGGGCGCTTCCGTTTACCAGGGAGGCCAGCTGGGTGTGGATGCGGTCATTGGCAACTTTCATGCTGCGGCGTACATGCATCAGACCGGCACTGGCGTCGTCACTGATTTCGTCCTGGGAAATGATGCAGCGGCGGATTTCGGCTGAGAGGGGAGTCAATGGCTCCAAACTCTCAAACATGCCGTCCAGAGAGTCTTCTCTTGCATCTCCGCGCTCATTTCGGGAGTAGGCTTTGACACGGTTGGTATTTTCCAGAAGTCCGGCAATGGCAAGGAGTTCGGAAATTCCAAGGGAACTTCCGATTTCCAGACGTTTCAGTGAGCCGCGCACGTCTTTTACGCTTCCAAAGGAGATGTTTCCTTTCTGGAAAAGGCGTGTGAGGGCGTCTCTGGTCTGGGTCTGCATATGACGGATTTCGTAAACATCTTCAGAGGGCAGGAGGTGCCTGCACAGGTCTTTCCCCATCTGGGAAGAAGCCTTCTCTGTCAGTTGGTCGATGATCTTGTAGTATTCAAGTGATTTTAAAGCTTTTGGATTCATAATATCTCCTGTAAATCAATTGCTATTTAATGTGTTGGTCGTTATTCCGGACGCGATTTCACAATGTATATTCACCGCCGCGCGTCGCAACGTTCCGGCAAGCTAATGACTAACTACGACTAAGACGCTCAGGAGAGCCTTCGCGCCTAAGTCTCCGTAAGTCATGGATCTCGCCTCCACTAAAACCGCTCCTGAAATGCGCGGCTTGCGAATATACATTGCAAAATCGCTGGTTACTGGAAAGGGAAGAAAGAAACAGTAACGACAACAACGGGGGATGGGGGGAAGTAGTTGGTATCCCGCAACTTTATTGTTTTTTGCAAATCTATCGTTGCCAAGAAAGTGTAGGGAAGCCAGTCACTCACCCTCACCCCTGTTGAAAGTTCCTATGTACAAATAAGTCCCAGCCAGTACACAGCATTCGGGCAATGGTTATTGCTCTAGCGAGCCATTTCAGGCGCGGTTTTAGCGTAGGCGAAATCCACTGCTTACGGAGACTTAATCGTGAAGGCTCTCCTGAACGATTTAGTCGCAGTTAGCAGTTAGTTCGCTGGAGCGTTGCGCCGGCGAGTGAGCAATAACCATTGTCCGAGTGCGTCCGCCTTGAACAACTTTCAACACACTAAATAGCAAATTTGTAAACAATAATTACTGCACACCTTATTGTACATGATTTTCAAGGACTTGAAAAGGAAAAAGTGGGGAGAAATTCATAAAATGTTCATAAATATTTGTTATGATACAAAAGATTGTAATGTCTGGGAAAACGGACGTGTCTTTTTTAGAAAGGGAAGGAAATTATGCGTTTTTTAAATGAGTTGCATGAAGGCGACCGGATCAGTGGCATTTATCTGTGTAAGCAGAAGCAGCCGGCTGTGACCAAGAACGGAAAGCCTTATGAGAATATTATACTCCAGGATAAGACTGGAATGATGGATGGAAAGATCTGGGATCCGAATTCTCTTGGAATTGATGATTTTGACGCACTGGATTACATTGAAGTCATGGGAGACGTGACCAGCTTTGCAGGAGCTATGCAGCTGAATATCAAGCGTGTGCGCAAAGCAGGCGAGGGTGAGTACAATCCGGCAGATTATCTTCCGGTAAGTGAGAACAGCACGGATGATATGTATACCCAGCTGGTTGCCATGATCGGCACTGTGAAGAATACCTATCTGAATACACTTTTGAAGAAACTGTTTATAGAGGATAAAGAATTTTTGAAATCTTTCGAGGAGCATTCCGCAGCCAAAACCGTACATCATGGCTTTATAGGCGGGCTGATGGAGCATACTTTAAGTGTTGCCAGGCTTTGTGATTATATGGCATCTGCTTATCCGGTGATCAAGCGAGATATGCTGATCACAGCAGCACTTCTTCATGATGTAGGAAAGACAAGAGAACTTTCTTCTTTTCCACTGAATGATTATACAGATGAGGGACAGCTTCTGGGCCATATTATAATCGGAGCACAGATGATTCATGATCTGATTAAGGAGATACCGGACTTTCCATTGGATCTGGAGAACCAACTGGTACATTGTATTCTGGCACATCATGGCGAACTTGAGTACGGTTCCCCTAAGAAACCTGCTATGGTAGAGGCAGTTGCTTTGAATCTTGCAGATAATACAGATGCCCGCATGGAGACTCTTACCGAGATTTTTGCAGCAGATAAGAGCAAGAAAGAATGGCTTGGATTTAACAGAATATTTGAATCTAACTTAAGAAAGACAGGAGAATGGTAATCTTTATGGAGTATCGTAAGAATGATATTGTTACGTTAAAGATTGAAGATTGCGGAATTGACGGTGAAGGTATCGGAAAGGCTGATGGCTTCACCGTTTTTGTCAAAGATGCAGTAATCGGAGACACAGTCCGCGCAAAGATCATGAAAGCGAAGAAAAATTACGGTTACGGAAGATTGGAGGAGATTATCACCCCATCTCCTGACCGTGTGGAGCCGAAGTGTCAGTTCGCAAGACAATGCGGAGGTTGCCAGCTGCAGGCCCTTTCTTATGAGAAGCAGCTGGAATTTAAGACTTCCAAAGTCAGGGGACATTTGGAGCGGATTGGCGGCTTTACAGATATTCCTATGGAGAAAATCCTGGGAATGGACCGGCCTTTCCACTATAGAAATAAAGCGCAGTTTCCAGTTGGAAAGTCAAAAGACGGCAGAATTATTACCGGATTTTATGCCGGCCGTACCCACAGTATTATTGAGAACCGGGATTGTGCTCTTGGGGTAACACGGAATAAGGAGGTTTTGGATCGTGTGATCGCTCATATGGAGAAGTTCCACATCCAGCCGTATGATGAGAATACTGGCAAGGGCTTAGTGCGCCATGTGCTGATTCGATATGGCTTTTTTACGGACGAGATGATGGTCTGTCTGATCATTAACGGGGAGAATCTTCCTGGCGAAGAGGCTCTGGTGAAATCCCTTCGTCAGATTCCGGAGGCTGTCAGTGTGATGGTAAATGTGAATAAGAAGCGAAATAATGTGATCCTTGGGGAAAAGGTGCGGCTGCTCTGGGGACAGCCATACATTACAGACAAGATCGGAGAGATTTCCTATCAGATTTCGCCGCTGTCCTTTTTTCAGGTAAATCCTTACCAGACAGGGCGTCTTTATGGAAAAGCACTGGAATATGCACAACTTTCCGGAAATGAGACTGTGTGGGATCTTTACTGCGGAATTGGAACAATTTCTCTGTTTCTTGCACAGAAGGCAAAGATGGTAAGGGGCGTGGAGATCATTCCTGCTGCCATTGAGAATGCTAAAGAGAATGCGCGCCTGAACGGATTTGATAATACGGAATTTTTTGTGGGAAAAGCAGAGGAAGTGCTTCCAGAGCAGTTTGCCCGCACTGGTGAGCGTGCTGACGTGATTGTAGTAGACCCGCCGAGAAAAGGCTGCGACGAGACCTTGCTTTCTACCATTATCAAAATGCAGCCCGACCGGGTAGTTTACGTAAGCTGCGACAGCGCAACTCTGGCACGGGATTTGAAGTATCTTTGTGAAAGAGGCTACGAATTGAAGAAAGTCTGCCCGGTTGATATGTTCCCGAATACGGTGTCGGTGGAGACGGTTGTTCTTTTGTCCCAACTGAAACAAAAGCCGGATGATTAGATTAATGTCACGATTGAACTTGATGATATGATATAACATCTGCAGAGACTAAGGCTACATATGATGAGATAAAGAAATATGTGGCTGAACATAATGCCGGCATGAAGGTTTCCAATCTGTATATCTCACAGGTAAAGAGAAAATGCGGAATTGAGGTTGGAAAGAATTATAATTTACCTAAAAATGAAGATAGCAGGCAACCGCAGTGTCCAGAAGATAAAGAGAGTGCAATTGTGGAGGCATTGAAGCATTTTAAGATGAATAGTTAATAAAGAGAGGTGCAGATGCTATGCCAGGTATACTCGTGGTTGAAGATGATGAAAATTTAAATCGTGGAATTACATTCTCACTGAAAAAATCCGGATATGAGGTTTTTTCAGCAGAATCAGTGAAAAAAGCGAAAAGAATTGCAAGTGATAATAATGTGGATGTTACCATTTGTGATGTGAATCTTCCGGATGGGAATGGACTGGAATTTGTAAGGTGGATGAGATGCAATTATAATACATACATTATTTGTCTTACAGCACTAGATCAGGAGATGGATCAGGTCATGGGATATGAAGCAGGGGCAGATGATTATATTACAAAGCCGTTTAGTCTTTCGGTACTTCTTTTGAAAATAGAAGCATATTTCCGTCGCAGACAGGAGAAAACGGAAGCTGGAAAGATGATTTCGGGAGATATCGTATTTATCGCAGGAGAAATGAAAGTCCTGATAAAGAGTCGTGAAATCAGTCTGACAAAAACGGAGTTGAAAATGCTGACTTTTTTTCTTCAGAATCCGAAACAGATTCTTTCAAAAACACAAATATTGGAAAATGTGTTTGATCTGGAAGGGGATTTTGTGGATGAAAATACAATTGCTGTCAATATCAGAAGACTCCGTGAGAAAATCGAAGACAATCCGGCTGCACCGGTCTATATAAAGAATATCAGAGGTCTTGGGTATATATGGAATCAGGAGGTAAGGCAGTGACAAAGAGATATTGCAAGAAGATTACAGTAGTGCTCTCCTTGGTATTACCTGTCATATTATTGTTTGCAATATTAAATTGCTTTACCACGTATGTGTTTTATGAAGATTATAAATATAAAATGAATCTTATGACAGAGATTGCTGCAAAGGAAGAATTTTCCGGGCTGGATGCTGTTTCGGAATTGCTTAAGGATAAGGATATTGAAACTAACGAACAGGGAAGGCGATTATTGGAGCAATATGGATACTGGGGGAATAAAGGGAATGCATTTTATTCGCAATTCCGACATCAGGTTATGGTGACCAGTGCTGTAAGCACTGTGATATGCGTGCTTCTTTTGACTTTTTTATTTTATTGGAAGAAAAAAGAAGATGCGTATCATCAGAAAATTTTAGACCAGTTGGAAGAAATTCTGATCAGATTCCGTGAAAATAAATTTGATGATTTACTGAAAACGGAAAATCATGCAGAACTGGAAAAATTGAATGACCAGCTTGAAGCAATCGGACATCATATTCAGTTGATAAAGGAAGAAGCAAGGGCAGAAAAGGAGAACACGAAAGAAATGGTTTCTGATATTTCTCACCAGTTAAAGACACCGGTTGCAGCTTTGGATACATGTTTTAGTGTGCTGATGCAGAATGACTTAAGTGCCACAGAACAGGAGGAGTTTCGTATCCGTTGTCGGAGTGCTCTGGATGGACTGGAGACATTATTGCAGTCGCTTCTTGAAATATCCAAGATGGAAACTGGACTGATTCAGATTAATAAGAAAAAACTTCCGCTTATGGATACTGTCATATCTGCTGTGAATCGCACTTATCCCAAAGCGGATGAGAAAGAAATTGAATTCGTTTTTGACTATGAAAAAGAGCTGGAAATATGCACGATTATGCAGGATAAAAGGTGGCTTGGTGAAGCTGTGATCAACGTTTTGGATAATGCAATCAAGTACAGTCCGTGTGGTTCAAAAATATTTATCCGGTTACAAAAAAGAAACGATCTTGTAAGAATGGAAATTGAGGATCAGGGAATTGGTATTCCGCAGAATGAGTATCACAAAATTTTTCAACGATTTTACAGAGGAAGTTCCAAGGAGGTCATGGAAAAGAGTGGTACAGGAATCGGACTTTTTCTATCGAGAGAAATTATCGAAAAACACGCAGGTACGATTACGGTAACCTCCGGCAAAAAGAAAAAAGGAAGCACGTTTGTGATTCAATTACCATATGTTGGTTAAATTTTAAGTGAGCAGAAATCTTACAATTCTGTAAGACTTCTGCTCGTTTTTTGAAAGTGAAATGAAAGATTGCCCTGATACAATTTGGATGTAGGATGAAAAGGAGGCAAAACATGAGTGTGATATTAGAAACCAAGCAGCTTTGTAAGTTTTATGGCGCAGGTGAGAATCAGGTCAAAGCGGTCAATCAGGTGGACATTCAGATTGAGCAGGGAGAATTTGTCGCAATTGTTGGAAAGTCAGGTTCCGGTAAAAGTACATTACTTCATATGCTTGGAGGGCTAGACACCCCGACAAAAGGCAGTGTTACTTTAGCAGGGAAAGATTTATACAGGATGAAGGAAGATGCCCTTGCTGTTTTCCGCAGAAGAAAAATCGGATTTGTTTTTCAGGCATTTAATCTGGTTTCATCTGTTAATGTCTGGGAAAATATTGTACTGCCACTGGGGCTGGATGGAAGAAAAGTGGATGAAGCGTATGTAAATGATATTATTGCAACTCTGGGGATTGAAAACCGGATTTATAATCTGCCAAATCAGTTATCCGGAGGACAGCAGCAGAGAGTAGCAATTGCAAGAGCACTGGTGAATCGTCCGGAAATTATATTTGCAGATGAGCCGACAGGAAATCTTGATTCTAAGACCAGTGATGAGGTAATCGCTCTGCTTAAGATGACAGCAAAAAAATATGGACAGACAATTGTAATGATTACCCATGATGACGAAATTGCACAGGTCGCTGACCGTATTCTGGTGATTGAGGACGGACAGGTGGTGGATTTCAGATGAAGACAATAAGCAGGATTGCATATAGCAATGACAAAAAGAACAAGACAAGAAGTATACTGATTATGATGTCCATATGTCTGACTACGATGCTGCTTGTGATTATCAGTACTGTGGGAAATGGAATGATCCGTTTGCAGAAAAGTCAGGCGGCAAGCTCATATGGAAGCAATTATGGCCTGTTTATCGCCGCAGATGGTACGCAATTAAAAGAAGTGGAACGCAGAGCTGAGATATCTGATATCGGCATCATGTGTACGGAGGGCATCCTGAAAGGAAATGAAAATGGCGGCTTTGTCAGTGCGGATGAAACGGTCAGGAAAATGCTTCCCTATAATCAGGAATATGTGTTGAAGGAAGGTACCTATCCGGAAAAGGCGCAGGAAATTGCCGCAGGACGCGCTTTCTTTGATGCAGTGGGATACCATGATGTAAAGGTCGGAGACATCGTAACATTGGAGTACCGTTCCGGCATGCAGTCGGAATACGCACCGGTGGAATTTACTGTCAGCGGGATTTTATATGACCGGGATGAATATACCATCGAGGCTTCCTATGTTGTATTCGGTTCGCAGGATTTTTATAATGAGCGTGTTGCGGAGGGTGACAGGCAATATAATATCTATTTTACCTTGAGCGATTCTGCAAATGTATCTATGAATAATGTTGCGCCTGTTATAAAAGAAATCGCGGATTCCTGCGGCATTGACCAGAAAAACGTGATCATCAATGACCTCTACCTGCAGTGGGTATTGCAGCCGAGCTATGAAATGATTGTGGTTTGTGGAACCCTGATCCTCGGAATCGTGCTGTTTTCCGTTGTGGTCATTTATAATATCTTCCAGGTCGGGATCGCCCAGAAGGTTCAGGAGTACGGAAAAATCAAGGCGCTGGGTGCAACCAGAAAGCAGATGAAGCAGTTGATCTTTCGTGAGGGCATTCTTCTGGCGGTTCCTTCGATACCGCTGGGGCTGCTGTTTGGTTTCCTGATTGCAAAAGTCAGCTTCAACTGGCTGGTGGAGCAGGGAAATCTGGTATCGTCCGGAATCAAGAACCATCAGGTGCCTCTGTTTTCACTAACAATTATGCTCATCTGCATTTTTGTATCGTTTCTTACGGTCGTTTTGGCTCTGCGCAAACCCATGAAAATTGTTTCCCGGATTTCACCAATCGAAGCGACACGGTATCTTGACGGCTCCAAAACGCAAAAACAGGGTAGACGAAAAGGCAGAAAAGATGTCACCGTTTTCTCCATGGCAATGGCAAATGTGACAGGCAATCCGAAAAGAACCATTGCTACGATTCTTACCATGGGGATTTCCTGTGTATTGTTTGTAATTATCTCTAATTATGTTGGGAATATTGACCCGGAGTACGAGGCGCGGATTGCAATCAACCATGGACAATTTGAGTTGCAGCTGGATTATTCCCAGAATTATGATGAAGCCTATTCGGAGAATAATCTGGACACAATCCTACAGAACAACCCACTGAATGATTCATTGATTAAAGAAATCAAATCCATCCCCGGTGTAACGAATGTACTGACGAGAGAAATCGTCTCTGCAGATCTGAACGGAACAAAATTTCCGGTTGCAATCGTAAATCAAGAGGATTTTGAAATGATGCGCGGGGATGGCGATATCGGTTCCATGGACTATGCACAGGCTGTCAAAAACGGGGATGTTTTCTTTGGCTGGTCCATGTGGATGGAAGCTGACGGGTATTCTGCGGGTGCACCGATTACATTCAACTTTGATAACGGAAGCGGAACCTATACCTATCATGGAAAAATCGCAGGCTCCTTTGTAAGCGCGGACACTTATCTGGTCATTCCGGAAGAAGTATACCGCTCTGTAAATCCGAAAGGGACATCTTATGGATACCTGTGGGTGGATTGTGCTAAAAAAGATGTGGCATCTGTAGAGCAAAGCCTGAATGACCTGCTCTCCGATACTTCTCATATCAAGCTGAACACCTATCACGCAGAATTGCAAACCGCAGAATACGCAAGCCGTATGATGAAGCTTGGCTGCTATCTGTTCATGGCAATTGTCGGTCTCATTGGGTTTATGAATCTGGCAAACACCATGATCATCAATATCACCACGAAGAAGCAGGAATATGGTGTATTACAGGCTGTGGGTATGACAAATAAACAATTAAATTTATGCCTGCAGTTACAGGGACTGATTTTTACGGTTGGCACCATATGTGTAGCACTTATCGTTGGTCTGCCACTTGGCTATGCGCTCTTTGCCTATGCAAAGCATAATGGAATATTTGGAATGAATGTCTATCATGTTCCAATTACACCAATTCTTGCTATGATTTTGCTGGTCAGTCTTTTGCAGATTGTGCTTTCCCTTGTTTTAAGCAGTAATCTGAAAAAGGAAACGCTGGTAGAAAGAATAAGGTATCAGGGATAGCAAGTAATATGTAATGAACTAGGTCTTAACGAAGAGGAGAAATAGATAACTTCCATTTTGTATGCTATCAAGGCTGTCCTGAAATATTTTGCGATGATCTAAGAATATCGCTGATTTCAAGGAGGAATAACACATGAAAAGCACATTTGAAAAAATAGGTGGAACCTACACACTGGGAGCAGACGGAATTTACTATCCGAATCTTGTCAGTACAGATGAAGAACCGCATTATGGGAAATATGGAATGATTCGGAAAACGTATCTGAAAGAGCATCGTCCGGCAATGTATTCTCTGTATATGTTGGAAGACAGATTAACAGAACATCTGAATGCTGTGGACGATGAAGCACAGGAGAGGATGGATATTCTGGTGCGTCAGATGATGGAGAAGCAAGGCGTTACGGAAGAATTGAAAGCTCGTGATCAGATGGTGTGGGTTGGAGCTGTAAATAATATCCGGAATGCAGCAGAAGAGATTGTGTTAAAAGAACTGATTTACAGGTAAACAAAGAGCTGAACAAGTAGGACGAAAAATCCTGTTTGTTCAGCTTTTGTGTTTATAAGGGGCCAAAGAAGCAAATTACAATTCTATAGAAAGTGATCTTTTCTAAGTTTCGGAAGGCTGGTTTTTTCCGTCATAGTTATAAGTTGCCGATTTAATTATTCCATAGTATGGCTTAAAAAATATTCGAATATAACTTTATAGAAATAATCATAATGGGGAGATTATTTGATGAATTATGTGCTAATATTCTGCAATTCTACTGCTGGTCGATTGATTTATGCACACTCTCATTATAATATGTGTGCAGGAGGTGGATATATGTATCAGATTAGTAATGAAAAATTCGGTTTATTTGTAACCGAATTAAGAAAGGAAAAGAATTTAACTCAAAAGGATTTGGCTGAAAAATTATATGTATCAGATAAAACAGTTAGCAAATGGGAACGTGGTCTTAGTATGCCCAATGTCGTATTACTCATACCAATAGCTGATATATTAGATGTTACCGTTACAGAATTGTTACGTGGAGAAAAAATAGATACACAGAAAAATATTGAAAAAAAAGAAATCGAGGAATTGGTGGTAGGCTCTCTCGATATGGCTGTTAGGGATTCTATTCACCAGCATAGAAAAAACTGGATATTAGCATATTTGTTATGTTTTTTTATATCTATTACAGAAATTATTATGTTAGTTGTATCTGAAAGTTCGTTAGCTGAGATGAAAGGGGATATATTGCTGGTTACAGGGGGAATGCTTTTATTTGGTGCATGGTTTTGTTTCTTTGCAAAAGACATATTACCAACATATTATGATGCCAATAAGATAAATTATGTTTCACAAGGAATTTTTAGAATACATCTAGTTGGTTTATCTTTTAACAATGGAAATTGGATATACATCTGCACAACTTTAAAAATATGGACACTTGCAACGGTTGTTCTATATCCTCTTGCAGGTATTATAATAATCAATTGTTTCAATATAGCTTTATGGGATATTTTGAATAAAATTTTCTTAATTATGATATTAGGTGGTATGGTAGTTTCGATTTACATTATTGGGAAAAAATACGAATAATTAAATTACCTGTTATCGTTGTGGATAGTACTAATTTACAACATTCTTCATGGGAAATATGGAATGATGCAGAAGAGTGGTTCTGTTTCATAGGCTTTGATTCCGGTTGGCGTGACGGTGTTTGCTGTTTTCATATTGCCATAGCCATGATCTACAGCGATGATTTTTGTGTTTCTGAGTTCTCGCATAAAAAATACCTCCGTTTTCGTATTGATTGATTCAGCAGGCTGTACCGGTGTGGTACTGCTTTGCTGTGAGATAAGCATACGAAAATCGGAGGGAACAGTAACTATTTCTGAATGCAGCAAATTTTTATTATAGAACATTACTTTACAAGAAGAATAAAAAAGCATATAATTCTTTTATAATATATTTAATAAAAGAGGGTAAGAAAACGGAAAATAAAGATAAAAAAAATATAACAAGAAAAAAAATAATTAATTATGTTCTAAACAATCATGTTACATCCAAGGCAGAAATCGCAAAAGAGTTAAACTTGAGTATGCCGACTGTGTTAGCAAATGTGAATGACTTGTTAGAAAAAAGGGTGTTGGAAGAAACTGGGGAATATGCTTCAACCGGTGGAAGGAAGGCAAAAAGTATAGGGATTAATAAGTCATACTGTCATGCAATGGGAATTTTGATTACAGCGAATCATATAGAAATGGTATTAGTAAATCTTGGAGATGAGATTATAAAAAAAGATCGCATCCGTTTAAAATTTACGGCTGAATTATCTTATTGTACAGAGGTGGCACAAAAGGTCAAAACTTTTCTGGAAGGCGAAGTAGCGAAGGACACGCTACTTGGGATTGGAGTGGCGATTCCAGGAATTATTGATCAGAAAGAACGGATTGTTTTAAAATCCCATGCTTTAGGTATAGAGAATTATAGTCTGCGCTTTTTAGAGCAGGCTCTGGAAATTCCAGCATATTTTGAAAACGATGCTAATGCTGCAATGCTTGCAGAAAAAAAGCAAAAGTATCCAAATGCGATATATCTGTCTTTGAACCACACATTAGGAGGTGCATTCTGCATAGATGGAAAGCTGTTTCGAGGGCAGAACCAGAAAGCAGGGGAGTTTGGTCACATGATACTCGTTCCCGGTGGAAGAAAGTGTTATTGTGGTAAATCAGGATGTGCAGATGCATATTGTGCTGCAAGTGTACTGACAAAAGATAACAGGCAGTCACTGGATGCATTTATGGAAAAAATTGAAAGTGGTAATGTAAAAATTTTGCAGAAATGGAATGAGTATCTGGATCATCTTGCTGTTTTGATATCAAATCTGCGGATGGCATATGATATGGATATCATACTAGGAGGTGATGTGGGAGGTGTATTGTCAGATTATATGATACCACTGGGAGAAAAAGTGATGGCATATAATGGCTTTGAGCACGATGTTTCATACTTGAAAAATTGTTCGTATAAGAAAGAAGCGTCAGCTGTTGGAGCCGCGAAATACTTTTTCACAAAACATATGGTAGAATTGTAGTAACTGTTCACAGGTAGGAATTTTCTGAACTGAAAATTCCGTACGGTACAGCTCCCACTGACAGGTTGCAAAGCGAATGCGGATGTCCGCTTTATATGTGTGAAAAACGAGAAGTTGTGTAAAATTAAAAAAAGAAATTATAGTAAAAAACGGAAAGAAAACAGTAACTACGGTTTCCTTTCCGTTTTTTTGCGTGGTGCGCCTGGCGGCGCACGTTTCTAACGGGTTAAAGTCCCGAATCCGCCCGGTAATGGGAAGGATATAGCCGAAGGCAAGGGTGTCCATCGTGAGGTGGAATCTGAAGGAAGCCGGATGTGGGAACAGACTAACCACGGGCAAATCTCTGGTCTGACGAACAGAAATCTCATATAAGGTTATGCATGAGGGTAAGACTGCCACCCAAGTCAAAGCCCAATAACTACACGGAATCCTGCGTGATAAATGAGGCAGATGGATGGAGAGGAAGAAACGTGTGGTACCCAGGGAGGTCTGTGCGGTACGCCTTGAAAGAGGTAACCATTGCATAAAGCAATGCTGAACGCACAGAAGTCAGCAGAGGTCATAGTAGCCGAGAGGTGAAGGACCGAATCAGTAGGAGTCTTAAGTATGACCGAGAAAGGAGGAATGACCGTCTATGGCAGAAAACATTGAAAACAATGGCTGTTCGCAGAGAGATAGTGCGGAACACGAAGGGTATGCAAAAGCGTCTAGGTCATTCAATCGGATATGGAAAGAAAGAGACAGTGCACAGCCGAGACTTTTGGAAGCGATACTGTATAAAGACAACTTTAACAGAGCGTATAAGAGAGTCAAGGCAAACAAGGGAGCGCCAGGAATTGATGGCATGACCATTGAGGAGGCTCTTCCATATCTAAAGGAACATCAACAAGAGATAACCGACCGCATTTATCGTGGAAAGTATACTCCGTCTCCAGTAAGACGAGTTGAGATTCCCAAACCAGATGGTGGTGTGCGAAAGCTTGGCATACCAACAGTGGTAGACCGTACACTTCAACAGGCAATAACCCAACAGTTAGTGCCAATCTATGAACCGCTGTTTGCAGAGGGTAGCTATGGCTATCGTCCGAACAGAAGTGCAAAAGACGCAATACTTAAGGTTAAGGAGTATGCCGAACAAGGCTATACATTTGCTGTAGTCCTTGACTTGTCAAAGTACTTCGATACTCTTAATCACGAAATTCTCATCAATCTTCTCCGAAAGAATGTAAAAGATGAACGTGTAGTACAGCTGATAAAGCGCTATCTGAAGAGCGGTGTAATGGAAAACGGAGTAGTCATTGACACAGAGGAAGGCTCGCCACAAGGTGGAAATCTATCACCGTTGCTGGCAAATGTCTACCTCAATGAGTTCGACCAAGAATTCTTGAAAAGAGGTGTTCCATGCATAAGATATGCAGATGACATCGTGCTTCTTGCAAAGAGCAGGCGGGCATCAGAGAGACTCTTGGAAAGCAGTAAAAAATATCTTGAGGAGAGGCTGAAACTTACAGTCAACCGAGAAAAGAGCCGTACTGTCAGCGTGTTTGCAATCCGAAATTTTAAATTCCTTGGCTTTGCATTGGGAAGGAACGGAAAAGGCATTTATGTCCGAGTTCATACGAAGTCATGGAAGAAGTTCAAGTCCAGACTGAAGGAGTTATCTTCCCGTAAGCGATGTCAGTCAATCAAGCCAAGCCTTGGGAAAATCAAGGTATATGCGAGGGGATGGCTTAACTATTACGGAATTGCAAGTATGAAGAACAACATAGATGACGTCAACGGATGGCTCTATCACAGAATACGTATGTGTATATGGAAACAATGGAAATTGCCCAGAACAAAGAAGAGAAATCTGATAAAAATGGGAATCCATGAATATTATGCGAACATGGCGGCAAACTGTCGAAGGGGACACTGGTATTGTGCCAATCTGACGACAGTTAAGAAAGCCATGACAAAAGAAAGACTGATAAACAGTGGCTTCTATGATTTAGCCACAGCCTATCAGTCTGTGCACGTCAACTATTGAAACCGCCGTGTACCGAACGGTACGCACGGTGATGTGAGAGGACGGCGGTTAGTCACCGCCTCCTACTCGATTTAATTGTGAAAAATATACAAAAAATGTATTTTAAAATTATGAAATGTATAAAAATATGAAAAAACATATTGACAAATTGTGTTTACATTGTAATAATGTAATTACTTTAATAAAACATTTTATAAAACATAAAATAAAACGACATGAAAAAGGAGGAAACAATTATGTTACAACAGGTAATGACAAATCCAGGAGAAATTATTTTCAGAGAGGTTCCGGTTCCGGAGGTAAAGGAAAATCAGGTTTTGGTAAAGATTATGAATATTGGTGTTTGTGGATCAGATATTCATGTTTATCATGGAAAACATCCGTTTACAAAATATCCGGTAACACAAGGACATGAGGTTTCCGGTGAGATTACAGAATTTGGAAAAAATGTCACAGAGTTTCATGTGGGACAGAAGGTGACGATAGAGCCTCAGGTATATTGTGGACATTGCTATCCATGTCGTCATGGAAAGTATAATCTCTGTGAGGAATTAAAAGTAATGGGATTTCAGACGACAGGAACAGCATCTGAGTATTTTGCAGTGGATGCATCTAAAGTAACACCTATTCCAGAAGATATGTCCTATGAAGAAGGCGCTATGATTGAACCTCTTGCTGTGGCAGTTCATGGTGTAAAACAGATAGGTGATGTGGCTGGCATGAATATTGCAGTTCTTGGAGCAGGACCGATTGGAAATCTCGTGGCACAGGCAGCAAAAGGAATGGGGGCAGCGAAAGTAATGATCACAGATATCAGTGATCTTAGACTGGCAAAGGCAAAAGAATGTGGAATTGATGTGTGTGTGAATACCAAAAATAAAGACTTCAGTGCGGCAATGCTCGAAGCATTTGGACCGGACAAGGCGGATGTAATCTACGACTGTGCCGGAAACAATATCACAATGGGACAGGCAATTAAATATGCAAGAAAAGGAAGCACGATCGTACTGGTGGCTGTTTTTGCAGGAATGGCAGAAGTAGATCTTGCAGTGGCAAATGACCACGAACTTGACATTAAGAGCACGATGATGTACCGCCATGATGATTATATAGATGGAATCAGACTGGTAAATGAGGGCAAAGTTCATTTGAAACCGCTCATCTCAAAGACATTTGCTTTTAAAGATTATCTGAAGGCATACCAGTATATTGATGATAACCGCGAGACAACGATGAAAGTAATTATCAACGTCAGTGAAAAGTAAGGAGTTCATATGAAAAATAAATATGGAATTGTCGGAGTTGCCCATGTCGGGCTTCCGACAAATGATTTACAGAAAACAGTTGAGTTTTATAAGAGTCTTGGATTTGAAGTGATTATGCAGTCTTATAATGAAAAAGCAGGGGAAAAAGTGGCATTTTTACAGATAAAAAATTACTGTATAGAGACTTTTGAAAATGGGCAGGCGGCAATGTCAGACGGTGCATACCAACATGTTGCACTTGATGTGGAAGACATTGAAAGTATGTATCAGAAAATCTGCAATGAAAAATACACAATTATTACAGACGGAATCGAAGAACTACCATTTTGGGAAAATGGTGTGAAGTATTTTATGATTAAGGGACCAAATGAGGAAAGAATAGAGTTCTGTCAGAAACTCTGATAAAAATAGGAGAGACATATGGGAAGCGAAAACAAAAATGGAAAAGTACCGCTGATCAGTAAGATTGCATATGGGTTTGGTGATGTTGGATGTAATTTCAGCTGGATGTTCGTCAGTAATTTTCTGATGATATTTTATACAGACGTGTTCGGAATCAGTATGGCGGCTGTGTCAGCACTTATGCTTTTTTCAAGATTCTGGGATGCAATCAATGATCCAATCGTCGGGGGACTTACAGATAAAACAAAATCGAGATGGGGACGGTACCGTCCATGGCTGTTAGTAGCGGCACCAATCACAGCGATTCTTCTTGTTATGACATTCTGGGCAAGACCCGACTGGCCGCAGAATGGAAAGATCATTTATATGGTAATTACATATTGTCTGCTGGTTTTGGGGTATACCTGTGTGAATATTCCATATGGAACCTTGTGTGGTGCTATGACACAGGATATTGATGAACGTGCAAAAATAAATACATCCCGTTCGGTTGCAGCGATGATTGCAATTGGTGTGATAAATATTATCACAGTTCCACTGCTCAGAAAATTCGGCAGTCATAGTGCAAAGACAGGATATCTGACGGTTGCGGTCATATATGGATGTATTTTTACAGCCTGTCATTTCTTCTGCTTTGCGAAGACGAAAGAGGCAGTGCTTACTCCGGAAAAAGAAAAAATTTCTGTAAAGATACAATTGAAAGCAGTCATGCAGAACAGACCATATCTTCTTGCATTGGCAGGACAGATATTATTTGGATTTACACTGTATGGTAGAAACGCAGATATTCTGTATTACTTTACATATGTGGAAGGGAATGCCTCCTACTACACAACTTATTCGATGTGCATCATTATTCCTTCTATCATCGGGGCAGCCTGTTTTCAACCATTATTCCGCAAGTTAAATAACAAAGGAAGAACAGCATCTCTCTTTGCTTTATTTACAGGAATTTTCATGTTGACTATGTTTTTCTTCAATGCCAAAGAATCACCGGCTATTTTTTATGCATTATCTGGTCTCACACAGTTTTTTTTCTCTGGATTTAATACCGCAATCTATGCAATTATTCCAGACTGTGTGGAATATGGGGAGTGGAAAACCGGACTTAGAAATGATGGTTTTCAGTATGCATTTATTTCACTTGGAAATAAAGTCGGAATGGCAGTTGGAACAGCACTTTTAGCAGGATTACTTGGAAAATATGGTTATATTGCAAATCAGACACAAAATGCAATTGTACTTTCAATTATGAAACATGCATTTACGACGATTCCAGGTGCACTGTGGATTGTGACTGCGGTTGTATTATTTTTCTACCGGTTAAATAAAAAACGTTATAACGAGATTGTGGAAGAACTGAAAAATGGAAGAAAAAGTTGATATCGTGGCATTGGGAGAATTGCTGATTGATTTTACGGAAGCAGGACACAGTCAGGATGGGAGAAAATTGTTCGAACAGAATCCCGGCGGTGCTCCGGCAAATCTTCTAACCGTTGCAAGCCACTTTGGGTATCGCACATCTTTTTCAATCAGATCTAAGATATTTCCTATTGTTTGAAATAGCTTTTTGTAATAATCTACTTCCATTCCATGCATTAAACATATGGGCTAATTTTCTCTGGTTGGATGGCTTGGAATAGTAAGCGGATATTTTAGGACTGATTTTAGTCTGACCAGTCATCCAGCGGCAAACCAGACCGTTGTCCATTGAAAAATCCTGATTTGCCGGATCATCCATAAAATCTTCAAATAATTCGTATAAAAAATCAGGCTGACTCATTTGATTACTTTCGCTGATATGGTTTTTTAAACAAGTGCTAATAGAAGAAAAATCGCATCGATTCAATAGAAATTCCCCTTTCGTAGTTAGGATTGAGTATATCTATCATAACACGAACGTATATTCGATTCAAGAAAATGCGGATATTTTTAAAGTGATTGTGTCAATTTACAATCAATTTCTATTCAATGTGGTTTTCCGGCAGGTTCTGTAAAATAAGCTCAGATCAAAACAATGACTGAAGGAGCTTATGCAACAGAATATTGAATTTGAGCGGTGCATTGATTTTCTGGTACGGATGATCGATAAGTACGGTAATGAAGTCCTCCGGGATACTTCAAGGGATATTTCAAGGGGATACTTCAAGGTATGCATTTTGCTGTTCTTACATTGACGGAAAAAAGACGCAGAGGTATAATAAAAAGGAGTTTACGGTCTTTTCCCTATTAAAGTGGAGAGAGCGCATGAAATATAAAAGGATGAGGAAAAAATGAAAACCAAATACGAATTTAGAGACATTCTTCCAGAGGAGTTAGATCAGGTGATTCAGATCGAGCAGATCTGTTTTCCGCCAAATGAGGCCTGCTCTGCCAAGAGTATGAGAGAACGAGTGGCAAATGCACCAGAGACATTTATGGTTGCAGTGGATAAAGAAACAGGTAAAGTTGCCGGCTTTCTCAATGGGGTGGCAACAGACGAAGCAGTTTTTCGTGATGAATTTTTTACGGATAGTACTCTTCACAACCCGGAAGGAAAGAACGTTATGCTCCTTGGGCTTGATGTTCTTCCGGAGTATCGCCACCAGGGGCTTGCCCGTGAAATCATGACACGATATGTGGAAAGAGAGCAAAAAAGAGGACGCGAATGCCTGTACCTGACCTGTCTGGATAACAAAGTAGAGATGTACAAAAAAATGGACTACACCGACAACGGAATTTCCGGTTCCGCTTGGGGCGGGGAAGAATGGCATGATATGAGCAGGAAAATCAGATGATCCGGCTTCAGGATATTGCGGATATGGCGGGAGTGAGCAGGACTACCGTATCAAATGTAATAAATGGCAATACGAAAAGAGTTTCCCAGGAAACCATTGATAAAATAACGGCAATCCTGAAAGAACAGAATTATGTTCCGCATATGGGTTCCGTTATGCTGTCCGGACATGGTTCCAGGATCATAGGCGTGGTACTTGGTTTTGCCCAGGCTCATGGAATGTACTCCCTGCAGGACTCCTTTGTAGGAGAACTGGTAGGAACCATTCAGATGGAAGCTGAAATGAAAGGATACTATGTCATGCTGATCGGAGGGGAGAATATCCAGAACGTGGTGGATATTGCTTCCAGATGGAATGTAGAAGGACTGATCATTCTGGGATATAATGATGAAAAATATCGGAAATTGTCCAGAAAGCTGAATAAGAAAATGGTTCTCATAGATGCCTATCCCGCAGGAGAATATTTTTTCCAGAATGTGGGAGTGGATGATTATTCAGGCGGCTATCAGATTGGAAGTTACCTCTGTTCCTGCGGTTTTGACAAAGCTTTGTTTCTTGCAGAAACAGATATTGACAGTGATTACAGCCGTTGGATGGGCTTTAAGCAGGCTATGGAAAAAGAAGGAAAATTCTGTAGCCGCACTCGTCTGATCGTGATCCCGGGGGAAAGAAATCGCCGTATCCAGAAATATAAAGAACTTCTTCCGCGTTTTCTGCAGGTAAAAGCAGTGGCATTTTCCTCAGATTATGCAGCAATTGAGGCCATGAACTTTTTGTCAGATCATGGGATTAAGGTTCCAGAACAGGTATCTGTTACCGGCTTCGACGACAGTATCTATGCCAGAATGGTCCGTCCAAGACTTACAACAGTTCATCAGGATGTAGGTCAGAAGGCACATTTGGCGTTCAGCCGCCTGCTTCGGATGGTTGCCGGGGAGCAGTTAAAAGAGTTTAATATAAAAAGTCCGGTGTACCTTGTAAAAAGAGATTCTGTGAAAATATGAACAGATCGTTCAAAAGAATTTGAAGAGAAGACAGTCAGGCTATAGAGCCTGTTTGAAAAATCATTCCTGCAATCTGCACGCCCCACTTTGCGGTATATTTCACCCGAATTCGGTTGCCGTAGCCCGCTACGGCGCCCTCATCCGGGCGAAATCTCCCACAAATTGTGACGCACATCTTGCAGAAAGCCTTTTTCAAACACGCTCTGGAGCCTGACTGTTTTTTTCGTAACAGAAGCTTACGTTTGGATTCCTGTTACATAAAGAAAACAATTTGCATGAAATCCCTGCTATCAGGGGAAATTATAAGACAGGGGGGACAATCTGAGAACTCATGAATCTTCATGATATAAAACTATACAATATGCACAAAATACAAAATAAAAGTTTGTCTACAATTTAAGTTTCTCGAGAAACCTATTGATTTTGCTGGAAAGTTACGATATTATGAAGCCACCGAAAGGAAAGCAGGACAGACGTGTCCAGGAAAGCTTTCAATAAACAAGTGCTGCGCAGCCTTCATTGAGTAAAATAATGGAGGAAAGAAAGATGAACAAGAAACTTATTTGCACATTAATGGCAGGTACATTGCTGGTTGGTACAGTTACCGGCTGCGGCAGTTCCTCTGAGGGAGATTCTTCTGCAAAAGGAACAGAACTGGAGCTTTTTTCCAGCAAGGCAGAGAACAAGGATATTCTTCAGAAGCTGGTAGACAAATTTAATGAGACACATGAGGACGTGACAATCAAGATCACAGCTCCGGCAGATGCAGGAACTGTATTAAAGACCAGAATGGCGAAGAATGATATGCCGGATATCGTTGCAATGGGCGGTGACAATAACTACACAGAGGTAGAAAGTGCCGGAATGCTGGTGGACTTAAGCAGCGAGGACTACATTTCCAATATTCAGGAATCCTACCTTCAGATGGTATATGATGTAAATAAGGATAAAGAAGAGAAAGCATATGGCGTTCCGTATGCAACAAACACTTCCGGTGTCATTTATAACGTTGACAAATTCAAAGAATATGGCATTGAGATTCCAAAAACATGGGATGAATTCATTGATGTGCTCGAGAAACTTCAGGATGCAGGTGAACAGCCACTTCTTATGACATACAAAGATGCTTGGACAAGTAACTGCCCATGGAACAGTATTGCATCTGACCTTGCTCCGGAGAGCTTCAATGATGACCGTAAAGCCGGCAAGACCACATTCGTTGGAACACACGAGGAAATTGCAGAAAAATATATGAAGCTTCTTGACTATGCTCAGGATGATTTTATGGGACTTACCTATGATGATGGAAATAAAGCTTTTGCAAATGGCGAAGCAGCCATGATCATCAATGGAAACTGGGCAATCAACCAGTACAAAAATGCAAATGCAGATATCAATGTGGATATGTTTGCACTCCCGGCTTCCAATGAGAAATCCCAGAACTATGTAACCTCTGGTGTAGATGTACTTCTTGGTGTATGCAAAGACAGTGCAAATGAAGAAGTGGCAAAAGAATTTGTATCCTTTATGCTTGAGCCGGAAAATGCAAAAATGTACATTGATGATCAGTTTGCTTTCTCAGCTGTAAAAGGTGTAGAGCAGGAGAATGAGACAGTGGCAGGTGTGAAAGAAGATATTGCAGCTGGAAAGGTTGCAAACTTCCCAGATCATTACTATCCATCCGGATTTGATATGTCCGCACTTCTGACCGAAATGTGCCTGAACTACACAAACGGAATGGACAACGAGGAGAACATAAATCAGTTCCTTGCACAGTGCGATGAGAAATATGACATTGCAAATGTAGACTGATCTATATGACTGATGGAAAATACAGGCGAAAGGTGAAGAACGTGAACTGTCACCTTTTGATCCGTATGAATTGTAAGGCTGCTGGCCACTGAGTGAACAGCAGCCTTGTAAGAAAATAAGGGAGGATTCCATGAAGAATAAAGCCCCACGGAAAAAACCTGCTGTTAACCGGGTTTACTACATTTATGTAGGAATTCTTGCAGTTCTGTTTTTCACTTTCCACACCATTCCATTCTTAAAAGGTGTTATGTACAGTTTTACAGACTGGAGAGGATATGGAGAGTGGAATTTTGTAGGACTTCGAAATTATATCCATATGTTTTCTGATGTGGATACAGGAAATGCATATTTGTTTACATTCAAATTTGCGGTGATCACTACTATTCTGGTAAACGTGATCAGTCTGATCCTGGCCTGTGCATTAAATGCAAAGATCAAGTTTAAAAACACAATCAAAGCTTTTTATTTCCTTCCATATATGCTGGGAAGTCTGATTGTAGGATTTATTTTCAACTATATTTTTGCGAACCTGATTCCACAGCTGGGAAAAGGCCTTGGAATCAAAGCTTTAAGTGTAAATATTCTTGGAACCAATCATGCTATCTGGGGAATTGTTGCGGTATCCTTATGGATCGGATGCGCTTTTAACACCTTGATCTACATTGCAGGACTTCAGTCCATTGACACAGATGTATATGAGGCTGCTGACCTGGATGGAGCGACCGGCTTCAAAAGATTCAGCAAAATCACGTTCCCTCTGCTGGCACCATCTTTTACCATCAATATGGTACTTTCCGCAAAGGGTTATCTGATGGTTTACGATCAGATCATGGCTATGACAGATGGCGGTCCTGGAACCAGCACAACATCTATTGCAGTATTGATCTACAAAAAGGGCTTCGGAGGCGGACAGTTCGCTTATCAGTCAGCCAATGCGGTTATGCTTTTTGTTGTAGTAGTACTGATTTCCGTATTCCAGCTGCGTGTACTTGAGAAGAGGGAGGAAAAATTAGGATGAAACAGAATACAGTGAAAGTAAAAGAGCGTTACAACTGGCCTGTTACGATCCTTCTGATCATTGGAATCGTACTTGTCATCCTGCTGCCTCTTTATATGGCACTGATGATCGCCATCAAGGATCCCACAGATATGAACAATATTCTGGCACTGCCAAAGAAAATCAGACTTCAGAACTTTGCAGATGCCTGGGTAATGACTAATTTTCCGAGAAAGTTTTTAAACACAGCGTTTATCACAGTTGTGAATCTTGTTTTCACACTGATCACAAACTCTTTTGCTGCTTATGCCATCACAAGGAACCGTAAAAAGAGTAAATTCTTTTCACTCATGTATTATTACTTTATCAGTGCCATGTTTATACCATTCCAGGTAATCATGCTTCCGCTGGTTGTGCAGGCAAATACTTTTCATCTGGATAACATTTTCGGAATTACATTCCTGTACATTATTTTTGGTCTGCCTATGAATACGTTCCTTTACACAGGTGCGGTAAAGGCAATCCCGGAGGCACTTGACGAAGCAGCCATGATTGACGGGGCAAATCCGATTCAGATTTTTTCCAGGATCATTTTCCCGGTTCTGAAGCCTACCACAGCTACAGTAGCAATTCTTTCCTTCATGTGGACATGGAATGACTTTACCATGCCATTGGTACTGTTAAGTGATGAAAGCCAACAGACACTGCAGCTTGCCCAGTATGTATTTAAAAAACAGTTTTCTGTTGATTATAATCTGGCATTTGCTTCTTATCTGCTTGTTCTGCTTCCAGTGCTGATCGTGTATATTTTCTGTCAGAAATGGATCATGAATGGTGTAGTAGCCGGTGCAGTAAAATAGAGAAAACAAATACGCGCCATGGGGATATTTCACTGCGGTCATGTACCGGGGAAGAATATTCTGTGGGAAAATAAATATAGAATATCAGGAGGACAGCCAGGAAATGAAGAAGAACTGGTGGAAAGAAAGTATTGTATACCAAATCTATCCAAAAAGCTTCAATGACAGCAATGGGGATGGAATTGGTGATATCAGAGGAATTATAGAGAAACTTGATTATCTGAAGGAACTTGGGGTAAATGTTCTGTGGATCTCACCTATGCTGGAGTCCCCACAGGATGACAATGGCTATGATATTTCAGATTATCGCAGAATTTACAAAGATTACGGAACCATGCAGGATTACGAGGAGCTACTTTTTCAGGCGCATGAGCGTGGAATCAAGGTGCTGATGGACCTGGTTGTAAATCATACTTCAGACGAACATCAGTGGTTCCTGGAGAGCAAAAAGTCCAAGGATAATCCGTACCGTGACTATTACATCTGGAAAAATCCGGTAAACGGAAAAGAGCCAAATAACTGGGGCGGTGCATTCGGCGGTTCTGCATGGGAATACGACAATGAGACACAGATGTATTACCTGCACCTGTTTTCCAAAAAACAGCCGGATCTGAACTGGGAAAATGAGAAAGTGCGCCAGGAAGTTTACGATATGATGAAATTCTGGTGTGACAAGGGAATCGACGGCTTCCGTATGGATGTGATCAGTATGATTTCAAAGGATCAGGCTTTCCCGGATGGAGAAGTGAAAAGCGGCCTGTATGGAGATTTCGGTCCATACAGCGTTCACGGTCCGCGGGTCCATGAATTTTTACAGGAAATGAACCGTGAGGTATTGTCCAAATATGATATCATGACAGTTGGGGAAACTTCTGGTGTTACCATTGAAGAGGCACAGAAATATGCCGGGGAAGACAGTGGCGAGCTGAATATGGTGTTCCAGTTTGAACATGTAGAAGATGCTTCCCCGCATGCGGAGTTTGGCAAATGGACCACTGACAGATATGACTTTAAGGCTTTCAAAAAGACGATGATCAAATGGCAGGAGGAACTTCAGGGAAAAGCATGGAACAGTCTTTTCCTGGGAAATCATGATCAGCCAAGAAGCGTTTCCAGATTTGGAAATGACAATCCGGCATACAGAGAGACTTCTGCAAAAATGCTGGCAACCTGTCTTCATATGATGCAGGGAACCCCTTATGTATATCAGGGGGAAGAGCTTGGCATGACAAACGCATATTTTAATAAGCTGGAAGATTATAAGGATATTGAGAGCATTCAGTATTATACGGAGCTGACAGATGCAGGGCTGATGGAGCCGGATTATATGATGAAATGTCTGATGCTCAGAAGCCGTGACAATGCAAGAACACCTATGCAGTGGGATGATTCAGAAAAAGCAGGCTTTACAGATGGAGAGCCGTGGATTAAAATAAATCCGAACTGTAAAGAAATCAATGCAGCCAGTCAGTTGGATGATCTGGATTCCATTTTCCATTATTATCAGAAACTGATCGCTCTTCGCAAGGAGAAAGATATTATTGTGTACGGTGAGTTTGAACCGCTTTGCCGTGAGGATGACCAGATTTTTGCATATATGAGAAAGCTGGATGAGGAAAGACTTCTTACAGTCTGCAATTTCAGTGAGCAGTCAGCAGAATTTGAAGTTCCTGCAGAATTTGAAGGTTCCCGGTGCCTGATTACAAACCTTGACCGAAAAGTATTTAAGGGTAAAATCGTGCTGAAACCATATGAGGCATTTGTGTTATATAAATAAACAGGTTACTGGACGAGAAACGGACAGCAGATAACCAGACTTAAAGGGGCAAAATTTTTTGCCTCTTTTTTGAAAGACGAGGAAGATTGTTATGATCAGAAAATACAGATACGGAGCTCCTTTTGATACGGAGGCAGTAACAGAGAAGATTGAAACAGCGAATGGCGCTTTTCCTTATGGAAAAATCAGCCTGGAAAAGGGCTTTGATTTTACATATGTGATGGATGAGGATGATATTGTTTATGGGCTTGGGGAAGCCAACCGCGGCATCAATAAAAGAGGATACTGCTATATCAGCAATTGTACCGATGATCCAAACCATACGGAAGACAAGCGTTCTTTGTATGGTGCCCACAACTTTATCATTGTAAGCGGAAAGACAACATTTGGACTGTTTTTCGATTACCCTTCTGAACTGACTTTTGATATTGGATATACCAGAATGGACACTCTGAAAGTGACATGCGCAGATGCAGACCTGAATGTGTATGTGATTGAAGGTGAATCTGCCTATGATATTGTAAAGCAGTTCCGCCATGTGATTGGACGCAGCTATATTCCCCCGAAATTTGCATTTGGTTTCGGACAGAGCAGATGGGGATATACCACCAAGGAGGATTTTCGCAAGGTGGCAGCAGGATACCGTGAGAATCACATTCCTCTGGACATGATCTACATGGATATTGATTATATGGATTCCTACAAGGACTTTACGTTGAATCCGGAGAATTTCCCTGATTTCCCGGATTTTGTAAAAGAGATGAAAGACCAGGAGCTACGCCTGATCCCTATTATTGATGCTGGTGTAAAAGTGGAAAGCGGCTATGAGGTTTACGAGGAAGGTGTGGAAAAAAGATACTTCTGCCAGCGGGAGGATGGAAGTGATTTCGTGGCAGCCGTATGGCCTGGGGATACTCATTTCCCGGATTTTCTGAACAAGGATGCCAGAAAGTGGTTTGGAGACAAATATAGCTTCCTTATTAGCCAGGGGATTGAAGGCTTCTGGAACGATATGAATGAGCCTGCTATTTTCTATTCCTCAGAGGGAATGGAAGCGGCGAAGAAACTTGCCGGAGAGTTTTACCAGGATAAAGAAGGTAAGATCCACATTTGGAAAATGCAGGGCGAGCTAAACGGACTCGCAAACAACCCAAAAGATTACCGCAGATTTTATCATAATGTGGATGGCAAAAAGATCCGTCACGACAAGGTACATAACCTGTTTGGCTACAATATGACAAGAGCAGCAGGCGAAGCATTCGACCGCATTGATCCGGAGAAGCGTTTCCTGATGTTTTCCCGTTCCTCCTATATTGGAATGCACCGTTACGGCGGAATCTGGATGGGAGACAATAAATCCTGGTGGTCACACATTCTTCTGAACCTGAAAATGCTGCCGTCTCTGAATATGTGCGGATTCCTTTACACAGGAGCAGATCTTGGCGGATTTGGTGCGGATGCAACAAGAGACCTGGTGCTTCGCCATATGGCACTTGGGGTATTTACTCCGCTTATGCGTAACCATTCCGCAATCGGAACAAGAGAGCAAGAGTGCTATCAGTTTGAGAATGTTGAGGATTTCCGAAATGTGGTAAATACGAGATACCGCCTTGTTCCGTATCTGTACAGCGAATACATGAAGGCCGCTTTAAACGATGATATGTATTTCAAACCACTTGGCTTTGTTTATCCGGATGATAAGATGGCAATCCGGGTGGAAGACCAGCTGATCCTTGGAAATGAGATTATGATCGCACCGGTTTACGAGCAGAACGCAAGAGGGCGTTATGTTTACCTTCCGGAAGAAATGAAGTTTGTGAAATTTCTGACAGACGGAAGTATTTCTGAGGAGATTCTGGAAAAGGGCGTTCATTATGTGGAGGTTGCCTTAAATGAAGTGCATCTGTTTATCCGTAGTGGTAAGTGTATTCCGGTTGCAGAGGCTGCGGAGTGTGTGAAGGATATTGATACTTCCAAACTCACTATGCTGGGATATGAAGGCAGCAGTTATACTTTGTACGAGGATGATGGCGTGCATAAGGAGTACGATAAGGCTGAGAATTATAGAAAATTAGAAAAATAACAGAATGAAAAGATCCCTTGAAAGTCTTTGGAAATTTCACGACGAGGTTTAAAAGATTTTTTAAACAGGATCCAGAAGACAGAAAATCGGAGCTAGCCATCAATTGCCAGCTCCGATTTTTTCAGATACCATATCGATAAACCACACCAACAGAATCAATCCCAGCATGATTGCACCAGCTTTTTCCCAGGCATATTGATTCATGGAAAAAATAAGGGGCGCTCCGATTCCGCCTGCGCCTACCAGACCGAGAACGGAAGCTTCACGGATGTTTACATCAAACCGGTAGAGGATGATAGAGGTGAAAACAGGCTTCAGCTGCGGCAGGACACTGTGGCAGATGGCGGGAAGAGGACGGACCCCCATGGCCAGCAGCGCATGATAGGGACGAGGGTCCAGGGCATCTAGTGCTTCTGTAAATCTTTTGGTGAGAAGTCCGATACTGCATACGGCCAATGTCAGCACTCCTGTGAAAGCTCCTGGCCCGGATACCCGGATGAAAATCAGTCCATACACCAGAAAAGGCACCGAACGGATTACCATGATCACCAGGTTAAAAAGAAAGGACACAGGAGCAGGTACGAAACGTTTGGTATTTAGAAAAGCCAGCGGTGCAGATACAATGGCTCCGATTACCGTTCCAATAAAAGCAATGCACACTGTTTCCAGTAAAAGATACCCAAGCCCATCTTTTTCAGCCGAGAAAAAGAAGCTCCAGTCTGGCTGCAGAAAGCCAGCAAACATATTTCGCAAAGTCTGTGGACTGGTTCTGGAAAAATCCGGCAGGGAAAGGGTAAACGTGCAGATCAGAAACAGGGCAGCCAGAAACAGAAGCAGCAGTCTGGCCTGCTCTTTTTTTATTGTGCGCTCTTTTCGTATCAAGGCGGCCAGATACCGACTGAAATATTCAATCACACACACTGTTAGAAACAGCATCAGCAGAATGGTCCCCACTTTGTCATACTCCAACCAGGAAATCTTCTCATTGAGAAGCAGTCCGATACCGCCAGCTCCCACATATCCTAAAATGGAGCTGTGCCGTACATTGGTTTCCAACAGGTAAAGTGCATTGGTGAGAAATCCAGGAATGATCTCTGGTAGAATTCCATGGATATAAGCCACATACTTTGAAACACCCATAGCCCGAAGTGCCTGGTAAGCTTTTACATCGGCGGCATTTGCATCCTCGTAGGTAAGTTTTGTCATAATGGCAAAGGTGTACAAGGTAATGGCAAAAGTACCTGCAAAGGTTCCAAGCCCGAAAAGAAAGGTAGCAGTAAGCGCCAGAATCAAGGCTGGAAAAGAACGGAGAATCTGGATTACAATTCTAAGTATCCGTCGTATTACAGCTGGAAATCCTAAGTTTGCAGCGCCAAAAGGCGAGAGTACAAGGGCAAAAAAGGTGCCAAGTACCGTTCCGGTAACAGACATCTGAATGGTGTAGAAAAGTGGCAGCAGGATCTTCTGAATATAGGAAAAATCTGGCGGGATCATATCCACGACCAGGTCGGTGAGGTGGTTCCTTCGTTTCCAGAAAGTTACAAGGTCACAGTCTGTGAAATTTGCTGCAAGGAAAAACAAAATCAGAAAAGAAATTGGAACAGCAAATTTTGCCACAATGGAATTTTTGCTTGTTTTGTTATCATTCATAAGCGACACCTCGCTTATTCTCTATCTGAGTATCATTTTTGTTATAAATCTGTGTAGTGATAGAATCAGTCAGATCAGCAGTCTTACCGTCAAATACAACCTTGCCATCTTTCAGACCAATAAGTCGGTCGGAGAACTCCTGGGAGAATTCCAGATTATGGCTGTTCATTAAAATGGTGACACCATCAGTCTCATGAATACTCTTCAGCAACCCTAGAATCTGTCTCCCGGTAACTGGATCAAGAGACGCCACCGGTTCATCTGCCAGCAGGATCGCCGGATGCCGCATAAGTGCTCTTGCAATTGCCACCCTTTGCTTTTGTCCGCCAGACAGGTTCTTAATCGGTTCCTCTGCCTTTTCCAGAAGTCCAACCCGATCCAGCAGTTTCAGAGCTTCTTCTTTACGTGTTTTTCCATAAAGTCCAAACACGCCCTGGAAAAATCCCATATCCGGAAGTCCGGCAGTCAGCACATTCTTCAGACAGGTAGAATTCTCCACCAGACAAAAGTCCTGATAAATGGTTGCGATGGATTTTTGCAGTTCACGTTTTTTCCTTCCTTTTAGAGAATTAAAGCGCTTATCATCCAGAAGCACCTGTCCGCCAGTGCACTCCATCATTCCATTGAGAATGCGAAAGAGCGTTGTCTTCCCCGCCCCCGAAGGCCCGATCACCGAGACAAATTCCCCCTGTGAGACGGAGAAATCCACATCTGCCAGGGCTTTTGTGCCATTATGAAATTTTTTTGCGATATGCTGAATCTGTAAATTCATAGATAAAATTGACCTCGTTTAAAACTACTGCCGAGGCAAATAACTTGCCCCGGCAGTTTAAAATATTTTGTAACTATTCAGAAAAGTTGAAGTCTATTCCATAGACTTCAGCAGCTCCTGCGCCTCTCGTTCGCCATCGTAATTGGAGTCATCGCCCCATTCATATCCAACCTGGCTGAACACACTGATAATATCTTTTCCTTCGTCCGTATTCGCGATCTCAATAAAGGAATCTCCCAGCGCCTGGCGGAAATCTTCATCCTGCATAACTTCAGAAGTCTTGCTGTAGGCAATCATATCATTGTAAATCTTATCTGTAACTCCGATCACACCAGTCTGATTTACCATATCATCTGTACCTCCGAAGGTCTCTTTCCATTCCGGTGCGTATTTGGTACGGATGTGGCCATAAGAAACCATCACATCAGCCTGTCCGGAAGCCAGACGTGCAAGAGAGGTTGTATAAGAATCAGATTCTACCGCATTTGCCAGATCACTGATTCCCTTTCCATATTTTTCGTTCAGCCATAAGCTTGGATAAATATAACCGGAAGCTGAAGTTGGTCCCATAACAGCCCAGGTAGCATCGTTCAGATCATCCCAGGTAAGCTCTTCGCCGTTATTTACCTTTTCCAGTAAAGCCTGTCCCTTTTCGCTTGGACCTGCCAGAATAATAGAACGGTAATAGGTAGACATCTCATCGGTGTTTTCTTCGATTGTACCATCATTCCAATCTTTCGGATCATCAGAATCTTTGTTGATTCCATAGCGAAGGGCGGTAAGAAGAACGTCACAGTCATCAGAGAAAAGTACGTAATTTCCGCCGGAAATAAATCCGATATCTGCGCTTCCTGCACTTAAAGCCTGGCCAACAGCGGTGTAGCTTGTACCTACTGTCATGTCCACGTTCTCCACGTCATACCCCTTGGTGAGCAATGTTTCCTTCAGTAAATTTTCCAGCGGCTCGGTAGCAGTGGTGATAGTGTCGGAATCCGCGTATGGGGAAAATGCAATCTTCAGAGAATCAATCGTCTTAGTGTCCTCTGCAAAAACAGTGACAGCGCTCCCTGCGGTAAGTCCCAGGCATAATGCCATGGAAAGTGCGGATACAATGTGTTTCTTCATAGTGAAATACCTCCATGCTTTTGTTTGATCATATAATGTGTTACTGTGCATTTGAAATGTTACGCAAAGCGAATCGCTGCGAATAAAATGGGCAGTAACTTTATTTCTGCTGGAAGTCGGTTATAACAGGAAAACTGCCAAATTTCAAACCATAACATGTTTGAAAAAAGGTTTTTCCATTATTCTTATTCGCGTAAATAAAAAAATACATGCCTCCCAGCATGTATCGAAAATGACTTTCGAGCAGATGCTGACAATCCACCTGCAAAAAAAGGTGAACAGGTTTCGGTCGATCCTGACGGGATCCTCTCAACCCGGACTTACGGGCTCCCTCGCAATCTGGTTTTCGTCATCACAAATTCTGACCGCAGCACAAGGGCGCTCCCCCTGGCACTGCATTCCGTTAACCGGATAAATTGTATCATACCTGTTCTGGAATTACAATAAAAAATTCTGGTATAGCATTTGTAAAAATGGAGATGTTATTGCTTATTCGAAGTTCAATAATATGGAAAAAAAACATGGCAGTTCTCCATCGAAAATAATTGACGTGGTATATGCTTTAATGATGGAAGGAAAAATCCCCATAACAGATCAAATTTAAGGTCTGTTATGGGGATTTATGTGTAGGAATAGTTATAAAAGTGTAAAACTCTATAATTTCAATCCGTTATTGTGGAAAGCATGCAATTATTTAATTGCATCCAGCGCATTGGAAATATCCGCGATCAGATCCTCTTTATCTTCAAGACCAAGGCTGATACGGATCAGCTCTGCAGGTACACCAGCTTCGATAAGCTGCTCGTCTGTCATCTGTCTGTGGGTGGAGGTGGCAGGGTTCAGGCAGCAGGTTCTTGCATCTGCTACGTGAGTCTCAATTGCGCCAAGCTTTAAGTTCTGCATAAAAGTGGAAGCTGCTTCACGGCCGCCCTTCAGACCGAAGGAAACAACACCGCAGCCGCCGTTTGGCAGATATTTCTTCGCTCTGTCATAGTATTTATTAGATGGAAGTCCAGGGTAATTTACGTAAGCTACCTTCGGATGGCTTTCCAGAAATTCTGCTACAGCCTGTCCATTCTCCACATGCTTCGGCATGCGTACATGCAAGGACTCCAGTCCAAGATTCAGGATGAAAGCACTGTTCGGGGACTGCATGGAACCGAAATCACGCATAAGCTGAGCGGTACATTTCGTGATGAATGCGCCTTCTTTTCCAAATTTCTCAGCATATGTAATTCCGTGATAGCTTTCATCTGGGGTGCAAAGTCCCGGATATCGGTCTTTGTGCGCCATCCAGTCAAAGTGACCGCCATCAATTATAGCACCGCCTAATGCTGCACCATGTCCATCCATGTATTTGGTGGTGGAGTGAGTAACAATATCAGCACCCCATTCGATGGGGCGGCAGTTCACTGGTGTAGGAAAGGTATTATCTACTACAAGGGGAACCCCATGTTCGTGAGCAACTTTTGCAAAAAGTTCAATATCCAGGACGGTGAGTGCCGGATTCGCAATGGTTTCGCCGAACATAACCTTGGTATTTGGCTTGAAAGCTGCGTTTAATTCTTCTTCTGTAGCATCAGGGGAAACGAAGGTTGCGGTGATTCCCATTTTGGCCATGGTAACAGAGATCAGGTTGAAGGTTCCGCCATAAATGGAAGAAGAAGCCACAATGTGGTCTCCGCACTCACAGATATTGAACAGAGCCATGAAATTGGCTGCCTGTCCGGAAGAAGTGAGCATAGCTGCAGTTCCACCCTCCATTGCAGCAATCTTGGCTGCAACATGGTCGCAGGTAGGATTCTGAAGGCGGGAGTAGAAATACCCCTCAGCTTCAAGGTCGAAAAGTTTTCCCATATCCTCGCTGGTATCGTATTTAAAAGTAGTTGACTGAATGATCGGGATTTGCCGCGGTTCTCCGTTGCCAGGTTTATACCCAGCCTGAACACACTTGGTTCCCATTCTGTAATTGTTCATTATGTTCCTCCTCATCTGGTAAAATAAGCTCCCTGTAGGGAAATGTTCACAGGGAGCAAGTACATAAAGCTATAATACCATTTTTATATAAAAATAACAATGGTGGAGCTGCTTTTTGTATAGAATAGGTGGAAGGAACAGTAGTAAATGAAGACTGTAGCTTTACGGAAAATTTTTTTCATGTTATCATGACTTCAATGGAGAAGGTAAAAGGGGAAATGCATTATGATTACAATTGCAATTGTGGAAGACGACAATGAATATCGTCAGCAATACAGGGAATATCTGGGAAAGATGGAGACACAGCTGGGGGAAAGCTTCCAGATTAGGGAATTTACAGATGGAGACGGGATTTTAGCGTCCTATAAAGCGGATTTTGATATTATTCTCATGGATATTGAGATGAGTTTTGTCAATGGAATGGAAGCCGCAGAAGGAATCCGGAAGCTGGATCATGAAGTGGTGATTATTTTTATTACCAATATGCCACAGTATGTGATGGAGGGCTACAAGGTTCAGGCTTTTGATTATATTTTGAAACCTATCACATACTTCGCTTTTTCAAAAACGATCAATCATGCCATAGAAAGAATGGCCGTGAGAAAACGTCAGTATACAACCATTGCAATTCGAAATGGAATACAGCGTATTGATATGCAGGAGCTGGTTTACGTGGAAGTTAGAGACCATGAATTGATTTATTATACAACAGGTGAGAGTTATACAGCACGTGGATCCATGAAGGATGCAGAAGAAGTTTTGAAAAATTTTAGCTTTTTTCGCTGCAATAAATGTTACCTGATTAATCTCGCCTATGTGGAACGGGTTCAGAATAATGATGTATTTCTTGGAAAATATGTGGTTGCAGTTTCAAGAGCAAGAAGAAAACAGCTGATGGATGCAATCAACGATTATCTGAATGAAGTTTCAAAATAGGAGGGATATGGATGGCTCAGAATATTTACAATTATTTTTTTGAATATGATTTATCAAAAACTCCAGGCTTTATTTATGTGCTGGCAAATTTCCTGGGAGTTATTATATATACATCGTTCAATCCAAGAAGACGCAAGGATATATGGAGCTATGTGGAACTGATTATTCTGGAGCTGATGTATCTGATTTACAATTTTTTAACCAGAGATATATCCACTGTTTTGTTTATTCCAAGTATTATAGGTGCTTTTTTATTTACCACTCTTATGATCTATGCTGTTTGTGACATGAATCGGCGAAATGTAATTTATTATGCTGTGCGCGCTTATGCATTTGGAGAACTCGCAGGAGCCTTGGGATGGCAGCTGGTGTCTTATGTATTTGAAAACCGCAGAGCTCCCTATTCTGTATCCGTCCAGTGTTTGATTACAGTTGGTACATTGGCGGCTTTGTTTGTGTTTTTTCTTATGGCAGAAAAGTATATAAACCGTGATCAAAAACATCTTCATGTAGAGAGAAAAGAAGTTGTTATTTCTGTGGTTATGTGTGTATGTATGATCGCAGCCAGCAATTTAAGCTATGTAACTGCCAGTACGCCTTTTTCCAGCAGAGTTCCGGGGGATATTTATATTATCCGGACAATTGTAGATATTGCTGGCGTAAGCCTTCTTAGCGCATATCATATCATTTTGAAAGAATCACATGAAAAAATGGAAATGGCACAGATGGCAGCACTACATAGAATGCAGTATGCCAATTATCAGGTATCCAGAACCAGTATTGATCTGATAAACCAGAAGTATCATGATCTGAAGCATCAGATAGAATTTTTAAAAATGGAAATTTCTGAGAAAGATAAAATTGCATATCTGAACAAAATGGAAAAAGAAATTCAGCAATATGAAGCGGAGAATAAAACGGGAAACAGAATTTTAGATACCATTCTTACCACGAAAAGCCTTAATTGTCAGGAGAAAAATATTCAGATGACCTGTGTGGCAGATGGAAAAGCTCTGGATTTTGTAAATCCTATGGATATCTGTTCCATATTTGGAAATGCACTTGATAATGCGATTACAAGTGCGGAAAAAGTGGAAAATCCGGAGAGAAGGCTGATTCATGTTACTGTCTCCCAAGAAAAAAGCTTTCTTCGGATCAAAATAGAAAACAGTTTTCAAGGCGTGCTGAAGATGAAGAATCAATTGCCGATTACAACGAAGGAGGATCGGCGCTATCATGGATTTGGCTTAAAGAGCATGAAAGAGATTGCTGAGAAGTATAAAGGTTCTATGACTGTATCTGCAAAAGATGGATGGTTTGAATTGCGCATTCTGATTCCGTTACCAGAGAGTGAAAAATAATATCGTATAGCCAATGACTTTTGTATCAACAGTAAATATACACAAAAATAAAGCTAAACAATATACAAAATACACAAAAAAGAAACGGCAAGAGAAAGCATAATTGAATAAAATATCAGATTACGTAAAAAAATGCTGTTTTACGTCAAAAAAAGATATTGCAGATTTCTGGATGTTATAATCCTCTTACATAAAAAAAAGGAGGATTCATCTATGAAACAGAAAAATGTGATACGTGGTTTGGCTGGCTTATCTGCTACGCTTCTGGCGGTGAGCAGTGCCGCAACTGCAGTAGCAGCCACGCGAACAGATTTTATCAACTCAAAGCTTGGAACATCCAGTTTTAAGCTGGTTGAAAAAGGAGATGGAACGGGCGATTCCATTTACTTTGACTCTGAATTTTCTTCTGTCCAGGATCTGATTGATGCGAAAAAACAACTTGCGGAAGAAATCAGTGAAGAAGGAAGTGTTCTTTTTAAAAATACAAATGAGGCTCTTCCTATTGATAAAACAAGGGAAAAAGTAACCTTATGGGGAATGAACTCTCATGTTCCCACTCTGGGCGGCGAGATCGGCTCTTCTGTTGCTGGCCCTGAGGATGCTGTTTTTTATGGATTAGAGGAAGCTTTTGCAGAAAAAGAATTTGATGTAAATCAGGATATGATCGATTTTTATTCCAGTGATACCGTAGCCAAATACATGAGATTGGGCGGTTTCGGACAGCCTGGACACAGTCTTACACCTGGATTTGGTCCGATGTATGAAGAAAATAAGGATTATCCAATCGGAGAGATACCAGCCAGTGAATATTCTGATGAGCTGTTAAAAAGTGCAGATGATACAGCGGCTGTAGTTGTAATTTCAAGAGACAGCTCTGAGGCAGCAGACTATGAACCTGATATGGTAAATACAACCTCTGGAGACAGTTTTGAACGTCCATTAGCATTGTCTGAGTATGAGCGCCAGATGATTGCTCTTGCAAAGGAGCATAGCACAAAGGTGATTGTGCTGATAAATTCGGATAATCCAATTGAAATAGAAGAATTAAAAGAAGATGAGGAAATTGATTCTATTCTCTGGACAGGACTGCCAGGAATGTATGGATTTCTTGGTGTTGCAGATGTACTTAGCGGAGAGGCTAATCCATCCGGACATATTTCCGATACATACGCAGTAAACTCCACATCTGCTCCTTCCATGGTGAATTTTGGAATTTATACCTATTCTAACAGTTCCACATCCGGTGAAAAGGACAGCCTTACAGAAGCAAATAAAGGGGACTGGTTTGAAGTAGAATCTGAGGGAATTTACAATGGATACAAGTATTATGAAACCCGTTATGAGGATTGTGTTCTTGGAATAGGAAACGCAGATACTACAGAAGGATCTTCTACCGGTGATGCATGGGATTATGCAGATGAGGTAAGTTACCCATTTGGATATGGCCTGTCTTATACAACATTTGAGCAGAAGCTGGAAAGTGTAGAGGTACAGCCTGGAACAGTGGGAAAGGCTACGGTAACAGTTACGAATACAGGAGATGTTGCTGGAAAGGATGTGGCACAGCTTTATGTACAGGCACCTTACACAGAAGGCGGCATAGAAAAGTCTGCAATCCAGCTGGTAGGAATCGCAAAAACACAGCTTCTTGAACCAGGAGAATCTGAAACTGTGGAAATCGAGATCAATCCGGCATATTTCGCAAGCTATAATGAAAATGCAGTGAAAGCTGATGAAACCACAGGCGCATGGGTTCTGGATGAAGGAGACTATTATTTTGCTCTTGGAAATGGTGTACATGAGGCTTTGAATAATGTTCTTGCAAAGAAGAACGGATCTGGAGATGGACTTGTGTCTGTAAATGAGGATGCAGTGGTTAATCCGGAGAATGTCCAGGTATGGAATCTGGCTGCAAAGGATATAGAAACATATTCTGCAAATGTACAGAATGCATTGCAGGATTGTGATATTAACAATCTGATTGAAAATACAGTAGAGTATACTACCAGAACAGACTGGAGCAAAGGCTGGATTGCAGTGGAAAGCATTACTCCCACAGAAGCTATGATGGAGGGGCTGAGAAACAGCAGAACAGAACTTACAGAAAATGGTGAGGGAACAACCTGGGGAAAAGAAAATGGCCTGAAGCTGATTGACATGATGATAACAGATGAAAATGGTAATTATTCAGGGGTGATTGATATTAATGATCCTATGTGGGATCAGTTGATTGAACAGATGTCTCTGGATGAGGCTATTCAGTTTATAGAGTATGGCGGCGATGACATTGAGAATATTGACTCCGTATTTCTTCCAAGAACCTATGAACAGGATGGGCCTATCGGATTTTCCTATGATCAGGTAGCTGGTTACAGTGCAAGATGGTCAAAGGATCTTTCTGATGAGCCTACCTATGTAGGAGAGGACGATAAAAATGCGGATACTTCCATGGCAACATTCCCAACAGAGGTTGTAGTGGCCGCAACATTTAATACCAATCTTCTTGAGCGTGAAGGAGAACTTCTTGGAGAAGATGGACTGTGGTCCAATATCAGTGTTATCAATGCGCCTGGCTTAAATCTTCACAGAGCTGTTTATTGTGCAAGAAACTTTGAATATTATTCAGAAGATTCCATGCTTACCAACATTTTGGGAAAAGCAGTCTGCCAGGGAGCCCAGTCAAAAGGTCTTATGGCAGCAGTAAAACATTTTGCATATAACCATCAGGAAACCAACCGTTCTGGAATGTCTGTGTTCTTTACCGAGCAGGCCGCAAGAGAAAATGAGCTGAGAGGCTTCCAGGGCGCAATGGCAGAGAACATTGCGGGAGGTGCCATGACTGCATTTAACCGTGTTGGAGTGGATTATTCTGGTGCCAGCAGGAATCTTTTAGAGCAGATTACAAGAAATGAATGGGGCTATACTGGTGCATATGTTACAGATATGATCAATGGTGCCGATTACATGAACTGGAGAGATATTGTGTTTAATGGCGGCGGTATTGCACTTACTTCTGCAGCATATGCAGATTCTGAAATCGGCCTGATGGAAGACGTTAAAGCGGATATTGCAAAAGATACTGCTTTCCAGGAGGCATTGAAACTTAATATTAAATACTGGCTTTATAACCTTGTAAAAACAAATGCAATGAATGGAATCACAAATACAAGTGTTATGGAATCTGTAATTCCATGGTGGCAGATGGCCTTCTATGGTGTAGATGCATTCCTTGTATTACTCACTCTGTTATTCATTGTATTATATGCAAAAAAGTTAAAGAAAGCATAAGAAGGGAGAAGTCAGAATGAAAAAAACAACAGGTGAAAAAAAGGTTGGATTTTATCTGGTTATTGCAGCGGCTCTTCTTTCTCTGGTGAGCCTGCTGGTTTACCGTACTGTACTTAGTCGGCTTGGAATGGTATATGGGTTATCTGTAATTCCGGCTATTGTAGTAGTAATGGTAATGACCGGAGTGAAAATTGCAGGAGCAAAGGAACTGATTAACTGGGCTGCACCAGTGAATGCAGTGGTTACAGCACTTACGGCTATTATGAGCTGCAGCCTTATGCTGGATGCATTTGGTTACGTGGTATCTGGCTTGTATCAGTTCAGCCAGATTAAGTCCTATATTGTTTATGCGGTAATCGTGGTAATTGCAGTGATTTTAAATGTAGTGGCAGGCTTTACAGGAATTGTAGAAGAAAATTAAAAAGTAACAGAGAATGATCAAAAGACCTGGCAATGGAAGTGAGGATTTATCTTTGCCAGGCCTTTTGTATGCAAATAAATAGAAAAGGATGAGAATGCGTGGAGCTAAAAAATAAGAAGATAATTGAAAAAATGACCTTAAAAGAGAAGGCCCTGATGTTAAGCGGAAAAGGTATGTGGAAAACATACGGCTTTGAAAAATACGGAATACCGGAATTTTTCCTGTCAGATGGACCTCATGGGATGCGTACCCAGGAAGGCGCAGGAGATTGGCTTGGGATTAACAAAAGTAAAGCAGCTACCTGTTTTCCAACTGCGGCAACAATTGCAAACAGCTGGGACAAAAATCTGGCAGAGGAAGTGGCTGGTGCATTGGGAAAAGAAGCAGTATCTTTTGGTGTGGATATGATTCTTGGACCTGGTATGAATATAAAAAGAAGTCCTTTATGTGGAAGAAATTTTGAATATTTCAGTGAAGATCCTTATCTGGCAGGAGAAATGGGAGCTGCATATGTGAAAGGAATCCAAAGCAAAGGACCAGCTGCATGTCCGAAGCATTTTGCTGTTAACAGCCAGGAACTTCGAAGAATGTCAAATAATTCGGTAGTAGACGAAAGAACGCTGAGAGAAATTTATACTGCCGCCTTTGAAACAATGGTGGAAAAATCTGCTCCGAAGGCAATTATGTCTTCTTATAACCAGATAAACGGAGTTTATGCAAATGAAAACCAGTATTTATTGCGGAAATTACTGAGAGATGCCTTTGGCTTTCAGGGAATTGTAGTCTCAGACTGGGGGGCAAGCAATGATCACGTAGAGGGTGTAAGATGCGGAAGCAATCTTGAGATGCCTGGAAACTCTGGTACAACTGCAAAGGAGCTGGTAAGGGCAGTGAGAGCGGGAAAACTGGATGAAAAAGTACTGGATCAGCGCATTGATGAAATTCTGACAGTAATGCTTCCTGTTCACAAAAGGGTGGAACAGAGGAAAAAGAGCTTTGATGTGGCAGCTCATCATAAGCTGGCCAGACATGCCGCAGCAGAAAGCATTGTTTTGTTAAAAAATGAAGATCATATTTTACCATTGTCTTCCCAGAAGAAAATAGCAGTGATAGGAGAATTTGCGGAGAAAGCAAGATACCAGGGCGCTGGATCCTCTCTTGTTAATCCTACTAAAGTAGAGAATTCCCTGGATTTGGCAGGAAAATATTTTTCCGGAAAAATAACATATGAGCCAGGATATCACAGAAACCAGGAAACAGATCAAAAGCTTGTGGAAAAGGCAAAAAAAGCAGCAGTGGAAGCAGATGTGGTACTGCTGTTTGTTGGACTTGATGAGGCAAGTGAGTCTGAGGGGATGGATCGTGTCCACATGAAAATGCCACAAAATCAGCTGGAGCTTATAAATGCAGTTGCCCAGATGAATAAAGAACTTATTGTGGTGGTATCCGCCGGAAGTGTAGTGGAAATGCCCTGGATAAAAAAAGCAAAAGCAGTACTGCATGGTTATCTTGGCGGTCAGGCAGGAGCTTCTGCCATGTTAGATGTAATTACAGGAAAAGTAAATCCATCTGGGAAATTAAATGAAACCTATCCGATTTGCTATGAGGATACACCGGCCTATGCTTATTATCCGGGAAAAGAGAGAAATAGTGAATATCGGGAAGGCGTGTATGTTGGTTACCGTTACTATGATACTGTAAAAAAAGAAGTTCTGTTTCCTTTTGGATTCGGATTGAGCTATACAGATTTTTCCTACTCAAATCTCAAACTATCTGATAACGGTGTTAGATTTTGTATTACCAATGTGGGAAAAATAGCAGGTGCTGAAATTGCTCAGCTTTATATTGAAAAAGAAAATCCGGCGGTTTTCAGACCGGTTCACGAATTAAAGGGATTCTGCAAAGTATTTGTTCAGCCAGGTGAAACAAAAGAAGTTGAGATTTCATTTGAGGATAGAACGTTTACATATTTTAACGTTCAAACAGGAAAATGGGAGATTGAAGAGGGAAACTATAAAATTATAATTGCAAAAAATTCCAGAGCTGCCGTTTTACAGGGGAAAATTTACAGGAAAGGAACGGGAGCAGAGAATCCGTATAAAGAACTGCCAGATGTGTACCAGACAGGACATATTGAGAATATTACCGATGAAGCATATGAGAAACTGCTTGGACACAGGATTCCGGATGGAACGTGGAAGGGAGAACTGGAGAAGAATGATGCGTTTTGCCAGCTGTATTATGCTAAGGGAGCTGTTGGACGTCTGATTTACTGGATTCTTGATAAAATGTTAAAAGACAGCGAAAAGAAAGGTGAAGCCAATCTTGATATTCTGTTTTTCTACAATATGCCATTTCGAGGTCTTGTAAACACAACTCATGGAATTTTTACAAGCGGAATGGTGGATGGATTTGTGAAAATTGTGAATGGTCATATTTTGAGTGGATTGGGTAAAATGATCGGGGCAGCAATACTGAGAAAATAGAGAAAATTGGTAACTGCGCAGTACCTTCACAGTAACATGCTTCGCTATGCACAGAAATCATGCTTTGCATGATTTCGCGCAGAGATTCTCGGGGGTTCTGTGAACTATGTTCACAAAAAATACCTTGCGGAATAGTGCCTGCTGAATAGTTGTGAAAATTGTAAAAATGGCGGGTGGAAATGTCTAAAAGATAAGTAGAAAAAAGGAGCAGCCGTAAGTGGTTACTCCTTTTTTCGAGAGTCATCTTCAATGATGGTGGTGTTTACATCATCTTCATATAGACGCATCTGTACCTGCATAGGCGTAGGATCGTCGGTGAGCTTTATTCTACCGAAGTGGTTGAAGAAGAATAGGACACCAAGACCGATACCGAGAGAGTAGGAGATTTCCAGAACAGTATTGCCGGTTGTGGGCTGGCCGGTGACCTGGGTGTAGATCTGCTCGAAAAGGGCGGGGATGTCTACATCATTGTTAAAGGTCATAATGGAAAAGCCTGCACCGAAAAAGGTGGCGAGGCAGACAAATATGACTTTGCACCATCTTATAACAATATTGACAGTTCCTTCCTTCTGATAGTTGATGATGAAGTTTGGTTCGCCAATATGCGTAATATCAAGATCAGGCTCTTTGAGCTGGATATCATTTATAAGATCCATAACAGAAATCACATACCGGCCTGCCTTGTTCGGATCCAGGTTTGCTACCGGGAGAACCCTTAGGTGATTTAAAATTTTGGAATTGGTGCAGGATAGCTTGGCAATGTCCTGAAGATAGACATGGGGGTGATGAACCTCCACGTTTTCTTCGGTTTGGATGTATAGTGTGTCACTCATGAAATTCACTCCCATTGTAAAAAATGTTGGTTTCAGGCAAGGATAAAGTACGTTGTTATTCTTTCATTTTCGGTTTAAAAAACCAGCTTGCCAGATAAGAAAAAATCAGGGCTGCAGAGACACCAGCTGCGCAGGCGGTGAAGCCTCCTGTGAAAAGCCCGATGACACCATCTGTGTCGATGGCTTCTTTCAGACCTTTCCATAGTGTATTCCCGAAACCAAGTAATGGCACAGCAGCACCGGCACCGGCGAAATCAATCAGAGGCTGATAAATGCCTATGGCGCCAAGAATAGAGCCGGTGCATACCAGAAGAACCATGACACGTCCAGGCATAAGTTTGGTTTTATCAAGTAAAATCTGGACAAGGGCGCAGATCAGGCCACCTACCCAGAATGCATTAAAATAGTCCATGAAATCATCTCCTCATAGATACAGAAAAAGATAGTTGGTAGAGACAGATTATAATTAATACAGTACGGCTTATAGGACTGCAATTATACAGGAAGTACGCACAATTATTTAGTTTACTGCTTTTGATCTTTTTTTGAAACATGCTCTAATACTACAGCATGTGCAATCCCCGGAATGGAATCTCCCTCATTAAAACTTGTTTTGGAAAGCAATGCTCCTGTAGGAACAAAGAGCACCTTTTTCCAGGTTCCTTTTGCCAGTTCCGGCAGAATATAAGCAGCCAGCACAGATGCACTGCATCCACAACCACTTCCACCAGAATGAGTATCCTGTGTTTCACCATCAAAGATTAAAAGTCCACAGTCCTGATAAATGGACTCTATATCATATCCTTTTTCTTTTAACAGATCCAGCAGGATCCGTTTTCCAACAGCTCCCAGGTCTCCGGTGAAGATTGCATCATAATCATCAGGTGTTCGGCCAAAGTCACAAAAATTCCGGTAAATGGTATCGCAGGCGGCAGGTGCCATGCATCCACCCATGTTCAGAGAATCCTTAAGTCCAAAGTCAATCAGCTTTCCAGTGGTGAGTCCTGTTATTTGGACACATCCTTCTGCTGAAATTAGCGGATCAGTCTTTTCCGGAATTTCCGGAACAGGCAAAGTTCCGGAGAGAACACAGGCACCGCTCCCGGTAACCGTCCACGTGGCTGAGAGAGGACGCTGGTTTCCGTAAGCCAGAGGAAATCGGAATTCTTTTTCTGCGCTGGCAAAATGGCTGGAAGTGGCACAGAGAATATGTTCTCCGTATCCGGCTGCAACAGACATGGCGCCAAGAGAGAGGGATTCCCCTATGGTGGAGCATGCACCGAAAAGTCCGTAAAATGGGATTCCCATTCCGGCAATTCCAAAGGAAGAGGCGGTAGTCTGAGCCAGAAGATCACCTGCGAAGGTCATGCGGATATCCCCTGGAGTAAGTCCGGCTTTTCCAAGGGCCAATGCGGCTGCTTCTTTTTGCATGGTGCTTTCCGCAGCTTCCCAGGTAGCCTCTCCAAACATAGGTTCTTCGCAGACCAGATCAAATTTGCTTCCAAGAGGTCCTTCCCCTTCCTTTTTTCCAACTACAGAAGCACAGCTTACAACGTAAACCGGATTCTGAAAGCTCATACTGGCAGAACCGGTAAGTCTGGCTGGTGTCTGTGGATTCATGAAATCACCTCCATTATTTTCAGAAGATAGTAGATCACTCCGGCAATCCAGGAACTCATGATTCCGTAAAGGATTACAGGACCTGCAATGGTGAAAATCTTGCAGCCGATTCCAAAGACCTGACCCTCCGTTTTATATTCAATGGCAGGGGCGGCTACGGAATTAGCAAAACCGGTGATTGGAACCAGACTTCCCGCTCCGCCAAATTTTCCAATCTTTGGATAAATATTAAATCCAGTAAGAATAACACTGATGAAAACCAGGGTAACAGAACACCAGGTACCGGCCATATCCTGGTCTAATCCTCTGGATTTTGCAAAATTTGTTATAATCTGCCCAACGACACAGATTACACCGCCTGTGAGAAAAGCCTTTGCCATGTTCATGGGAAGACTGTGGGTAGGGGTGATCTGTTTTACATAGTCGGCGTATTGTTTCTGCTTTGCTTTTGGTATGGAACTGTTCATAAATGCCTCCTGTAGCTATGATGAATGGAATTGCTTGCTTAGAGTACAGTAACCTTTTGGTTTCTATTATTATGTGAAAAAATATGTAAAATATACTTTCTTTTTAGCTGAATTTATACTATCATGATAGTATTGTTATAGTTATTACGGAAGATGATGCTATTGCTCATAAACAGAATGACAGTAGCCTCATATTATAAACCGAAGAAGAGAGGTACCTTATGGGAAAATATTTTATAGGGAAGGGAGTACAGCTCCTTACAGAGGAAACTGAGAATAAGATCAGAATCTATAAGCTGGGACTGCTTCAGCCGGAATTTGGACATATGCCATGCATCAGTGGGAATGCATTCACTTTTCTATTGGCAGAAGAAGGAGAAATACAGTGTCAGATAAATCAGGAAAAAGTAGATCTGGAAGCTGGCGAGGCGTTATTTATCAATGCAGGACAGTCCTATCGTCTGGTCAGAAGTGAGAAGGAAAGCAGCAGTTTTTATATAATTGAGGTGACTGGAGAGTATCTGGCAGCTGGAGATGAGAGCCTTCAGAATAAATATATTTCACCGGTTGCAGAAGCAGAATCATTCGCTTATTGCAGGTTTATGCCGTCAGCTGAGGAAGATACAGATGAAGACATTCTTCTTCAGGCACTTCTCGCCGCTGCGCAGACAGCAGAAGGCAGGGATATGGCATATGAACTGGATATGAAGAGCTGGCTGTTTACTGCATGGGGAAGTCTTTATAAGAAATTTGCCCTGCCGCGTCCGGAATGTAAGAATGCAGTGATCAGAGAACGGGTGAAACTGAATCGTATGACAGGATATCTTACTGAGCATTATAACGAGAAACTGACTCTTTCTGCTATGGCAGAAGCATGTCAGGTAAGCACTGGTGATTTTTGCCGTTTCTTTAAGAAACATATGGAGATGACTCCATTTGAATATTTGCAAAAATGCAGAATCTGGAACAGTATGGATGCAGTTCTGGATAAGACTGCTTCCATGGGAGACATTGCAGTAGAAAATGGTTTTGCAGGAGCAAGCTATTTTTCAGAGACTTTCCGAAAAGAGATGGGCTGTTCTCCGGCAGATTATCGGAAATGGTACCGTGGTCTGTCAGATGAATGTCCGATAATCACCGGAGAAAATAAAGAAGAAAGCGCCAAGGTGTCAAAGAAGGATAAAAAAGGAAAGTCTGGTAAAAATGTTCCTTCTTATTTATTATAGAAAATTAGCTGCGTTGATTTTTTTACGCAATTCAGGGAAACCACCGTTTATAAAAATAATACAAAGATCCCAAAGCTTTTCCGAAGGCCACTGCGATCACGACCCATCGGATTCCATTGGTCAGTTTGATCCTTCTGGAAAAGATGGGGAAAACATCTGCCATCTCAGCAAGTGCCATGATCCATCCGCCCAGGAAAATACCGGAAAAAAGTCCATAAAGGAGCAGAGTAAAGGTTCCGCCTGGAATGTGCCAGCCATAGAGGAAAAAAAGATTACCACATACAATGCCAAGAAGCGTAATATCTTCATATAACAATATATGTTTTCCTGTATGAGTGATACCGGCATAGCGGGGAACGATGGAAAGACCGATAAGCAGGCCAACTACACCGCCTGCGATGATGATTCCAGAGCAGAAGCCAACTATGGATAGGAAAATTTGCTGGAGCATGGGTGAGATCTCCTTTCACGAAACGAACCTGTCGCTGAGAAAAGTTTGTTGTTTTGCAACTGTCATAACAACATTTAGTATGGAAAGAATCTTGGAAAATATGCGTTTTTTCTGTACATTTGTGAAGTTAAATAGTATAATAAAACGATGCGGCAATGGAAAGAATAGGATTGGCGCAGATATCATTTGATAGAAAAGTTGAGTATAGAAAGATAGAGGATGTAAATCTGTGAATGTAAATTTAAAACAGCGGTTCCAGGAAATTCTGGAAGATAACCGGATACTGGAAGCGGAGCTTATGAGCAGGCATACTACATTCCGAATTGGCGGTCCGGCAGATTTCTTTCTGGTACCGGAGAATGCTGATGAGATTAAGAAAATCATAGCTGTTTGTAAGGAAAAAAATGTTCCGTATTTTATTCTTGGAAATGGAAGCAATCTTCTTGTAAGCGACAAGGGCTATCAGGGAGTAGTAGTGCAGCTATATAGAAACTTTGGACAGATCAGAGTTGAAGACAGCCGGATCCATGCCCAGGCAGGAGTTCTTTTATCTGGAATTGCTGCAGCTGCAAGAGAGGCATCGCTGACTGGCTTTGAGTTTGCGGGAGGAATTCCGGGAACCTTAGGCGGCGCTGTGGTGATGAATGCAGGAGCGTATGGCGGAGAAATGAAGGATGTTCTGAAAGAAGTCACGGTTCTTACTCCAGAGGGCGGAGTCCTGACCTTGCAGGCAGATGAACTTCACATGGGTTATCGAACCAGTGTGATAAAAGAAGCAGGCTATATTGTTCTGGAAGCTGTCATTTCTCTTGAAAAGGGTGATCAGGAGGAGATTCGCAGCCGTATGCAGGAGCTAGCAGGGATGCGAACCAGCAAGCAGCCACTTTCTTATCCAAGTGCAGGAAGCACTTTCAAACGGCCAGAGGGCTATTTTGCAGGCAAACTGATCATGGACAGCGGATTGCGAGGCTATCAGGTAGGCGGTGCCCAGGTTTCTGAGAAGCATTGCGGTTTCGTGATCAATACAGGAAATGCCACAGCGAAAGATGTTACCACGTTGATGTCTGATGTTCAAAGAATTGTTATGGAGAAATTTGGTGTGAAGCTTGAACCAGAGGTGAAGTTTCTGGGAGAATTCTAGAGCCATGAAGAATCCTTTGGAATGGATTTAAGACACATAAGAGGCAGAAGAGTCCGTTTTACTGCTACTGGTCAGGCCGTGAGCAGTGACACTGTTTTGCCCGGCAGGAGATAAATTATGCGATTTGTAATTGTTACAGGCGTTTCCGGCGCAGGTAAGTCTACTGTGCTGAAAATGCTGGAGGATGCCCACTATTTTTGTGTGGACAATCTTCCTATTCCATTGGTGGAGAAATTTGCTTCCCTGATGCTGGAAGTACATGAAGAAGGAGTCCAGAATGCGGCTCTTGGTATTGATGCCAGAAGCGGTCACTCTCTGGAAGAACTGGCACAGGTTCTGGATCATATGAAAGAAGCTGGATATGATTTTGAGATTCTTTTTATGGATGCAGAAGATTCCGTGCTGGTAAAGCGTTATAAGGAAACCAGACGCAGCCATCCGCTTGCCAGTAACGGCAGGGTAGATGACGGAATCCGTCTGGAACGCCAGAAAATGGATTTTCTTCGTAAGAGAGCTGATTATATTATTGATACCAGTCACCTTCTTACAAGGGAGCTGCGCCAGGAAATTGAGAAGATTTTTGTAAATAATGAAAAATTCTGTAATATGATGGTCACGGTTCTGTCTTTTGGATTTAAGTATGGAATTCCGGCAGATGCAGACCTGGTATTCGATGTGCGTTTTCTTCCGAATCCATATTATGAGGATGAATTACGTCCCCTTACCGGTATGGATGAGAGCGTGTTTAATTATGTAATGGATAATGAGACCGCAAGGATTTTTGCAAATAAACTGGAAGATATGGTGGAGTTCCTGATTCCTAAGTATGCACAGGAAGGTAAAACAAGCCTTGTAATTGCAGTTGGCTGCACAGGGGGCAAGCACCGTTCTGTTACCATTGCAAGGGAGTTGTACAGCCGGATTGCCAGAAATGGTGAATACGGTTTTCGATTGGAGCACAGAGATGTGGATAAAGATCGCCTATTGAAAAAATAGAAAGAGGAGATCGTGGAATGTCTTTTTCAGGGATGGTGAAAGAAGAACTTTCCAGGCATATCGGCTCCGGAAGACACTGCAGGATTGCGGAACTGGCTGCAATCTTTACTTTCTGCGGCAGCCTGGAGGCTGGAACTGATGGGAGAAAATCCCTGCGTATCCAGACAGAAAATGAGGCACTTTCAAGAAAAGGCTTTACATTATTGCAAAAAACATTTAATATAGAGACAGATGTATCAAATTCCCGGATTGACCGTTTCAGAAAGGGAAATCTTTATTGTATTTCCATTATTGATCAGTTTTTAGTAAAGGAAATACTGGATTCTGCCAAGCTGGAATTTTCGGGAGTGAGCGGAGGGATGCCACTTGTATCCAATTCTATTGTATATCAGAGGGATTGCTGCAAAAGGGCGTTTGTACGCGGTGCTTTTCTCTCGGCAGGTTCGATCAGTGATCCTCAGAAGGGATACCATTTCGAAATTGTATGTCCCAGCCAGGAGATCAGCGGGCAGCTGCAGGAAATTATTCACAGCTTTCATATAGATGCCAAGATGGTTCTGCGTAAGAAGTCTTATGTACTCTATGTGAAGGAAGGGGCGCAGATTGTAGACATGCTTGCTATTATGGAAGCAAATGTAGCTCTTATGGATCTGGAGAATATCCGTATCCTGAAAGAGATGCGCAATTCTGTGAATCGGAAGGTAAACTGTGAGACTGCTAATATAAATAAGACGGTTAATGCAGCAGTGAAGCAGATCGAGGATATCAGACTTCTTGAGGAAAAGGTGGGCCTGGAGAGTCTGAATGAAGGACTTGAAGAGATTGCCAGATTGCGGCTGCAGTATCCGGAAGCAACACTTAAAGAACTAGGATTTATGTTGAACCCACAGGTTGGAAAGTCTGGAGTAAATCATCGGCTTCGTAAATTAAGCCTGCTTGCAGATGACCTGAGGGAAAACAAGGAGGAGTTATTATGATTAAAAAACCAATCACCATTCACCTGTCCACAGGGCTTGAAGCCAGACCCGTTGCACAGCTGGTACAGGTGGCAAGTCAGTTTAACAGTGAAATCTACGTAGAAGTAGGTAAGAAGAAAGTGAATGCCAAGAGTATTATGGGTATGATGACACTGGGACTTGACGCCGGTGAGGAGATTACACTTTCTGCTAATGGTGAAGATGAAGAAGCTGCGATGAGCAGTATTGAACAGTATCTGAGCAACCAGTAAAGGCTGCCGTAAAAAGTGAGGATGGTTACCAATGTCTAAGTTTTTAAAATTTATAGTACATTTTGTTGTAATATGTACCATACTTTGTGTGGTTGCATTAGCGGTTCCTCCATTCTTTGGAGTGACGACTGAAATCAGAGACGACTCCACAGTCAAGTCAAATCTGGCAATGGGATCTGTTACATATGCAATTCCGGTTAAAACCGAAGAAGCAGCTCTGGGTACACCGATCCTTGTAAATGATGAGAATGCAGTGTATCGTTATACACTGGCCAGCGCTGATGTCGCAAATGGTACAGGTACTGCTATGGATCCAACTGTTTCTCAGGGACAGCCGATCAATGTGGCAATTGGAAGCTACCTTCCGAAAATTGTTGTAACAATTCCGTTTATCGGATATCTGATGGCAGCTACCAAGAGTATTGAGGGGCTGATTGTTCTTGGACTTACCGTTCTGTTTCTGATTATTCTTTATGTAATCGCAGAACTCTGGAAAAAAGATCAGGATGATTATGACGACTATCCGGAGGATACAGAACCAGGATACGTGAAGAGCCGTAAAGAGCTGAAGAAAGAAGAGAAGCGTAAAGAGCGTGAGTACCGTGATGAAGAGCGTGAGATCAAAGCACAGGGCAAGCGCAGCAAGAAAGAGAAGCGTAAGATCCGTACCGGTGGCTTTGTGGATGAAATCGATGAAGACGATTTTGATGTAGAGGAAGAGGAAGCGCCACAAAGAGCTGTACAGAGCGCTACAAGTGAAGCACATGAACTTCTGAAGAAAGAAGTAGCAGCAGCTACCGCAAAGGACTCCAAACCAGTCAGGAAGTCTGCTAAGCCTGCAACACAGACTAAGAAGGCAGCACCGAAGAAGAAAGCAGCTCCGGAGATTCATGAGGAAGAAGAGGATAAACCAGTTGAGATCAAGAAACTGGCAATCCCAAGATATTCACCGGCGCAGCTTGCTGCGAAAGCAAAGAAAGAAGGAGATGCTCCTGACATTGTGAAGGATGAGATAACAAAGGTTACTTTGTTTGATTATTCTGATATCTTTGCTGACGAAGATGAGGACGAAGATGAATACTATGATGATGAAGATTGATTCATTATTATAATAGGAAAGAAGAGGCATTCGATGATGATGCCTCTTCTCTTTTTTTATTAAGGAAAAGACAATGACTTCGCGAGGCTTTAGAACCACTGTATTAAATAATGAAAGCTGATTGACAGTTGCCAGCAGGAGTATAACGGACAACTATTAGAAGCACTATATAATAGGAAGAAAGAAAAAAACTGGAATATACACACTCACATCTTGCAGAAAGCCTTTTTCAGATACACCCTAGATTGTATTTAAAATAATACAAAAAAACATCTGGATTTTTTGAAAAAAACACTTGCAATTTTTAAAACCTTTGTGTATACTAATATCTGCTGTGACATGATAGCAATGAAGCGCGAGGTTGCCGCCGAGTAAGGCGGGTTTTCCGTGGAGCGAATGTCAAGTTAGGAAACTGACGACAAGTCACTGTACAAGTTCAATAGCCATCTTGGGATGGGACGTGTGAGAGAATGTCCGTAGCAGGAAGATGTTTTAGGACACACACGGAGATGTGTACAGTCGCCGCTTGTCGTACTGATAGTGAGTACGAATAGGAGGAGACTTTTTTTATGGCAAATCAGGTAATGAGAATCACATTAAAAGCTTACGATCATCAGTTAGTAGATGCATCTGCTGCAAAGATCATCGACACTGTTAAGAAGAATGGTGCAACAGTTAGCGGACCGGTTCCGCTTCCAACTAAGAAGGAAGTTGTTACAATCTTAAGAGCTGTTCACAAATATAAAGATTCCAGAGAACAGTTTGAGCAGAGAACACATAAGAGACTGATTGATATCATTGCTCCGACCCAGAAGACAGTTGATGCACTGTCCAGACTGGAAATGCCTGCTGGTGTTCATATCGACATCAAGATGAAGGCAAAATAATTAATCTTGTAAATGCATAAGCATTTAGCTATTTATTATATGATTACCCGAAAGGGCAATCCGCTATAGGAGGAAGAAAGATGAAGAAAGCTATTTTAGCTACCAAAGTCGGAATGACTCAGATCTTCAACGAAGATGGAATGTTAATTCCGGTAACCGTTTTACAGGCTGGTCCATGTGTCGTAACTCAGGTTAAAACAGATGAGAACGACGGATATACAGCAGTTCAGGTTGGCTTCGGCGACATCAGAGAGAAACTGGTGAACAAACCGGAAACAGGCCACTTTGCAAAAGCAGGCGTTGCAGTTAAGAGATTCGTTAAAGAATTCCGTTTTGAGAACGCTGCTGAATATGAGGTAGGACAGGAAATTAAAGCTGATATCTTTGCAGCTGGAGATCACATCGATGCAACAGCAGTTTCAAAAGGTAAAGGCTTCCAGGGCGCAATCAAGAGACATGGACAGTCCAGAGGACCTATGGCTCACGGCTCCAAATATCATCGTCATGCAGGTTCCAATGGTGCTTGTTCTGATCCGAGCAAGGTATTCAAAGGAAAACACATGCCAGGTCATATGGGAAGCGAGCAGGTAACTGTTCAGAATCTTGAGATCGTACGCGTAGATACAGAGAATAACTTACTGTTAGTTAAAGGTGCTGTTCCAGGACCTAAGAAATCCTTGGTTACAATCAAAGAGACAGTAAAGTCCTTATAATAAGAAAGGAGGAGCACACAAATGGCAAACGTAACTGTTTATAATATGGAAGGCAATGAAGTTGGAACAATGGAGCTGAACGATGCAGTATTTGGCGTTGAAGTCAATGAGCATCTTGTTCACCTTGCTGTTGTTCGTCAGCTTGCAAATAAACGCCAGGGTACTCAGAAAGCGAAAACTCGTTCTGAAGTAAGCGGTGGCGGAAGAAAACCTTGGAGACAGAAAGGAACCGGTCATGCTAGACAGGGATCTATCCGTGCTGCACAGTGGACAGGCGGCGGAATTATTTTCGCACCAACTCCAAGAGATTATGAAGTAAAAATGAACAAAAAAGAAAGAAGAGCAGCTCTTAAATCCGCTCTGACTTCCAAAGTTCAGGACAATAAATTCGTAGTTGTTGATAGCCTTGCACTTGCTGATGCAAAGACAAAAGAAATGCAGAAGGTCCTTACAAACCTGAAAGCAGAGAAAGCTCTTATTGTAACAGCACAGGAAGACAAGAACGTAATCCTTTCTGCAAGAAATATCGAAAACGTACAGACTGTAGCTGCTAACGGCATCAACGTATATGATGTTATGAGCCACGGTACTGTAGTAGTAACTAAAGACGCTGTAGCATCCATCGAGGAGGTATACGCATAATGGCAGATATTAAATATTACGACGTGATCAAAAGACCAGTGATCACTGAAAAATCCATGGCTGCTATGGGTGAGAAGAAATATACTTTCCTTGTTCATCCGGAAGCAAACAAAGCTCAGATCAAAGAAGCAGTTGAGAAAATGTTCGATGGAACAAAAGTTAAAAGCGTAAACACCATGAATCTTGATGGTAAGAAAAAACGCCGTGGAATGGTAGTTGGAAAAACTGCTAAATCCAAAAAAGCTATCGTAGCCCTTACAGAGGACAGCAAAGACATCGAGATCTTCGAGGGTCTTTAATTGATAGCTTGCGATTCGTACGAGTGCACCTCGGAAGCTTTGCTTCCTCGGTCGCGTTACACGCTTTCAAGTCTTCATAAGAATCCGGTCTTACATGCAAGCATGACGACCTGCTTCTTCTGAATCCTTGGCACTCTGAATATCGCGAATATACGCATTCAAAAGCGTGAGAACAAATTTGAAAGGAGAAAAGAAATGGGAATCAAAAGTTATAACCCATATACCCCGTCTAGAAGACATATGACTGGTTCCGACTTCTCTGAGATTACGAAAGCAACACCAGAGAAATCCCTTACCGTGTCTTTAAAGAAAAACGCTGGACGTAACAACCAGGGTAAGATCACTGTAAGACATCAGGGAGGCGGAAGCCGTAGAAAATATAGAATCATCGACTTCAAGAGAAGAAAAGATGGAATCCCGGCAGTAGTTAAATCTGTTGAGTATGATCCGAACAGAACAGCAAACATCGCACTTATCTGCTATGCAGATGGCGAGAAAGCATACATTCTTGCTCCGGAAGGACTTAAAGTTGGACAGAAAGTTATGAACGGACCGGAAGCTGAAATCCGTGTAGGTAACTGCTTACCGTTAGAGCTTATCCCGGTTGGTACTATGGTTCATAACATTGAGCTTCACCCAGGAAAGGGCGGACAGATGGTTCGTTCCGCTGGTAATGGTGCTCAGCTTATGGCTAAAGAAGGCAAATACGCTACACTTCGTCTCCCATCTGGTGAGATGAGAATGGTTCCGATCATCTGCCGTGCTACAGTAGGTATTATCGGAAATGGTGATCACAACCTGATCAACATCGGTAAAGCTGGTCGTAAGCGTCACATGGGAATCAGACCTACAGTTCGCGGTTCTGTTATGAACCCGAATGACCATCCACATGGTGGTGGAGAGGGCCGCGCTCCGGTTGGACGTCCAGGTCCGTGTACACCTTGGGGCAAACCTGCTCTTGGTCTGAAGACAAGAAAGAAAAACAAAGCGTCCAACAAGCTCATCGTAAGAAGACGCGATGGAAAAGCTTTAAGCAAATAATAAGGAGGATTAAGAATGTCTCGTTCACTGAAAAAAGGACCTTTTGCAGATCAGAGCTTACTTAAAAAAGTAGATGCATTAAACGCTGCAAATGATAAATCCGTAATCAAAACTTGGTCACGCCGTTCCACAATCTTCCCGTCTTTTGTTGGACATACAATCGCTGTCCATGACGGAAGAAAACATGTGCCGGTATATATTACTGAGGATATGGTTGGTCACAAACTTGGTGAGTTTGTTGCTACCAGAACCTACAGAGGACACGGAAAAGACGAAAAGAAATCCGGTGTTCGCTAATTAGTACTTTTCACCAGGCTGCCTGATCGCAAGAAGCGGTTCGGGCAACCCAGGTGTTTACCTGAATATTGAATATGACGAAAGGAGGCACTTTAAAATGGCAAAAGGACATAGAAGCCAGATTAAGAGAGCCAGAAATGAGAATAATAGAGAGACAAGACCGTCTGCAAAATTATCTTATGCAAGAATTTCTGTTCAGAAAGCCTGCTACGTTTTAGATGCAATCCGTGGCAAAGATGTGCAGACAGCACTTGGTATCCTGACATACAACCCAAGATACGCTTCCAGCGTAATCAAAAAGTTACTGGAATCAGCTATTGCTAACGCTGAGAACAATAACGGAATGAACGCAGACAATCTCGTCGTTGCAGCCTGCTATGCAAATAAAGGACCTACAATGAAGAGAATCCAGCCAAGAGCACAGGGTAGAGCTTACAGAATCGAGAAGAGAACAAGCCATATTACCATCGTGCTGGATGAGAAATAAGGAGGATAGACATGGGACAGAAAGTTAACCCACATGGCCTTAGAGTCGGTGTTATCAAGGATTGGGATTCAAGATGGTATGCAGAGAGCGATTTCGCAGACTATCTGGTAGAGGACTACAACATCAGAACATTCCTCAAAAAGAAATTATACAGCGCAGGTGTTTCCAAGATCGAGATCGAGAGAGCATCTGACAGAGTCAAAGTTATCATTTACACAGCTAAACCTGGTATCGTAATCGGTAAAGGCGGCGCTGAGATCGAGAAAGTTAAAGCTGAACTTGCTAAATACACAGACAAGAAGCTTATCGTTGATATCAAAGAAGTTAAGAGACCAGACAGAGACGCTCAGCTCGTTGCAGAGAACATCGCTCTTCAGCTGGAGAACCGTATCTCCTTCAGACGTGCTATGAAATCTACAATGCAGCGTACAATGAAATCTGGAGCAAAGGGAATCAAAACATCCGTATCCGGACGTCTTGGTGGAGCTGATATGGCTCGTACAGAGTTCTACAGCGATGGAACTATTCCGCTTCAGACACTTCGTGCAGACATCGATTATGGTTTCGCAGAAGCAGACACCACATATGGCAAAGTTGGTGTAAAGGCATGGATCTACAATGGTGAGATTCTTCCAACTAAAGGAACTAAGGAAGGGAGCGATAAATAATGTTAATGCCAAAAAGAGTTAAACGTCGTAAACAATTCCGTGGCTCCATGAGAGGAAAAGCCCTTAGAGGTAATCAGATCAATTATGGTGAATTCGGTCTTGTTGCTACCGAGCCTTGCTGGATCAGATCTAATCAGATCGAGGCAGCCCGTGTTGCTATGACCCGTTATATCAAACGTGGTGGTAAGGTTTGGATCAAGATTTTCCCAGATAAACCAGTAACAGCAAAACCAGCAGAAACTCGTATGGGTTCCGGAAAAGGTGCCCTGGAATACTGGGTAGCAGTTGTTAAACCAGGACGTGTTATGTTTGAGATCGCAGGCGTTTCAGAAGAAATCGCTCGTGAGGCATTACGTCTTGCAATGCACAAGTTACCATGTAAATGCAAAATAGTTTCTCGTGCAGAGTTAGAAGGCGGTGATAACAGTGAAAATTAATAAATTCGTAGAAGATTTACAGGCAAAATCAGCTGCAGAATTAAACGAAGAATTAGTAGCTGCTAAGAAAGAACTTTTCAATCTGAGATTTCAGAATGCAACCAATCAATTAGACAATACAGGACGAATCAAAGAGGTTCGCAGAAATATTGCCAGAATCCAGACAGTGATCACTGCGAAAGCTAACGCTTCCAAATAGTGAATTTAGGAGGACATAATCGTGGAAAGAAATCTGAGAAAAACCCGCGTGGGTAAGGTTGTCAGCAATAAGATGGATAAGACCATCGTAGTTGCAATTGAAGACCATGTAAAACATCCTCTTTACAAGAAAATCGTGAAGAGAACATATAAATTAAAAGCTCATGACGAAAACAATGAGTGCAACATCGGTGATACCGTAAAAGTTATGGAGACCAGACCGCTGTCCAAAGACAAGAGATGGAGACTGGTTGAAGTAGTAGAGAGAGTTAAATAAGGAGGATAACCAGTATGATTCAGCAGGAAACAAGACTGAAAGTTGCCGACAACACTGGTGCAAAAGAAATCCTTTGTATCCGTGTTATGGGTGGCTCTACAAGAAGATATGCAAACATCGGCGATACAATCGTTGCTACTGTTAAAGATGCAACACCAGGCGGCGTTGTTAAAAAAGGTGACGTAGTAAAGGCTGTTGTAGTTAGATCCAAAAAAGGCGCTCGTCGTAAAGACGGATCCTATATCCGTTTCGATGAAAATGCTGCCGTAATCATTAAAGACGACTTAACTCCGAGAGGAACACGTATCTTTGGACCAGTTGCCAGAGAGCTTCGTGAGAAAAAATTCATGAAGATCGTTTCCTTAGCTCCGGAAGTATTATAGGAGGGTGCCTAATGTCAGCTATGAAGATTAAAAAAGGTGATACTGTTACAGTAATCGCTGGTAAAGATAAAGGCAAAGAAGGCAAAGTCCTTGCCGTTAACGTAAAAGACAATACCGTATTAGTAGAGAACGTTAATATGGTTACAAAACACACCAAACCATCAGCTGCAAACCAGAATGGTGGAATCATCACAAAAGAAGCTCCGCTTCACATCTCCAACGTAATGCTTATGGCAGATGGAAAAGCAACAAGAGTTGGCTTTAAGATGGATGGTGACAAAAAAGTCCGCGTTGCCAAAGCAACAGGTAAGGTTATCGATTAATTGAGAGAGGAGGCAGACATAAGTGAGTAGATTAAAAGAACTTTATACTAATGAGATCATGGATGCCATGACCAAAAAATTCGGATATAAAAACGTTATGCAAGTGCCAAAACTCGACAAGATCGTAATTAACATGGGTGTTGGTGAAGCAAAAGAGAACGCTAAGCTTCTTGATGCAGCTATTGCAGATATGGAGCTGATCACAGGACAGAAAGCTATCGCAACAAAAGCTAAAAAATCTGTTGCTAACTTCAAAATCAGAGAGGGAATGCCGATCGGATGTAAAGTAACATTAAGAGGCGAGAAGATGTATGAGTTCGCTGATCGTCTGATCAACCTGGCACTTCCACGTGTACGTGACTTCCGTGGCGTTAATCCTAACGCCTTCGATGGAAGAGGAAACTACGCTCTTGGTATCAAAGAGCAGCTTATCTTCCCAGAAGTTGAGTACGATAAAGTTGACAAAGTAAGAGGTATGGACATTATCTTCGTTACAACAGCAAATACTGATGAGGAAGCTCGTGAGTTACTGAAGCTGTTCAACATGCCTTTTGCGAAATAAGTAGAGGAACATTCCAAAGTTGACCGCCGGCTCCTTGCCGGGGTCAGCAGATCTGATATAGGAGGAACGATTCATGGCTAAGACAGCAATGAAAATCAAACAGCAGCGTCCAGCTAAATTTTCTACAAGAGAATATAGCCGTTGCAGAATTTGTGGACGTCCACATGCATATTTAAGAAAATACGGAATCTGCAGAATCTGCTTCCGTGAGTTAGCTTACAAAGGACAGATCCCGGGAGTTAAGAAAGCTTCCTGGTAAGCCGAAGCTGAAAGTCGCTTAATGAATGTAAGCCGTAAGGCGAACATGAATTTCGTGCAAAGTCCATCCCGAACCTTAACGAGTGCAAGCCGCAAGGTGCAGTACCAGTTCAGCACGGGATGATGTTACACAGGTAACACGTAAATTTATATAAATATACTATGACATGTAAAGTCTGAATATGAGGAGGAAACTAACATGACAATGAGCGATCCAATCGCAGACATGCTTACAAGAATTCGTAATGCAAACACTGCAAAACACGACACAGTAGATGTACCAGCATCCAAGATGAAAATTGCAATTGCAAACATCCTTGTTGATGAGGGATACATTGCAAAATACGATTTAGTTGAAGATGGTGTTGCTAAAAACATCCATATCACACTGAAATATGGCGAAGACAAAAACGAGAAGATCATCACAGGTTTAAAGAGAATCTCTAAACCGGGTCTTCGTGTTTATGCTGGTAAGGAAGAGCTTCCGAAGGTTCTTGGAGGACTTGGAATCGCAATCCTTTCCACTAATAAAGGTGTTATCACCGATAAAGAAGCTCGTAAACTTCAGGTAGGCGGCGAGGTTCTTGCATTTGTATGGTAAGCTTCGGCTCCATTCATTCAAGAAGTAGACGAAACACTGAAAACAGAGAGGTTGCGAAAACCTCTCCGATAATCTAAGTAAGGAGGACACATAGTATGTCACGTATCGGTAGACTTCCGGTTGCTATTCCGGCAGGAGTTGAAGTATCTGTTGCAGAAGGAAACGTAGTAACCGTAAAAGGACCAAAAGGAACACTTGAGAGAGCGCTTCCAACAGAGATGGAAATCAAAGTTGAAGATGGTCATGTAGTTGTTGCAAGACCAAACGACTTAAAGAAAATGAAATCCCTTCACGGCTTAACAAGAAGCCTTATCCACAACATGGTTGTTGGTGTAAGCGAAGGATACACCAAGACTCTTGAAGTTAACGGTGTTGGTTACAGAGCCGCTAAGCAGGGCAAGAAGCTTACTTTAAACCTTGGATATTCTCACCCGGTAGAAATGGAAGATCCGGAAGGTATTGAGACCAAAGTAGACGGTAACAAGATTATCGTTTCCGGTATCAGCAAGGAAAAAGTTGGACAGTTTGCAGCTGAGATCAGAGATAAGAGAAGACCTGAGCCATATAAGGGTAAAGGTATTAAGTATGATACTGAGGTTATCAGACGCAAAGTTGGTAAGACTGGTAAGAAATAATTAAGGAGAGTGAGAAAATGGTTAATAAAGCATCTAGAGCGGAAATTCGCGAGAAAAAGCATAGAAGATTACGTCATCATTTAAATGGCACTGCAACAACTCCGCGTCTTGCAGTATTTCGTTCCAATAAACACATGTATGCACAGATTATCGATGACACCGTTGGAAAGACTTTAGTATCTGCTTCTACTCTTCAGAAAGACGTAAAAGCACAGCTTGAGAACACCGACGATGTTGCAGCAGCAGCATATCTTGGCACTGTAATCGGTAAGAAGGCAGTGGAAGCCGGCATCGAGGAAGTTGTTTTTGACAGAGGTGGATACATTTACCACGGTAAAGTAAAAGCACTGGCAGACGCAGCAAGAGAAGCTGGACTGAAATTCTAATAAGGAGGAGCGAAACACATGAAACGTAATCTTATTGATGCTAGTCAGTTAGAGTTAGAAGATAAAGTAGTATCAATCAAGCGTGTTACCAAGGTTGTTAAAGGTGGTCGTAACTTCCGTTTCACAGCTTTAGTTGTTGTAGGTGACGGCAATGGACACGTTGGTGCAGGACTTGGAAAGGCAGCCGAGATTCCGGAAGCAATCCGCAAAGGAAAAGAGGATGCTATTAAGAAATTAGTAACCGTAGCAAGAGATGAGAATGGTTCCATTACACATGACTTCGTAGGTTCTTACGGAAGCGCTTCCATGCTTCTTAAGAGAGCTCCGGAAGGTACTGGAGTTATCGCCGGCGGCCCGGCTCGTGCCGTTATCGAGTTAGCTGGTATCAAAAACATCCGTACAAAATGTATGGGATCCAGAAATAAGCAGAATGTTGTTCTTGCAACCATCGAAGGCTTAAGACAGTTAAAAACTCCGGAAGAAGTTGCAAAACTTCGTGGAAAATCTGTTGATGAGATTCTGGCTTAAGGAGGAATATTAAAATGGCAAATACATTAAAAGTTACTTTAGTAAAATCTCCGATTGGCGCAGTTCCGAAGCACAAACTTACTGTTAAAGCAATGGGTCTTACCAAAATGCACAAAACAGTTGAGATGCCAGACAATGCGGCAACAAGAGGAATGATTCAGCAGGTACAGCACCTGGTAAAAGTAGAAGAAGCATAATTACAAAAAGGAGGTGCCATAATGGAATTATCAAACTTAAGACCAGCTGAGGGTTCTAAGCACAGCGATAACTTCAGAAGAGGCCGTGGACATGGTTCTGGAAACGGCAAAACAGCCGGTAAAGGCCATAAAGGACAGTTAGCACGTTCCGGACACAAGAAACCGGGATTTGAAGGTGGACAGATGCCTTTATACAGACGTCTGCCTAAGAGAGGATTCACAAACAGAAACTCTAAAGAGATCATTGCAATCAACGTTGATGTTCTGAACCGTTTTGAGGATGGTGCAGAGGTTACAGTTGAGAGCTTACTTGCAAGCAGTGCAATTTCCAAAGCTGGTGACGGCGTTAAAATCCTTGGAAACGGCGAGCTTACCAAGAAGCTTACAGTTAAAGTAAATGCTGTAAGTGAGACTGCAAAGTCTAAAATCGAAGCTGCAGGTGGTACAGTAGAGCTGATCTAATAGAGGTGATCAAATGTTTGAAACTCTCAAAAACGTTTTCAGAGTAAAAGAGATGAGACGTAAACTCCTCTATGTATTATGGATGATTCTTGTCATCCGTATCGGATCACAGCTTCCTGTTCCGGGAGTAGATAGCGATTTCTTTAAAGAGTGGTTTGCTAAAAACACTGGTGACGCATTCAATTTCTTTGATGCGTTCACTGGTGGCTCATTTACCCAGATGTCAATCTTTGCATTGAACATCACGCCATACATTACATCATCCATTATCATGCAGCTTCTCACAATTGCTATTCCGGCTCTGGAGGAGATGCAGAGAGATGGAGAAGAGGGCAGAAAGAAAATTACTGCCATTACCCGTTATGTAACTGTTGGTCTTGCGTTGTTTGAGTCTGTGGCAATGGCAATCGGTTTTGGTCGCCAGGGTCTGATCCCGAACATGAACTTCTTTAAAGGCTTAACTGTAGTTGCTTGCCTCACAGCTGGTTCTGCCATGCTGATGTGGATCGGTGAGCGTATTACTGAGAAGGGTGTTGGAAATGGTATTTCCATCGTCCTGACCATTAACATCGTTTCCCGTGTTCCAAGTGACTTATCTCTTCTTTATGAGAACTTCATCAAAGGAAAAACAATTGCAAAAGGACTGCTTGCAGGGGTTATCATTGTTGCAATAATCGTTGTCATGGTGGTATTTGTACTGATCCTTAACGGTGCAGAGAGAAGAATTCCTGTTCAGTATTCCAGAAAAATGGTCGGCAGAAAGCTGATGGGTGGTCAGACTACCAATATACCGCTGAAAGTTAACACCGCTGGTGTTATTCCGGTTATCTTTGCTTCCTCAATTATGTCTTTCCCAGGCGTAATCGCACAGCTTGCAGGAAAAGCTAATGGAACCGGCATCGGCAGTGAGATTATTCGAGGATTATCATCCAATAACTGGTGTAATCCAAGTCAGCCACAGTATAGCTGGGGACTGCTTCTGTATATTGTACTTTGCGTATTCTTTGCATATTTCTACACTTCCATCACATTCAACCCGCTGGAAGTTGCAGACAATATCAAAAAGCAGGGTGGTTTCATTCCTGGTATCCGTCCAGGAAAACCAACGTCAGACTATTTGACTAAAATCTTAAATTATATTATATTTATAGGTGCAGTAGGCCTGATTATCGTTGCGGTTATTCCGTTCTTCTTCAATGGAGTATTCGGTGCAAACGTATCCTTCGGTGGTACTTCCATCATCATTATTGTTGGAGTTATCCTGGAGACTGTGAAACAGATTGAATCACAGATGCTTGTCCGCAATTACAAAGGCTTCCTGAACAACTAAAAGAATAAAGGTTGTGGTGCTTATATGCGTCACAGCCTTAATTCGTAGTATGAGAAAATGGAGGGCTTTTTATGAGAATTATCATGTTAGGTGCACCAGGTGCAGGAAAAGGAACCCAGGCTAAGAAAATTGCTGAGAAATATGGTATTCCCCATATCTCTACAGGCGATATTTTCCGTGCCAATATCAAAAATGGCACAGAACTTGGGAAAAAAGCAAAAACTTATATGGACCAGGGACTGCTTGTACCGGATGAACTTACCTGCGACCTTGTTGTGGACAGAATCCAGCAGCCGGATGCCAAGAACGGCTATGTTCTGGACGGTTTTCCAAGAACAATCCCACAGGCTGAATGCCTTACCGATGCTTTAAGCAAGCTGGGAAGCAAGATTGATTATGCTATTGATGTTGATGTTCCGGATGAGAATATCGTGAACCGTATGGGTGGAAGACGCGCATGCGTAAAATGTGGTGCAACCTACCACGTTGTATTTGCAGCTCCGAAGACAGAGGGGGTTTGCGATACATGCGGTGAGGATCTTGTGCTTCGTGACGATGACAAGCCGGAGACTGTACAGAAGCGTCTGAATGTATATCATGAGCAGACTCAGCCGCTTATCGACTACTATACTGGTCAGGGCGTACTGAAAACTGTAGATGGCACCAAGAACCTGGATGAGGTATTTGGTGATATTGTGAAGATCCTTGGCGAATAGAATAGAGGATAAGAAGTAATGTCAGTTTCAATAAAAACAGCACAAGAAATTGAACTTATGAGGGAATCCGGACATCTTCTGGAAAAAGTCCATGACGGGCTGATCCCTTATATTAAACCAGGAATGAGTACCAAGGAGATCGACCGTATCGGCGAAGATATGATCCGTTCCATGGGATGCATTCCCAATTTTCTGAATTATGGAGGCTTTCCTGGCTCCTTCTGCATCAGCCTGAATGATGAAGTGGTCCACGGAATTCCTTCGGAGGACAAAATTATCCAGGATGGTGATCTGGTAAAGATTGATGCAGGACTGATCTATAAAGGATATCATTCTGATGCGGCCCGTACTTATGCAGTCGGAGAAGTTTCCAAAGAAGCCAAGCAGCTTATGGATGTAACCAGGCAGTGCTTCTTTGAAGGAATAAAATTCGCGAAAGCAGGAAATCATCTCAATGATATTTCCAAGGCAATCGGAGCGTATGCGGCGAAATACCGTTATGGTATTGTACGAGATCTGGTGGGACATGGGATTGGTACTCATCTTCACGAAGATCCGCAGATTCCCAACTTCCCTCAGAAACGCAGGGGAGTGAAATTACTTCCAGGCATGACACTTGCCATAGAGCCCATGATCAATATGGGCAGAGCAGATGTATGCTGGCTGGATGACGAATGGACAGTGGTGACCATGGATGGTTCCCTTTCCGCACATTATGAGAACACCATACTGATTACAGATGGCGAACCGGAGATTCTGACACTCACAGAGTATTAATCATTATCATTAAGGCGATACAGGAGGTATAAAATGTCAAAAGTAGATGTACTTGAAGTAGAAGGCACTGTTTTAGAGAAGCTGCCAAACGCAATGTTTAAAGTGGAACTTGAAAACAAACATGTTGTACTTGCTCATATCAGCGGCAAGCTGCGCATGAACTTTATTCGTATTCTTCCAGGAGACAAAGTAACAATGGAGCTTTCCCCATATGATCTTTCCAAGGGAAGAATCATCTGGCGAGATAAGTAATTCAGATTCGTTAATAGCAAATTCGGATTAATGAATATAAAACTCCTGTGCCTGAGAAAATGCTTCTATGGTACAGGAGTTTCTTCTATTATAGAAGAAACTGAACACAGAAAAAATGTTTCAAACTTCAGGAAACTAAAAAAATTAGAAAAATGTAAAAAAAATTTAAAAAACTGCTTGCATTTTGTAGACCATAATGCTACAATACAATGCGGACGCGCTTGTACGTGTGTATAACTGCGCCCTAAACTGCAGATTTTAATGCTATATTTTACGGAAGGAGGATTTCCAGTGAAAGTAAGATCATCTGTAAAACCGATCTGCGAGAAATGCAAGGTCATTAAGAGAAAAGGTTCTATCAGAATTATCTGTGAGAATCCAAAGCACAAACAGCGTCAGGGTTGATTGATCCATTGTTTGTGAATGCGGCTGCAGGTGAAACACCCGGACGGGTTGTATCATCTGACATATAATGAACTAAGCATGTATTGCCTAATACCGGAGGCAACGTTGGCCCGTTGGCCGCAAATTTCGGAAAGGCTGCGAATCGCCAAAAGCAGCTGGGTGTTATACCGAGGCACCCCAATTAGGAACTAAGAATTAAGAAAGAGTGCGTATGGATGCATCCCATTTCACCTTGTATCTGATACAAGTGATGTACGAAGACGCAGAACTTTCAGTAAAGAAAATGGAGGAAACAGTACATGGCTCGTATAGCTGGTGTAGACTTACCAAGAGAGAAAAGAATCGAAATCGGTCTTACCTATATTTATGGTATCGGAAGACCAAGTGCAGACAAAATCCTTGCTCAGGCAAATGTAAATCCTGACACACGTGTCAGAGACCTGACTGATGATGAAGTTAAGAGACTTCAGGCTGTCATTGATGAGACAATGATGGTAGAAGGTGATCTTCGTAGAGAAATCGCCCTGAACATTAAGAGACTGCAGGAAATCGGATGCTACAGAGGAATCCGTCATCGTAAAGGACTTCCGGTTCGTGGTCAGAAGACCAAGACCAACGCTAGAACACGCAAGGGTCCGAAGAGAACAGTAGCAAATAAGAAGAAATAATTCAGTATCCTAACTATAAATTTTGATTGATTAAGGAAAGCGTAGGTTAGTTTTAAAATGGCAAAAACAACTAAAAAAACGACAACAAAACGTCGTGTCAAGAAAAACGTTGAACACGGACAGGCACATATCCAGTCTTCTTTTAACAACACAATTGTTACTCTGACTGACAACGAAGGAAACGCTCTTTCATGGGCAAGTGCCGGCGGTCTGGGATTTAGAGGTTCAAGGAAATCTACTCCTTATGCAGCACAGATGGCAGCTGAGACTGCAACAAAGGCTGCTTTAATTCATGGATTAAAAACAGTAGACGTAATGGTTAAAGGACCAGGATCAGGTCGTGAGGCTGCTATCCGTGCCCTTCAGGCATGCGGTCTTGAAGTAACAAGTATCCGTGACGTAACTCCGGTTCCGCACAACGGATGCCGTCCACCAAAACGTAGAAGAGTCTAATTGAATTAGGAGGTAAGCCAAGATGGCAGTAGATAGAACACCGGTCCTGAAAAGATGTAGATCCCTTGGAATGGATCCAATTTATTTAGGAATTGATAAAAAATCCACAAGACAGTTAAAACGTGCAAACCGTAAAGTATCTGAGTACGGTCTTCAGTTAAAAGAAAAACAGAAAGCAAAATTCATTTATGGCGTTCTGGAGAAACCTTTCCGTAACTACTACAAGAAAGCCGACAGAATGAAAGGTCAGACTGGTGAGAACCTGATGATCATGCTTGAGACAAGACTTGACAATGTTCTTTTCCGTATGGGATTTGCAAGAACAAGAAAAGAAGCTCGTCAGATCGTTGACCACAAGCACGTTCTTGTAAACGGAAAATGCGTTAACATTCCTTCTTATCTCGTAAAAGCTGGCGACAGCATCGAGATCAAAGAGAAATGCAAAGGTTCTGAGAGATACAAAGGAATCCTTGAGGTAACAGGCGGAAGACTTGTTCCGAACTGGCTTGAGGCTGACCAGGAGAATCTTAAGGGCGTTGTAAAAGAGCTTCCTACAAGAGAAGAAATTGACGTTCCTGTAAACGAGATGCTTATCGTCGAGTTGTACTCCAAATAATGAGCCCTGATAATACCCTCAATTGCATACAACCCAGAAGGAGGGAAATTTATAGTGTTTGATTTTAATAAACCAAAAATCGAAATTACCGAGATATCTGAAGATAAAAAATTTGGAAGATTCGTTGTAGAACCTCTTGAAAGAGGTTACGGTACTACACTTGGCAATTCTCTTAGAAGAATTATGCTGTCCTCCCTGCCGGGAGCTGCAGTAAGTCAGGTTAAGATCGATGGTGTTCTTCATGAATTCAGCTCCATCCCTGGAGTAAAAGAAGACGTGACAGAGATCATCATGAATCTTAAGAGTCTTGCAATTAAGAATAACAGTGCTGACAATGAGCCGAAGACCGCATACATTGAGTGTGAGGGCAAAGGTGTTGTGACAGCTGCTGATATTCAGGCAGATCAGGATATCGAGATCATGAATCCGGATCAGGTAATCGCTACCTTAAACGGTGGTAAGGATTGCAGACTTGCAATGGAACTTACCATTACAAAAGGCCGCGGATATGTGAGTGCGGATAAGGGCAAATCAGATGACATGCCAATCGGTGTAATTGCAGTTGATGCAATCTACAGCCCGGTTGAGAGAGTCAATATGGTTGTGCAGAATACACGTGTGGGTCAGGTTACAGACTTTGATAAACTGACACTTGATGTATACACAAATGGCACGCTGGATCCTGATGAGGCAGTAAGCCTTGCAGCAAAGGTATTAAGCGAGCATTTAAGCCTTTTCATTGACCTTTCCGAGAATGCAAAGACCGCTGAGGTTATGATCGAGAAAGAAGACAATGAGAAAGAGAAAGTTCTTGAAATGAGCATTGATGAGCTTGAGCTTTCAGTTCGTTCTTACAACTGTCTGAAGAGAGCAGGCATCAATACTGTTGAGGAGCTTTGCAATAAGACTTCTGACGACATGATGAAAGTACGTAACCTTGGACGTAAGTCTTTAGAGGAAGTACTTGCCAAGTTGAAAGAGCTGGGCTTACAGCTTCAGCCAACAGAAGAGTAAGATAACCATAAAGGTATCGCGTAAGATTATTACAGTGGGGATTTGCTAAGCAGCAGCCCAGTAAGACCGAACAAGCGTGGACTGCTGTCCCACAGATGGAGGAAAATTAAATGGCAAAATATAGAAAATTAAGCAGAACAGCTGACCAGAGAAAAGCTCTGTTAAGAAACCAGGTTACAAATCTGTTATACAATGGAAAAATTGTTACAACAGAAGCTAAAGCTAAAGAGATCCGTAAGATCGCTGAAGGCCTTGTAGCTATGGCTGTTCGCGAGAAAGACAACTTTGAGACTGTTACTGTAACAGCTAAAGTTGCAAGAAAAGACGCTGAAGGCAAGAGAGTGAAAGAAGTTGTAGACGGTAAGAAGAAAACTGTTTACGATGAAGTTGAGAAGCAGATCACAAAAGATGCTCCATCCAGACTTCACGCTCGTCGTCAGATGATGAAAGTGTTCTACCCGGTTAAAGAAGTTCCGGCTAAGGGCGCTGGCAAGAAGAAAAACACCAAAGATGTAGATATGGTTAAGAAGATGTTCGAGGAAATCGCACCAAAATACGCTAACCGTAACGGTGGATACACCAGAATCGTTAAGATTGGACAGCGTAAAGGTGATGGCGCTATGGAAGTGCTCATCGAGCTGGTTTAATCCGAAACAGAATTACTGATCATAAGAAAAGAGATATTTACGTTTCGTAGATATCTCTTTTTTCTTAATTTAGGGATACCAATGTGAGAAAGTTACTTTTATTAATAGAAATTTGTTTGTTAGCCTGGCTTTTGACAGGCTCCGCCCGGTACGAAGCGAAAAAAGAAATTCCAGTGAATACACCGGAATTTGACTGGGAAAATTACAATATTATAACGCATGCTCTGGGTGGGATTGACGGTCTCACATACTTAAATTCCAGAGAAAGCTTTATCAATTATTATGATAAAGGCTGCCGCCTGTTTGAGGTGGATCTGACGCAGACCAGTGATGGAGTATGGGTGTGCCGCCATAACTGGAAAGAGTCTCTTGGACAATGGGAAGGAGAAGAACGAAAAGTTCTATCCTCAGAAGAATTTTTAAATACGCCTATATATGGGAAATACACCCCTATGACCTTTGAAGACCTTCTGAAACTGCTGGACGAATATCCGGATGCATTTGTAATGATAGATTCCAAACAATATTCTGTCCGCAATTACCAGCGTACTCTTGAGGATTATGCACAGTACAGGGAAATCTCTATAAAAGCTGGCATCGAGCATACGCTTAAACAGATCATCCCGGAAATATACAATTCAGCCATGTATCCTGGAACAGCACTTTTGTATAAATTTCCTGCATATATCTATTCTCTGTGGCAGGAATATACCACAGAAGAATTGAACGATATTGCAGAATTCTGTCAAACCAATAAAATCATGGCTGTAACCATTTATCGTGACTACTGGTCCGAAGAAGTGCAGAAAATTTTTGACGAACGGGACATTTTGGTATATATTTATACCATAAATGACAAAGAGGAAGCCAGAAGATATCTGGCGAATGGGGCGCAAGGTGTCTGTACAGATGTACTGATCACAGATAACCTGAATTAAGCTGCACTGTCTAATTATATAACATACGAAAATAATACTTGAAAAGGACTGCCATTCATTGGCTCATTCATAATTGCTTTTTAAGCTTTACCCTGTGAATAGTAGTGAAAAAGGATTAAATACACATGAAAATCAGAACAATGGCTGCTGTTTTTGCAGCGAAATCTGCAGGCTTTATCTGCAGGAAAATGGGACGCCAGGGAGTGACCTGGGCGGGCAAGATCGCATTAAAGATCAATCCTGATATCCTGGAAGATCTTTCTTCTCAGGTGCGGAAGAAAATATTTGTAACCTGTGGAACCAACGGTAAGACAACCACCAACAACATGCTCTGCGCAGCCCTTGAAAATGAAGGGCAGAAAGTAGTCTGCAATCACACCGGTTCTAACATGTTAAACGGCGTTGTAGCAGCTTTTGTGCTGGCTGCCGGACCTACAGGCAGGCTGGATGCAGATTACGCCTGCATTGAGGTAGACGAGGCTTCTACCCGCCATGTATTTCCAGGCCTGAAGCCGGACTACATGCTTCTGACTAATTTGTTCCGCGACCAGCTGGACCGCTACGGTGAAATTGATATTACCATGAACATTCTGGAAGAGATGATCCGCACAGTACCGAAAATGCAGGTAATCGTAAATGCGGATGATGCGCTTTCGGCGTATCTTGCTATGGACAGCGGCAATCCGTATATCACATACGGAATCAGTAAGCCTGTCCAGAAGAGTGCGGCAAACGAGATACGGGAAGGACGTTTTTGTAAAAAGTGTGGTGCCAGGCTGGAATACAGTTTTTACCACTATAGTCAGCTGGGGGATTACAAGTGCCCATCCTGTGGCTTTGCAAGACCGGAAATCAAATATGATGCCCATGATGTAAAGGTTGGTGATCAACTGTCCTTTCAGGTGGAGGATAAGCACCTTACAGCCAATTACAAAGGCTTTTATAATGTATATAATATTCTGGCTGCTTATGCCGGGCTGCGTACAGCTGGATTTTCCGGAGAGCATTTCCAGAATATGCTTCAGAAATTTAATCCGGAAAATGGTCGTATGGAACAGTTCCGTATTAAAGGCACTGGTGTTATGCTGAACCTTGCAAAGAATCCTGCCGGTTTTAACCAGAATATTTCCGCAGTTATGCAGGATAAAACACAGAAAGATATTATTATCACCATCAACGACAATGCACAGGATGGAACAGATATTTCCTGGCTCTGGGATGTGGATTTTGACCTTCTGGGCGATGCAAGCATTCATTCCATTACAGTCAGCGGTATCCGCTGCCAGGATATGCGCCTCCGGATGAAATATGTGGACATTCCGGTTATGCTTGAGGAAAATGTGGAAACAGCGATCCGAAAAAGAATTGAAGACGGCGTAGGCAATCTCTACGTTCTGGTAAACTACACTGCATTATTCAGCACTCATAATATTCTTAAGAAAATGGAGGGAGAAAAGGAATGAAACTGACAATCGGACATTTATATCCTGATCTCCTGAACCTGTATGGAGACAGAGGAAATATCCAGTGCCTTATGAGACGCTGCCAGTGGCGTGGAATTGAGGCAGAGACCATTGCTTTTGAACTGGGTGACAAGATTGATTTTTCCAGACTGGATATTGTGCTACTGGGCGGTGGTTCCGACAGGGAGCAGATGCTGGTTTGTGAGAAACTGAAGGAAATTCAGCCGGATTTTAAGAAATATGTGGAAGATGGAGGCGTAGTTATCGCTATCTGCGGTGGTTACCAGCTTCTTGGAAAATATTATAAGACAGATCAGGGAACCATTACAGGGCTTGACCTGGTAGATCTTTACACCGAACAGGGAGAGGGACGTCTGATCAGCAATATTGTGCTGAAAAGCGACCTTTTTGATATGCCTGTGGTTGGATTTGAGAACCATGGAGGAAGAACCTGTATTAATAACTGCAAGCCTCTGGGAAAAGTACTCTATGGATCTGGAAATGATGGAAAAACAGGCTATGAGGGTGTGGTTTACAAGAATGTGATCGGAACGTACCTTCACGGTCCGCTTCTTCCCAAGAACCCGCAGCTGGCAGACTGGCTGATCGCACATGCTCTTGAGCAGAAATATGGAAAGGAAGTCCAGCTTGCGCCGCTGGATGATACAGAAGAGAAGGCAGCAAATGATTACGTATATCATCGCTTTGTAAAAGAGAACTGATACAAACAAGCTCCAAAGCCTGTTTGAAAATCATTCCTGCCTTGCAGAGAGCCTTTTTCAAACATGCTCTGATATGTACAGATAAAAATAAGGGGAACGATATGGCAAAAGGAATCAATCAAAAAGGGAAAATCCTTTATCTTGAAAAAATATTGAGAGAGACCAGTGAAACACATCCGTGCACTATGCAGGAAATTATCGGAAGACTTCAGGAAAACGGAGTCAGTGCTGAGCGAAAAAGTATTTATGACGATATGGAAGTGCTGAGAAGCTTTGGCATGGACATTAAGTTTAAAAGAGGAAAGTATACCGGATATTATGTTGCCGGAGAAGCTGCCGCAGAGAGCGTAAATACATCCACTACAGAAATGAATGGTGCAAATCCGGAAGACTCTGCAAAAAACAGGGCTGGAGCAGAGAATGAAGGCAATGCATTTTCCAATGAGGCTCACAAAAAAGCGAAAAATTCCTGGCTGCTTCCACCGTCAGATTCTGAGGAGGATAAACCGGTGAAGCTTCTTTGCAGAAATAAGAAAAAGAAAGAAGTCATGGCAGCACTTGGAAATTATGCCCAGTACAAGGAGAAAGAAGAGGATACTTTCGTTGCTGCAGTGCAGGTGGATGAGACCTTTGAGTTTTACGGATGGCTTACAGGCATGGGGAAAGATGTAATCCTTATGAAGCCTAAGAAGTCAGTTCAGGCTTACCGTGATTATCTGAAGGGAATCCTGAAAGAATATAAGTAAGAATACTATTTGAAAAAGCTTGAAAATAGAGAATGATATGAAGTTACATAGAAAGGAATTTTTATGAAAAAGCAAATTGCAGGACTTCTTACCGGACTTCTGGTGTGCAGTGCTTTTCTCACAGGCTGTGGTAAAAATGAAGCCACCGAGGCTGTAAAAGAGAGCGTTGAGGACGAAAATGAGGGCACTGGAGACACGAAGGACGCTGACAGCAAAAAGGATACGAATAAAAAGTCCGATAAACAGGACAGTGATAAAAGTGATGAAAATTCAGAAGAAAGTGAGACAACTGAAGCCCCGGAGGAAAATCTTGATAAGGTGGGGGTTCTGCTTCCGGAAGAGGGAGAGGATATCAACAGCAGTCTGGAGCGTACAGAACTGAAATCACGTCTGGAAGAGGCAGGTTATGAAGCTGCTATGTATTTTGCCGGGGACGATTCTGACACCCAGGCAGAACAGATCAGGGAGCTTCTTCAGGATGAGAAACTGAAAGCACTGGTAATTTCACCTGTTGATCCATATGGTCTTACAGATGTACTGGAAGAGGCTTCTGAGCTCTCAATTCCGGTGATTGACTATGACAATCTGATCATGGATACGCCCAACGTGAAATATTTTGTCACTTTTAATATGCGTGCAATTGGAAAAGAGATTGCCAAAAATATTGTAGAGAAAGAAGAACTGGATAAAGTCCGGGAAGACAGAGGTGCCCGTACCATAGAGTTTCTTATGGGCTCTCCGGATGATGACGCCTCGTTATTCCTGTTTAACGGAATAATGGAGGTTCTGCAGGAGTATATTGACGATGGTACCCTGATCTGCCGTTCCGGCCGTGTGACTTTTGATGAAACCAGCATTATGGATCAGAATACAGATACTGCGAAGAAGCAGCTGAAATCTGAGATAGACGAATTTTATTCTCTGGAGAAAACTCCGGATATTATCTGCACTGCTTCTGATGATTTTGCTCTGGCAGCTCTGGAGCTTCTGGAAAAAGAGCAGCTCCAGCCTGGTGATGAGAACTGGCCTCTGATCACAGGTGTAAATGCAGATGCAGATGCTGTTAAAAGTGTGGCAGAAGAAAAAATCGGTTTTACAGTCATGCTGGATCGCCGGGATCTGGCAGAAGCACTGACGAAGCTGGTGGAAACCTACCTGAATGGGGATGACGTTGATATCAATAATTATTCCCAGTATGATAATGGTGTGAAGATCATTGGAACGGTTACCTGTGATGGAAAGCTGATCGATAAGGATAATTATCAGATTCTTGTGGATAATGGATTCTATCTGGCAGAAATGATCGCGCCGGAAGCCTCTCCTATGCCTGTTCCCGAGGAAGTAAGTCCGACACCGGAAGTGACAGTGACGCCGGAGGCGAGTCTTACACCGGAAGGTGGTGAGCCTGAGAAAAAGAGCCAGGTAATTCCAAAGGATGAGCCTGAAGTGAGCACAGAAGAAGTTCCGGCTGTAAAGGATGGAGAAAACCAGGAGAGCAATAGCAAGCTGCAGAGTAGTGGAAAAGCATAAAACGGAAGTAAAATGAAAATACGTAAGTAAAATGAAAATACCAGTAATCGTTTGGTGATTACTGGTATTTTTGCTCTTAAAAATTAATCGCGGAAGGTCAGGGAATCATCTGTCATGGAATCAATGATAGCCAGAGATTCCAGACGGACACCCATATCGCGGATCTGCTGTCCGCCGTGCTGGAAGCCCTTCTCAATTACGATTCCGGCACCTTCAAGAGTAGCTCCGGATTTCTTTACAATATCGATCAGTCCGAGAAGAGCACAGCCATTTGCAAGGAAATCATCAATAAGAAGTACGTGATCCTCTGGACTAAGGAACTTCTTGGAAATAATAACATCATAAACTTTCTTATGGGTAAAGGATTCAATCTTGGTGCAGTACATCTCGCCGTCCAGGTTTACACTCTGGGATTTCTTGGCAAATACTACAGGAACATGAAAATACTGTGCTGCAATACAGGCAATGCCAATACCGGAAGCTTCAATAGTGAGGATCTTGGTGATGGGGCAGTCTGAGAAACGCGCCTTAAACTCCTTACCAATCTCATTGATCAGGTCAATGTCCATCTGGTGGTTCAGGAAACTGTCTACCTTTAATATATTGCCTGGTTTCACAACGCCATCTTTCAGAATACGTTCTTTTAAAAGCTGCATGGCTATATCTCCTTTTCGCTTCATGTCGTTTCGATTTTAGTATTTCTATGATACGACATTCTTTGAAGAAGTTCAATTATTTTTGACAAAAAAGTACAAAATATCTATAATGAAATTAATTTATGGAAAAAGGATTAGCTTTATTGTGAAAAACATCTGCAGTCAGCCGGATAAACAGTAACGCAAATGCGGGAGATGACAAAGGAGCAGATAGTTTTACAAAAAAGAGCAGGTGAGAATATGAAAGAGTATGAAGTAATCTGGGAAATTTTCAATAAATGTCCAAGGAATCAGATGAGGGATGTATTTGTGGACGAGGTGGAAATTGAAGATCCTGAGGAATATGTGAAGAATAAATTTAAGGGAAAAGACGTAACCTATGAGAAGACGGTTCTGGAAGATGGCACCATCATATTTGACATCCAGACCTCCCAGATCAAACAGAGATGTTCCTTTACGGAAATATAAGCTGCAGGTCACGAAGCGGATTTTAAGCTACTGCTTACAACAACGACCTTAGAGCATGTTTGAAAAAGGCTTTCCGCAAGATGTGCGTCACAATTTGTGGGAGATTTTGTCCGGATGAGGGCGCCGTAGCGGGCTACGGCAACCGAATTCAGACAAAATCTCCCGCAAAGTGGGGCGTGCAGATTGCGGGAATGATTTTTCAAACATGCTCTAAGGCATATTTTTTAATACAATCATCAGAAATAGTGCATATTTAAGGGAAGTATGTTATAATAAACGGACGTGCTTCAAAAGAATTACACCAGTCAGAAACCATCCACAGAACACTGTTGGATATGCGAAATGGTTGGCAAATACAGGAGGATGACATGATAGAAGAACATTTAGAGAACCACCTGCATGAAGGCGAGGAAGAGCATATGCATACCCATGTTCTGGAAGATGGCACCACTGTCATGCATTCCCATGGAGAACACGGACATCACCACAGTCATGCACAGACCAAGGCTGTACTGAACCGGCTTTCCCGTGCAATCGGGCACCTGGAATCCATCAAACGTATGGTGGAAGACGGCCGGGACTGCAGCGAAGTGCTGATCCAGCTTTCCGCAGTGAAATCTGCTATTAATAATACAGGCAAGATTATTTTACAGGATCACATTGAACACTGTATTGTGGATGCGGTAGAGCATGGAGACAAGGACGCCATCAAGGAACTGGAACGTGCAATTGACAGGTTTATGAAATAAATAAGGAAAAAGGAGATAGATAAAAATGGCAAAAGAATGTGACAGCAAGACTTGCGACAAATCAAGCTGTGAAGGCTGTGCCAGCAAGAAAAATCCGCAGAGCATGCAGGCTGCAATGAATGCAATGTCCAATGTAAAGCATGTGATCGGTATTGTAAGTGGTAAAGGCGGCGTTGGAAAATCCTTCGTGACAGCATCTCTTGCAAACAGAATGGCAAAGAAAGGCTATAAAGTAGGAATCCTTGACGCAGACATTACCGGACCATCCATTCCGAAAATGTACGGCCTGAAAGGTGCTGCCCAGGCAAACGACAGCGGTATTTTCCCTATGGAGACCAAAAACGGAATCAAGGTTATGTCCATTAACCTGCTTCTTCCAACTGAGGACACTCCGGTAATCTGGCGGGGACCGATCCTTGGCAACATGGTAAAACAGTTCTGGACAGATGTTATCTGGGGTGATGTAGATTACCTGTTCGTAGATATGCCACCAGGTACAGGAGACGTTCCGCTGACTGTATTCCAGTCCCTTCCGATTCAGGGAATCGTGATCGTAACCTCTCCACAGGATCTTGTAAGCATGATCGTGAAGAAGGCATACAATATGGCTGGAATGATGAAGGTGCCGGTTCTGGGCCTTGTAGAGAACTACAGCTATGTGAAATGTCCAGACTGCGGCAAAGAACTGAAAGTATTTGGCGAAAGCCACATTGACGAGATTGCCGCATCCCTGAATGTTCCGGTTCTTGGCAAAATGCCAATCGACCCGGCCTATGCAGCCAAGGTTGACGAGGGCGCCTTTGATGAGATCGATAATCCGTATATTGAAGCAGCAGATGGAGTTCTGCCACAGTAAGAGGCTGGGAGCACTATAGAAAAACACACAAATTGTGGCGAACATTTTGCAAAAAAAGATTCTGTGTAAAAACAAGATTGTAACATCCTGTTTTTACCAGAATCTTTTTCTTTTCTTTATTTCTTACTGCGGTAAGCCTCTGCTTCCCAATGGGTAATGAAATAAGTGATCTCATCTGTCATCTGAAGCGGACCGCCGAAGCTTTCTGCATAGACAGCAAGCTTGATGGCATCCTTAGCAAGAAGCTGAGCCTTGGCAGCTTTCCCCTTGTCATCTTCCATAATAAATGCACCAACGCCCTGAACCAGGATCAGTCTTGGTTCTTTATCATTTTCAGCCATAAATGCATCCAGTGCTTCTTTTGCCTGATCAATGTTTTCAACAAATAAAGGATATGGACCGCAATATACTATGTGATCAGGGGTGAATGGTTTCAGAAGCGGTGCGGCAGCTTCTATATTTTTTACAAAATTATCTGCTTCAGCAGCCGGTACAACCTCTACAGCATGTCCGAGCAGCTGGGAAAGCTTCTGTGCAGCAGCCTCTTTTTTAGGGGTAACAGCATCACTGACGTCAGCTGTTCGTTTTACCTGTTTTTCAAGGGTGGAGATCACGCCATCAAATAAAACACCAATCTCTTCTACGGTATTTGCAGCTACGAAAATACCGTGATTCTGAAGCAGAAGAACCTGAACATCTTTTCCAAATTCTTCTTTATAAGCGTTCATTTTCTCATAACAGATACGTGCAAGTGTGTATCCTGGTTTACAGATGTCGATCCAGAGAACCTCTTTACCAAGGAGCTGCTCGGAAAGTGCCTTTGCGCCATTGCCGCATGTCAGACCATTTACAAGAGTAGGATGAACATGCAGTACATAGGTATATGCAAATAAATTGTGAAGTAATGCTTCCACGCTTGGACGCTTGGTCTTATCTGCATCGGTCACTGCAGCCATTACATCTGCAAGATAGGCAGCTTCACGCTCAGTGTCATTTCCCGGATATTCTGTTTTCATGATCTCATTGAGACGGGTGCGGCTCATCTCAACGAATTCCTCTGCCTTAATGGTGGCAAGCTGTGTACCGGAGCCCTTTACATACAGTGTGGTTTCATCTTTGACAGAAGTATTTCCACCGCCTGCAAGAACGTAAGCAGGATTGCTTCCGTAAGTGTTTGACATTTTTACCAAAGTTGAAAGATCCATAAAATTTAATACCTCCCATTGTTTTTTTCATACATCTACATTGTACATGATATGATAATATTTAGCTATCAAAATATGCTAAAAAGAAGTAGTTTTTGTGCTTTTTGATGAAAAATAGTCAAAAAACTTCTGGGCAGCCTGGGATAAAGGAAGGCTTTCGTGATATACAAGGGCTAATTGTCTGGGTGGAAGCTGCTGCTTCAGGCTGACCTCTATCAGAGCGGTTTCCTGTCCACGTAAAGAAGCCAGCATGTAATCCGGAACACAGGCAATTCCAAGACCAATGCGTGCCAGATCAATAAGCAGATCATTGCTGTTAAGCTCAACCTCCGGAATCAGATTCTGTCTGTGGGATGCAAAAAACTGATGAAGATATTCACTTGTTGTGCTTTTGGACGAAAGGGTGAGAAGAGGATATTCCATCAGCTTCTTTATTTCCAGGGCTTTTCCTTCAAGTGGAAAAAAGTCCGGATTGGCAACAAAAATATCCCGAAATTCTTTTACCACCTGTACTTTTGTGTGTGCGGTAAGCCGGGAATTGGGAAGATTGCTTACGATCAGGTCCACCTGACGGTTTTCCAGAAGCTCCACGCAGCCCATGGAGGTGCTGTTTGTGACCTTGATCCGCACTCCCGGATAATCCTGATGAAATCGCTTCAGGTAGTCAATCAGAAAGTACCGGCAGATGGTATCGCTTGCCCCGATCCGCAGCTGCCCCTGAAGTCTGTCTTCCTCAAGAAGCTGTGCCTCCCCCTGGGAAAGCATTTCCAGGGCCGGTTTGACATGCTGGAAAAGTATTTCTCCCTCAGGGGTAAGGGAAACCTTCTTGGTGCTTCGGAAAAACAGTTCCCGTCCCAGCTTTTTTTCCAGAGTCTTGATTCCCTGGCTTACTGCAGACTGGGAAATGAACAGCTGGCGGGAGGCTTCAGAGAAGCTTAAGGTGGTGGCAACGTAGTAAAAGCATTTGTATAATTCAAGATTGATATCCATATATAAATCCTCCAAAATCAAACTCGTTACTGTCCACTCCGTGACCAGTAACACGCTTCGCGATGCACAGAAAGACGAACCTTCTTGTGACAAGCACAAGAAGTAGCGTTTGCTGCGCAAACTTAATTCTCGGGTTTTCTGTGAACTTTGTTCACAAAAAACACCTCGCGGAATATTGTCAGTGAACAGTAACTCAAACTCTGCTATGACTGATGAGCCATGTTTATTTACATATAGAAGTAATAGTAATAAAAAATATAAGATATATTAATTTTACTTATGACAAAACCTATGATACTATAATAAACGAAAATGTGCAAGAATGGCTGCAGTTTTGCGCAGTCATCCAATTTTTTCAAAATGAAAAAGCACACCACACTATGATTTCACATTCACGAAAGGAGTTTTCCAATGAGTAACGTAAGACGAGTATACGTAGAAAAGAAACCATCCTTTGCCGTAAAAGCCAAAGAACTGAAGCATGAGATCAGCTCTTATCTGGGTATTCAGACTGTAACAAACGTGCGGGAACTGATCCGCTATGACGTAGAGAATATTTCTGATGATGTATTTGAGAAAGCATGCCATACCGTATTTGCCGAGCCTCCGGTAGATGACCTTTACCTGGAGAAATTCGAGGCAGCAGATGGCGCACATGTTTTTTCTGTAGAATTCCTTCCTGGCCAGTTTGACCAGAGAGCCGATTCCGCTGTACAGTGCGTACAGTTCCTTGATGAGAACGCGCAGCCAATCATCCGTTCTGCCACTACTTATGTGATCGAGGGTGATATTACAGAGGAAGAATTCGAGGCAATCAAAAATCATTGCATTAACCCTGTAGATTCCCGTGAGACAGGCCTTCAGAAGCCGGAGACACTGGTTACAGAGTTCAAAGACCCGGAAGATGTCAAGATCTTTGATGGCTTCCGTGATATGGAGGAAGCACCATTAAAAGAGCTTTACAGCTCCCTGAACCTTGCTATGACATTTAAGGATTTCCTTCATATTCAGAACTATTTTAAGAACGAGGAGAAACGTGATCCATCCATGACCGAGATCCGTGTTCTGGATACATACTGGTCTGATCATTGCCGTCATACCACATTCTCCACTGAGCTTACACAGGTGAAATTTGACGAAGGTGATTATAAAACTCCTATCGTTGATACCTATAACAGATATCTTTCCGACAGAGAAGTCCTTTATAAGGGACGGGACGACAAATTCGTCTGCCTGATGGATCTTGCCCTTATGGCTATGAAGAAACTGAAATCCGAAGGCAAGCTTCAGGATCAGGAAGAGTCCGACGAGATCAATGCCTGCAGTATTGTAGTGCCGGTTGATGTAAATGGAAAAGAAGAGGAATGGCTGATCAACTTCAAGAATGAGACACACAACCATCCGACAGAGATCGAGCCATTTGGTGGCGCAGCTACCTGTCTTGGCGGTGCAATCCGTGACCCACTTTCCGGACGTACTTATGTATATCAGGCAATGCGTGTAACAGGAGCAGCAGATCCTACTGTTTCTGTAAAAGAGACTCTGAAGGGCAAGCTTCCGCAGAAGAAATTGGTTCGTGGCGCAGCCCACGGCTACAGCTCCTACGGCAACCAGATCGGTCTTGCTACCGGTTATGTAAAAGAAATCTATCATCCGAATTACGTTGCAAAACGTATGGAGATCGGTGCAGTTATGGGTGCTGCTCCAAGACGTGCAGTTATCCGTGAGAACTCTGATCCGGGAGATATCATCATCCTTCTTGGCGGACGTACCGGACGTGACGGCATCGGTGGTGCTACCGGTTCCTCCAAGGTACATACAGAGGCTTCTATCGAGGTCTGCGGCGCTGAGGTACAGAAAGGAAATGCACCTACAGAGCGTAAGATCCAGCGTATGTTCCGTCGTGAGGAAGTCAGCTATATCATTAAGAAATGTAACGACTTCGGTGCAGGCGGTGTATCCGTAGCAATCGGAGAGCTGGCACCTGGTCTTCAGATCGACCTTGACAAAGTTCCGAAAAAATATGCAGGTCTTGACGGTACTGAGATCGCAATTTCCGAGTCCCAGGAGCGTATGGCAGTTGTTGTTGCTCCGGAAGACGTAGAGAAATTCCTTGGTTTTGCAAACGAAGAGAACCTGGAGGCAGTTCCGGTTGCAGTTGTAACAAAAGAGCCAAGACTGGTGCTTTCCTGGAGAGGAAAAGAGGTTGTAAATATTTCCCGTGCATTCCTTGATACCAACGGTGCACATCAGGAGACAACCGTAGAAGTTGAAATCCCGAATAAAGAGGGCAACCTTTTTGAAGAGCGTCCGGACGTAGCCGATGTAAGAGAAAAATGGCTTTCCACACTGGCAGACTTAAATGTATGCTCCCAGAAGGGCCTTGTAGAGATGTTTGACAGCTCCATTGGTGCAGGAAGCGTTCTTATGCCTTATGGCGGTAAAAATCAGCTTACAGAGACTCAGGCAATGGTTGCAAAGGTACCTGTACAGAATGGAACAACTAATACTGTAACTATGATGAGCTATGGCTTTGATCCATACTTATCCTCCTGGAGCCCATATCACGGAGCTGCTTATGCAGTGACAGAATCTGTTGCAAGAATCGTGGCAGCAGGTGGTGATTATAAGAAGATCCGCTTCACCTTCCAGGAATACTTCCGTCGTATGACAGAGGATCCAAAGAGATGGAGCCAGCCATTTGCAGCACTTCTTGGTGCTTATGCAGCACAGATGGGCTTCGGTCTTCCGTCTATCGGTGGTAAGGACAGTATGTCCGGAACCTTCAATGACATTGATGTTCCGCCAACACTGGTTTCCTTTGCAGTGGATGTTGCCAAGCTTCAGGATGTGATTACACCAGAGCTGAAAAAGGCTGGAAATAAACTGGTATGGCTTCGTGCACCCAAGGATCAGTACGATTTACCAGACTATACAGGCATTATGGAGCAGTATGAGAAGCTTCACAATGATATGCAGGCTGGAAAAGTGGTTTCCGCTTATGCACTTGACCGTCACGGTATTGCGGCAGCAGTCAGCAAGATGGCATTTGGAAATGCAATGGGCGTGAAGATCGAGCATAATCTGGATCCAAGAGACTTCTTTGCACCAGGCTTCGGCGATCTGGTTCTGGAAGTTCCGGCTGAAAAGGTTGGTCAGCTTTCTATCACATATACCGTGATCGGTGAAGTAACAGATAATGGTAAATTCTCATATGGAAATGCTGAGCTCACAGTAGATGAGGCTTACAAGGCATGGACAGGCACTCTGGAGAAGGTCTTTAAGACAACCTCTGGTGAAGAAAACGATGGACCAGTTGCCATGGCTGTAAAGACAGCAGATCCGGAAGCAACCTATGAGAATGGTATTTATAATACAAAGAATATTTATGTCTGCAAGCATAAAGTAGCAAAACCTCGCGTATTCATTCCTGTATTCCCAGGAACAAACTGTGAGTACGACAGTACAAAGGCATTCGAGAGAGCCGGAGCTGAGGTAGACGTTAAGGTATTTAAGAACTTAAGTGCAGAGGATATCCGTGATTCTGTGAAAATATTTGAGAAATCCATTGATCAGGCACAGATGATCATGTTCCCAGGCGGCTTCTCCGCTGGTGATGAGCCAGACGGTTCTGCGAAATTTTTTGCAACTGCCTTCCAGAATGCAAAGATCAAAGAAGCTGTTATGAAGCTGTTAAATGAGAGAGATGGTCTTGCACTTGGTATCTGTAACGGATTCCAGGCGCTGATCAAGCTGGGACTTGTTCCATACGGCGAGATCTGCGGACAGAAAGAGGATTCTCCTACACTGACCTATAACACCATCGGACGTCATATCTCCAAGATGGTTTACACCAAGGTAGTGAGTAACAAGTCTCCATGGCTGCAGAAAGCGGCTCTTGGCGGCGTATACTGCAACCCGGCTTCCCACGGTGAAGGACGTTTTGTAGCAAACGATGAGTGGCTTACAAAGCTCCTTGCAAACGGACAGGTGGCTACCCAGTACGTAAATCCAAACGGAGAACTGGATCAGTCCGAAGAATCCAATATCAACGGATCTACCTATAACATTGAGGGTATCACAAGCCCGGATGGACGTGTTCTCGGTAAGATGGCACATAGCGAGCGCCGCGACAATGGCGTTGCAATCAACATCTATGGACAGCAGGATATTCAGATCTTTGAGTCCGGTGTTGAGTACTTCAAATAAAACGTTGCAAATAAAACGTTAAAAAAGAAATATCCTGGTAAGTACAAAGCTTTTTTCGCATTGTAACTTATCCAGGATATTTTTTGTATCTTCATTACTTTGATTTTCGTCGCCGCAGATACATTGCCATCAATATAGTTCTTGCGCTATATTTAATAATTTTAATGAAATATTTTCCCGGCTATTTCCATCTAATGTATGTAAAAGGAAATACAGCAATTAATTTCGTGTACTGCAGAACACAAAAAGGAGCGAAAAACCTTATGGAAAATTTGGTGAAAAAGGCAAAATCCGGAGATCCCGGTGCATTTGCACAGCTCATCCGGATGAATACTCAGAGCATGTATAAAGTAGCCTGGGCCTATCTGAAGAATGACGAAGATGTGGCAGATGCCATACAGGAAACGATTTTAAAGTGTTATGAGAAGCTTTCCACTTTAAAAAAGGATTCTTACTTCAAAACCTGGATGATTCGGATTCTGATCAATAACTGCAATGAAATGCTTCGGCATAAAGGCCGTGTTTTTCCTACGATGGAAATGGAAGAGGGAATCTTCGAGGAATCAGGCTATGTAGATTGTGAGTGGAAGGAAATCCTGGCATCCCTGGAAGAGAAGTACCAGGTGGTGATGCTTTTGTATTACAGCAAATCCCTTAGTGTAAAGGAAATTGCCGCTCTTCTGGAAATCAGCCAGAATACAGTGCTTACAAGGCTCTCCAGAGCCAGAAAACAGCTTCGTGCAGAGTATGAAGGAGGATATATTCATGGATGATAAATTATTTGATATTTTTTCAGAAGAAACAGAAGTGCCGGAATGTGTGCTCAGGCGTGTAGATGAGACATTGGAAATGATAGAGAATTCGGCAAAGTCCGATAGAGGGTATCAGAAAGAAGAAAAAACGGGAAAAGTAATAAATGGCACTGACAGAATGGGAAAAATTGGTACACGAAAAAACTGGAAGCGCAGTTTGATCTTGACATTTGCGGCAGTGATGGCATTTGGTGCCACTGTTTTTGCAGCAGAGAAGTATATAGGCATTTCCGGTTTTTTCCAGGAAGTTGGAAATAAGATGCCGGAAGAAGCCAAGGAGCTGATTGAAAAAAATCCGGTGCAGCAGGAAGATGGCGATTCCATTCTCACTTACACCGTGAAGGAAGCCCTATGTGATAAGAACAGTGTTCAGGTGGTGGTGGAAGTTACAGCGAAAGAAAGAGGCAAGTATCTTCTGGCAGGACAAGATACCATGAATGAGGATCCTGTAAGAAATCTTGGAATTGAAAGTGACAAGACAATAGGAGAATATGCCGCAGAAAAAGGACTGATCATCGTAAAGGTTGGAGCCAGCTTTGATTTTGATTCAGATCTTGGCATTGAAACAGCAGTGGGAAATTACCGAAATCTGGAAGATGATGTAGTAGATTTCTATTCTTCCGCGGTAAAGACAAATGAGAGTAAGAATCTTACCGTTTCCTGCATCGGAACAGCCACGCTTCCGGATGCTAAGTGCGTTGATGATGTGATGCGTACAAACATTACTTTCCAGCTGGAAGATAAGAGCCAGGGGAAAAATGCGACCTATGTGCCTGTGGATGGTGAAGGGATAACCGCCGATGGAAAAGTAAAGATCCTGTCCGCAGATATAGAAGAAACAGAAGTGGGAGAATACGTCACAATCCATTGTATCTTCTTAGAAGAGTGCGACAGTATTTCCCTTGACGTAACGGATCTGAATGGAAATCTGTGGCAGCTCTCCGACCTTGGCGGCGGTTCAGAGGTGGCAGAGGTTGGAAAAGAAGCCACCTTCCAGAGAAGCTATCAGAAAACGGACCTTCTAGATGAAATCGGAATACGGGGATATGACTATGAAACGAATACTACGTATGAGCCGGTAAAAATGAAGCTTAAGAAATAGAATAATCGAAAAAAGTCCCCATTCACTGTTTTTTGCAATTAAAACAGTGGGATGGGGACTTATTTGATTTGTTAAATTAAGATTATCCGAACTTTCGCATATTACTCAGATCGGAAAAATCAATCATTTTGATTTCTTCAACGTTGCCGGTTGAAGCCATTGGGCAAACGGCGTAGTTTCGCGTCTCATTTCCTATAGTAAGCTTTACCACATAATGCCATATGGACCATGATGGAGAGCCAACCGGATAATCATTAAAGCAATAATGAATATCATCAAATCCACCGACTAATTCAGCGAACTTACCGAGAATTGCCGGTGATGTGCTAGAGTCCCAACGGTAAGTTACAAAAAATGGAACATTGGGATCTGCTGCCAGATTGACTGTATCATCGTTATATTGTGTTAAATATTTAAAGCGGCCTGGTTCTCTGAGGTAGGCACTTATAGCGTCCATCTTTTCAAAAGGAGTCATATCAGCAGTTGTAGTTTTGTTAATAATGTCAATCATCCATGCGTTTTTTGCCTGATCATAATCCAGAACATTTAATGTCACTGTATTTGCAACCGTATAACCTGATGATGAATATTCCCTGAATTCTACAGTGTTGGTTCCTGCTTCCCAAAATATCGCGTATTTGATATAACCGCCTTTTACTTTCTCTAATGAAGTAGTTTCTGAGTCATTGTTTTCTAAAGGAATATCATCAAAGAAACGAGATGAACCACTTCTGTATGCGCTGGTCCGCGAGTCATTTCCATTAAAAATCAAGGAAAAAGAGTTCGGATCCGGATTGTCTGTCTTTATAAAAAAAGGTTTGGGACAACGGGTGTAAATATCTGCCTTCTGTTTGTCCAGACCATAAATTTCATATGTATATTTAGCTGGTGCAGTTCCTTCTTTATCGTGTGCAGGCAGATCAGTTTTGGGAATCGGTGTGGGTGTAGGAACCGGTGTGGATGTAGGCGTTGGTGTAGGTGTAGGGGTTGCACTTTGGTGGGTACTGTTTGTCTCTCTGTTTGTTGTGCAATGGCCTGTAGAAGACCATTTGGAATAGTATTTTTTTCCTTTAACGGTCATGTAAGTGCGGGTTTGCATATAATATGTAGTCCCGGCACGGAGGCCATTGAGAAAAATTGTGTTGTTTTTGTTACCTTTGACTGTTATAGTTTTTGCATTTTTTAGTTTTGAATTAGTGGCATAGCGCAGCTGGTAACCATTGGTCTGGGAGGTTTGTCTTTTTACTACTACAGTTGCAGCAGCTGTTTTTGCATAGATATTCATTATCTGGGCTTTCGGCGGTAAAATGACAAACTGTTTTTTGACAGTACCGGTATAAGTGCCTTTTCCAATAATCTGAACCGTGTAAGTTCCTACTTTTTTGCAGCCTTTAGAGTACTTTACAATATAGTTTTTCTTTTCCTTCAAGACTTTTCCTTTATAAGTTACTCTTACTTTTGGACGCTGTACCTTTTTATTATAGGTAAGCTTTGTGGCGGATAATTTAATCCTGGTATTTTTCACATTTACCCTTGCTGCGGCAAATACCTGGCTTGAACTGCAAAACAGAAGCAGTAAAATGATGAGGCAGAGGTGAATCTGCCGGTGTAGATGATGATTTTTTTTCATGGCTTTTTACTCCTTTTATATGATAAGTTTATTGGGTTTTGTAAAAATATAACTATTTATGACCAGACCGTAGCAGCCATTTCTGGTCAATCTTTTTTACCTCATCATCTGCAAACCGGATATGTAGTCTGACGGAATTGGACAGCTGTACGATTTCCTCTACAGTACCTTCCCCAAATTTGGGATGAGTTACCACATCGTTTACCCGGAATTTTATTTCGCTATGTTTGGCGCTTTTGTAGGCCTGTTCACGGCGGTAGGTGTCCCGGATGGGAACTGTCTTGTCATGGATAGGGTTTTTCAGAGCTTTGTCATAATTGTGCTTCAGAAGGCTTTCTCCGATTCTGTAATAAGGAGTAGGCGCGGCGCCCACAAGAGAACAGCAGTATTTCCAGGCGCTCCCATGCTTTCCTGCCTGCCAGTTATACTGCGCCGGGATTTTCATATTGTATTGCATATAATGGGCGTATTCGTGCTTATAAAGATCCAGGCGATCCTCTTTGGAAAGAGGCTTCTTTACGGCATAACCAATAAACAGAAGGGAAAAATAGAAGCCTTCCTTTTCATGAGAAGAAGCAGGTGTATAAGAGCCAAGTACAGCCTCATCGTAACCAAAGCGGATAGGCACAGAAGCTCCACGAAGCCCAAACCTGCGGTCAAGAGTCTGGAACAAAGCGCGGATCTGAGCTTCGTGGATGGTAGCTTCATTATCAAGAAGTTTACGGATAGATGGGTCAATATTCATGCAGTTACTCCTTTAAAAATTATTAACTGGAAAAAATACATGCCAAGTTTTATGGCGTTTGACTTGAAAACTCCCACTGACAGATCGCGGAGCGACTGCGTTCATGAGCAAGTAGCGAAGCGGACATTCCAGGTCCGCTTCGCTGATAGATAAAAAAAATAGATGCTGCAATCTGCAACATCTATAATAGCGAGAGGGGGATTCGAACCCTCGACACCGCGGGTATGAACCGCGTGCTCTAGCCAACTGAGCTATCTCGCCATATTCAATTAAAAAAACTTTTGCTGAAAAGTCTGTGCGTATAAAAGACTATCAGCAAAGTAGCGAGAGGGGGATTCGAACCCTCGACACCGCGGGTATGAACCGCGTGCTCTAGCCAACTGAGCTATCTCGCCATATTC